>JBKBIZ010000309.1:0-578 GCA_046293975.1 Hyphomonas sp. | reverse complement strand
CTCGGGGATCCGCAGGTCTTCGTGGCGCAGGGTGGCGTAGTGCTTGTCCACCTCCTCGCGGAAGGCCTCCAGCCCGACCGAGGCGACAAGGATCTTGATCCGCGCCTTATGGATATTGTCGCGCCGTCCCAGCAGGTTCCACGCCCGCAGGATGGCGGTCAGATAGGCCAGCAGGTCCGCCGCTGGAACGGCCGAAGCGATCTCCTGCCCGATGTGCGGCAACCGCCCCTGCCCGCCGCCGACGAAGACGCGGAAGGCCGTCCCTCCATCCTCGCCGTGGACGATCTGAAGGCCCACGTCATGGGTGCGGATCGCCGCCCGATCCTTCTCCGCCCCGATCACCGCGATCTTGAACTTACGCGGCAGGAAGCTGAATTCCGGGTGGATGGTGGACCACTGGCGGATGATCTCGCACCACGGGCGCGGATCCTCGATCTCGTCGTCGGCAGCGCCGGCGAAGACGTCGGTCGTGGTATTGCGGATGCAGTTCCCCGACGTCTGGATGGCGTGCATCTCGACCTCGGCCAGATCGCTCAGGATCGCCGGCAGGTCGGTCAGGGCCGGCCAGTTGTACTGAA
>JBKBIZ010000308.1:0-579 GCA_046293975.1 Hyphomonas sp. | reverse complement strand
CGTCTGGAAGGCTCCTCACCCGAGCAGGCTGAAACCAGCACGAGAGCGGTGAACAAGATGAGTTGGCGCATGGCGCAAATGGACGCATATTGGCCAACGCCTGACAAGCTTCCCCTAAACCTGCCCCATCGCCAGGAAGGCCCGGCCCGCCGCAAAATCCCCGGCCTCGAAGGTCGAGCGGGCGATGCTGCCGTCGCGGAACAGGAATTCGACGGTGAAGACCTCGCGCGGGTCCAGCGCCGACAGGGCGTCGGCGGCGGCGGCCTCGTCACTGTGGCCGCTGGCGTGCGCGACGAACTGCGCGAAGTGGTACGTGGCGAGCGGGCCGCCGGGCACCAGCACGTCGATCTCCTCGGGGGTGCCGCCGGTGGCGACGCGGCGGGCGTTCGCGCCGGCCACGACGGCCAGGTCGGCGTAATCGGTGGCGAGGGCGCTGGCGTCGGGGCTGCCGAGCACGAACTGCGTGCCGCCGCGCGTGAGGCTGCTGGCGATCAGGGTCTGGGCGATGGCGGCGGCCAGGGCGCCCTCGCCCACGCCGACCAGGCCGTAGGGGGCCTCGTCGGGGCGGGCGGGGCCGGC
>JBKBIZ010000307.1:0-580 GCA_046293975.1 Hyphomonas sp. | reverse complement strand
TGCCGAAGTCGTCGGTCAGCTCGACCGTCGCCGACTGGGCGTGACGCGTGCCCTGCTTCCAGCTGACCTTCGCCTCGCCGTTGAGGTGGTCTCCTTCCGCCTCGCCGGCGCCGTCGGGCAGCCAGACCGCGCGCGTGTTCCAGGCGCGGCCGACGGCGTCCTCGTTGCTGTGGAAGAAGAAGCTGCCATCGTCGAAGCTGCTCGGCGACCACAGCCAGTAGAACTGTGGCGGGGACGGCGGAACGGTGGCCTGGCTGTCCTGGGCGCCGACGGGGCGCACGCCCCAGCTGCGGTCGCGGGTGCCGACGAAGCCGTCGATCGAGCGCCGCTCGCCGTCCAGTTCGATCCAGCCGGTGTAGCGGCCGTTCTGGGTCAGGCGGGTGTAGTCCATGAAGGTCCGCGTGCCCTGGCGGCGGACGAAGCGCGGCTCCTCGATCGGGAAGGCGCGGCCGTCGAAGATCACCTCGCCCTTCAGCCCGTGCTCGGGGGAGTCGACGGTGACCTTCAGCTTCTGCAGCGGCTCCAGGATCTCGATCTTCACCGGCCCGACCGTCAGGTCCATGCGGTCGCCGAGCCAGCG
>JBKBIZ010000306.1:0-582 GCA_046293975.1 Hyphomonas sp. | reverse complement strand
CAGGTTGGCGGCGCGCTTCATCGCGTCCAGCCCGGAGTTGTCGCCAGCCTCCAGCTTGCCGATGGCGGCTTCGTAATCGGCCGCGCCGGGACCGGCGAGGTCGAAGGTCGGCCGCACGCCGGTCGGCGTCACCGCCGAGGCGGCCAGAGGCATGGCGGGGCCAGCGGCAGGGGCGCCGCCGAAGCTCGGCAGGTCGAAGTCCGGGGCGCCGCCGTCGGTCAGGGACAGATAGCCATAGACGCCGCCGGTCAGGGCGACCGCCGTGACCGAGGCCAGGAAGGTCTTCTTGACGGTCGAGCCGTCCTTGGCGGCCTGCCTGTCCAGCCGCTCCTGCAGCTTGGACTTGCCGCCCCGCTTGAGGCCGAAGCCCGAACGCGGCGCCGGTTCCGCTTCGGGCGGCGCGGTGATGGCGGCGCGGGCGGCGTCGATGGTGCTGCGGGTCGCCGAGGCGCGACCGGCGGCGGCCGCAGCGCCCATCGTGGCGCGAAGCTGGCGCGGATCGACGAACTCGGTCTCGCCGCCGAAATCGTCGTCGTCGGCGTCCAGAACGGGGGCGTCGCGCTTCTCGGTCGAGGCGGTCGA
>JBKBIZ010000305.1:0-583 GCA_046293975.1 Hyphomonas sp. | reverse complement strand
ACGGCGCGCCGGGATGGTCAGACCGTCTACTACGGCCTCCAGAGCCAGGCTGCCCGGGCCGTGGTGAAAACGCTTTCCGACCTTTTCTGCACGGTCGCATGACCCTGCCAACCTCCGAGGAGTAGACGATGTTCGGCGCCCCCAAGACCAAAGATCTGACCCCGCTGCAGGTGCAGGCCGCGCTCGACGCCCACGAGATCCTGCTGATCGACGTCCGCGAGCCGGGCGAGTTCGCCGCCGAGCGGATTCATGGCGCGCTGAACTTCCCGCTGTCCACGTTCGACCCGGGCGCCCTGCCCGAGGCCGGCGACCGGCTGATCGTGTTCCAGTGCGGCTCGGGCAAGCGGTCGGCGACGGCCGTCGGCCATTGTCGCAAGGCCGGCCACGACATCGACAGCCATCTGGCCGGCGGGATCATGGCCTGGAAGGCCGCGGGCCTTCCGACCGTGACCATCGACAGCGCCACCGGTTCGGTTCGCGACCCCGGCTGACCGCCTCTCCGCCCTCTTGTCCGCAATTCCAGGCGACGCGCATGTCCATGAAAACGCTTCTGATCCTCCCGCTGGCCGCGACCCTGTTGCTG
>JBKBIZ010000304.1:0-583 GCA_046293975.1 Hyphomonas sp. | reverse complement strand
GGAAGTTCGTTTCCGTCCGATGCGCCATGAGCACTGAGGGAATACACCGCGTCGAGCGGGCCTTCTGGACCTGACGATCCGGCCCGGCAGCGAGACGCGCCGCCTGGCGATCCCCCAGCTGCATGACGCCGAGATCGACTGGAAGGATTAGACCGTGGCGACGGAGGCGCGGGCCTTGCGGTCCTCGATCCTGTTCCAAATGCGGTCGTGCAGGGTGAAGAATACCGTTTGCACCAGCGGCTCGATCATGCCGATGGCGAGGGCCGTGCGGATGTCGTTGGTCAGGGCGTAGGCGACCGTGACGGCGACGGCGAAGTGCATGACGCCGTAGGTGACGGTCTTCAGCGCGACCTGTTTGAGAGAGCGGGGCAGGGCGTGGCTGTGGCCGCGATGACCGTGGGCGTCGTGCGAGCGCTGCTGTTCCTCGGGCGACATGATGTCGAGGCGGGCGGTGAAGGCTTCCGTCGCCTCTTCAATATTGGACGCCATCCGTCGGCGCTCGACCTTGTGCCAGACGCGATCATGGACGGTGTAGGCGATGGTCTGGAAGATCGGCTCGACCATGCCGACGGCCAGGGCGATG
>JBKBIZ010000303.1:0-585 GCA_046293975.1 Hyphomonas sp. | reverse complement strand
CGCGGCGCAGGTCGCGGGTGTGTTCGTTGCAGAGCGTGACGGTCGCGCCCCGGTTGTTCAGCATGAAGGTCAGGGGGCGGCCCACCGTGCGTCCGGGGCCGATCACGGCGATGTTCAGGCCGCGCAGGTCGTCGCCGAGGGCCGCGCGCAGCAGGAAGCGGACAGAGCGTGGGGTGGGTGGCAGCAGCGCCTCGGTTTCACGTCCGGCGGCGATCAGGGCGAGGTTGGCGGGACTGAGGCCCTCGACGTCCTTGCGGGGCGCGAGTCGTAGCAGGGCGGCGTCGGCGTCCAGGCCGGGTGCGAGCGGCAGTTCGAGCATGATGCCGTGCACGCCGGGGTCGGCGGAGAGTTCGTCGAGGGCGGCGTGCAGGGCGGCGTCGGTCAGGGTGTCGCCCAGGTCGCGGGCGGTGAACTGCACGCCGAGGCGTTCGGCGCGGCGGGCCTTGCTGTCCACGTACACGCGGGAGGCCGGGTCGCCGCTGGCGAGCACGCTGACGAGGTGCGGGCGGAAGTTCCAGGCGCGCAGGTCGGCTTTCACGCCGCGCGTGACCTGATCGGCCAGGGCCTTGCCGGTCAGGGGGCCGC
>JBKBIZ010000302.1:0-585 GCA_046293975.1 Hyphomonas sp. | reverse complement strand
GTTGGCGACGGGATCCAGGCCGCCGGTCTCGCTGTGGGTCCATTGGGTGACCGCTAGGGTGATCGGATCAATCGAGAAGGCGTCGCCGGACACCCGGGCGGACGACAGACTCAGGCCGATCGCGCCCCAGGGGGCGATGTCGATGGCGGGGCCGATGCTGTAGGGGATGACGCCCTCCGGCAGGCCCGTGACGACGCGCACGGCGCCCGTGGCGAGATCCATGACCTTGAGCCGCGAGACGCCCGCCTCGTTGACCGCATAGGCGACCAAGCTCCCGTCGGGCGCCAGAGCATAGTCGCTGACGTCCCACCGGGTCTCGGGGCTGACAGGAACGAAGCCGCCCTGCCCGATCCGCCCCAGACGCAGGAAGTCTGACGCCTTGTTCGACGTCGCCCAGACCGTGCCGTCGGCCGCATATTTGGGATCGACATAGGAGACCTCCTCCGCCGGATCGGTCAGCGGAGTCATGCGGCCGGACGCCAGGTCCAGTTCATAGACCACGGCGTTGTTGATCGACATCCGGTTCAGGACCAGGGCCTTCGCCCCATCCCTGGAGAAGTCGGCTATGTTCCAGCCGCCGCCCGA
>JBKBIZ010000301.1:258-586 GCA_046293975.1 Hyphomonas sp. | reverse complement strand
CGGAACGGGCGATCGCGCCAGAACTCGACGGAGTCGGGAATCACGCGCCAGCCGGTCCAGTGCTGTGGGCGCGGCACCTCGCCGTCCCCGAACCGGGCCGTCTCACGCGCCACCGCGGCCTCAAGGTCGGCGCGCGCCGACAGCGGCCTGGACTGGTCCGAGGCCCAGGCGCCGACCCGGCTCTCGCGGGCGCGGCTGGCGAAATAGGCGTCGGCTTCTTCCTTGGTGACCGGCTCCACCGCGCCGCGCACCCGCACCTGACGCCGCAGCGACTTCCAGTGGAAGGTCAGGGCGGCGACCGGACGGGCGTCCAGCTCCAGACCCTTGG
>JBKBIZ010000301.1:0-248 GCA_046293975.1 Hyphomonas sp. | reverse complement strand
CGCGGTTCGAATAGAAGGTGAAGCCGCGCCCATCCACGTCCTTCAGCAGGACGATGCGGGCGTCGGGCATGCCGTCGGCGTCCACCGTCGACAGGGTCATGGCGTTGGAATCATTGACCTCATGCGCCCGCGCCTCGGCCAGCCATTCTACGAACAGGCCGACGGGTTCGGCCCGGTCAAAAATGGTCTCGTCGCCATTGGCGGCCAGGGCGGCGGCATAGTCGCGCGCATATTCTTCGCGCGATGGG
>JBKBIZ010000300.1:0-586 GCA_046293975.1 Hyphomonas sp. | reverse complement strand
GCTCTCGACCACCACAACCAGCTCCGGCTTGTTCGACGAGGCGCGCACCAGGACCCATGACCCGTCCTCCAGGTGCACCCGCACCCCGTTGACAGTGATGGCCTCGAGGATCTTGCGGCCCAGAATCTCGCCGCCGGCTGCGGCCAGGTCGGAGTATTCCTTTACGATCCGCTCCAGCACCCCGTACTTCAACTCGTCGTCGCAGTGGGGCGACATGGTCAGACTGGTCCAGGCGTCGGGCAGGGCAGCTTTCAGTTCACTGAGTTTCTTGCCCGGATTACGGTCCAGCATGGCCAGGACCGCCCCGGCCGCGACCAAGCCGTCATCGTAGCCGTGGCCCAGATCACCGGCCATAAAGAAGTGACCCGACTTCTCGAACCCGGCCAGGGCGCCCAGTTCGGCGGTCTTGCGCTTGATGTAGGAGTGGCCCGTCTTCCAGTAGACCACCTCCGCGCCATTGGCCTTGAGGATCTCGTCGGTCTTGTAGAGGCCGGTCGACTTCACATCGACGACGAAGGTGCTGTCCGGATAGACCTTGGACAGGTCGCGGGCCAGCATCAGGCCGATCTTGTCGGCGAAGATCTCC
>JBKBIZ010000002.1:0-97462 GCA_046293975.1 Hyphomonas sp. | reverse complement strand
CCCCATGGGCTCAGACACCACGTCCTGCACGGGCCCGCCATGGTCCAGCGGCAGTCCCTGCGCATCCACCACCCGGCCCAGCAGGCCTTCGCCCATCGGCAAGCGCAGTACACCCGCACGCTGGATGGCCCGCGCGGGCTCGCCGAGACGGCTCAGCCAGGAGAGCGCCCTCCACGGTCTGTTTGGGCCGTCCACGAACAATCGCGCAGACGGTCTGCTTCGGTCCTTGCGCATCGCCGCTCAGTCAACAGACGCACGCGCTATGCCGTTGGGGCGGGGGAGCTGGGGAGACCGGCCAGAGTTCTGTCCGAAACGGAGACTGCGACGGGGGAGGGATGAGCACATCGGCCGGCACCGGCTTTCATGTCGACGCGAAGCGAACCCGGTTCGTCGCTCCGGAATGCGAAAGACAGGCGGAGGGCAGGGAACGGGTCCCGGCGGCTTGTCGGGTTGGGAGGAATGGGCGGCTCAGCTTCGGAGCGGGCCATCAGGGGGCCGTGATTTCGATGACGATGTTGAAGTGGATGTTTGGGCATTCGTCCAGCATTTCACCATAGAGAGTTTCGCGCTGGTGTGCGCGTTCGGCGGACAGCCAGGTCCGAAAAGCACGGAAATATGGTCGATCTGCAAAGCATGCGGCCTCCGGGTTAAAGCAGCAGGCTGTACAAAAGTAGTCCGGAGGAATCGGAACAATGCAGGCAATAGAATTGAAGACGGCTCTGGGCCCGGTTCAAGGGATCAGCAATGGCGTCGTCGAGTCCTTTCTCGGAGTTCCCTATGCCAAACCGCCGGTAGGAGACCGCCGTTTCGCGCTCCCGCAGGCCGTCGCGCCCTGGGAAGGCGTGCGAGATGCAACGCGCCCCGGGCCGAACGCGCCGCATCGTGTGAACGCTTTTCCCGGGCTCGACACTGTGCCCTTGGTCGGCACGGGCTGGGTGAAGGGAGACGACTACCTGACCTTGAACATCTGGCGCCCAGTGAGTGGCGGGGCAGCCTTGCCCGTTATGGTGTTCATACATGGTGGCGGCTTCGTGATCGGGAGCAAGGACGCGCCTGTCCAGGATGGTCAGGCCTTTGCGCGTGATGGTGTGATCTGCGTTTCGATGAACTACCGGCTCGGCGTCGATGGCTTCCTGCCGATCCCGGGCGTACCCACAAATCTCGGTCTCAGGGACCAAATCTATGCGCTGCAGTGGGTGAGGGAGCATGTTGCGGATTATGGCGGCGACGCTTCAAACGTCACGGTGTTCGGCGAGTCGGCCGGTGCGATGTCTGTTGCCAACCTGGTCGTGTCGCCGCTGGCAAAAGGCCTCTTCAGACGGGCGATCGTGCAAAGCGGGCACGGGGCGATGACAAGAGACATCGAAGTTGCGCAAAGACTGGTCCGCAAGGTCGCGAAGTTTCTGGGGGTGCCCGCGACTAAGGCCGGGTTCGCATCCACTTCTTTCGATGCCTGTCTGGACGCCGTTGAGAAAGTTTCAAAGCCCACGATCCGGCTCGATCTTCGCGATGGCGACGGCTTGGAGCCTGTTTTCGGGATCAGTCGCTTCATTCCGGTGCACGGCGATGACGTGTTGCCTTTGCCGCCACTCGAAGCGCTCAAGCAGGGCGCCGGTGCGGATGTGGAGTTGCTGATCGGCACAAATGCCGAGGAGATGAATCTTTATCTTGTTCCGACGGGCGTGCGTGACACGGCGGGCGGTTTGCTGGCGACCTTTGTTCTAGGCCGGTCGCACCCCAAGCCTCGGGAAGTGCTGAAGGCTTATGGCTTGAAATCGCGCGGGAAGAAGCCCGGTCAGGTATTGCTTGATGCGATGACGGACCTCGTGTTCCGCTGGCCTGCGCGCCGCTTCGCCGAGGAGCATAAGGGGCGGACGCACATGTATGAATTCGAATGGCGATCCCCCGCCTTTGGCCGTGAGCTCGGATCGAGCCACGGCATGGAACTGCCATTTGTGTTCGATACGCTCGCAACGACGACTGGTCCGCAAGGCCTGACGGGCGAGGGGCCGCCGCAAGACCTTGCGCAGCGCGTGCACCGGATCTGGGTCGATTTTGCAAAGGATGGTACGCTGCCATGGAAGCCGTTCGAACCCGCAAGCCGTCTCGTTTACCAGCTTGAGCGGGGCGAGGCGGTTTACGAGGCCGAGATGCCTGCAGCCAGCTTTCTGCCCTGAACTCAAGGAGGCCATTGGATGAGTTATCTTCAAAGATTGCGCCTGGACGGACGAAGGGCGGTGGTGACCGGCGGCGCTTCGGGCATTGGCTATGCATGCGCCGAGGCGCTTGCAGAGTTCGGTGCTAAAGTTGTGATTGCCGATCTTGCGCCCGAGCGGATCGACGCTGCGGTGGCTGCGCTTGGCGGGGAGACGCGCGGCGTTGTCATGGACGTGACGGATTCGGCACGTGTCAGCGAAGTTGCAGGCGAACTCGCGGGCGATGGCGGCACCGACATTCTCGTCAACAATGCCGGGATAGCGCGCAGCGAAACTCCGGCTGAAGGGGTAACCGACGAGCACTGGCTGAACGTCCTGGATGTAAATCTCAACGGAACGTTCTGGTGCGCCCGTGCCTTTGGCCGCCACATGCTGGCGGCCGGAAAAGGCGCTATCGTGAATGTTGGATCGATGAGTGGTTTCATCGTCAATCGTCCGCAAGAACAGAGCTATTACAATGCTTCCAAGGCGGCGGTTCATCAGTTGACCCGGTCGCTTGCCGCTGAATGGGCGCCGCGCGGTGTGCGCGTTAACGCCGTCGCGCCAACCTATATCCGCACGCCTTTGAACGAGTTCGCCGACAAGGAGGGCGCGATGTACAAACGCTGGATCGACTCGACGCCGATGGCTCGACTCGGAGAAGTGGAGGAGGTCGCGTCGATCGTGGCCTTTCTGGCATCGGATGCAGCCAGCCTCATGACGGGCAGCATTGTATTGGCCGATGGCGGCTACACGTGCTGGTAAAATGAGTGCGTTGCTCGCAGGTGTGGAAATTGGCGGCACCAAATGTGTGTGCACGCTGGCGACGGGGCCCGCGGATGTTCGGGAAACGTTCCAGATACCCACGGCTGCCCCCGACCTGACGTTGGGCAGGATATCTGCAGTACTTGAGGAATGGCGGAACAAGTTCGGCTTTGAGGCTTTGGGTATTGCGAGTTTTGGACCACTCGAGATTGATCCGCAATCGGAGCAGTTTGGAATGATCATCCGGACACCCAAGCCTGACTGGTCCGGCATCAAGCTCACTGACCTTGCGGGCTGCGAGCCCTTCTCTATCCAGACTGATGTCAATGCCGCGGCGCTCGCGGAAGGACTCTGGGGCGCGGGCAGGGGGTTGTCGAGCTGGGCTTACATTACAGTTGGAACCGGCGTTGGCGTCGGCTCGATCATGGCAGGCAAGCCATTGACCGGGCTCGGTCATTCCGAAGCAGGACACCTGCGCGTTCCCCGGGATGAGAACTGGCGGGGTGTCTGTCCCTTCCACGGTGATTGTGTGGAAGGGCTTGCGTGCGGTCCGGCGTTGGAGGCGGCGGCCGGGATGCCCGGCGCTGATGTGCCGCCGGATCATCCGGCGCTGGAGCAGGTGGCCAGGGCACTCGCTCACCTTTGTCACAACCTTGTCTACACGAGCTTGCCGCAACGCATTCTTCTGGGCGGCGGTGTCATGACGCAGCGGCCTGGCTTGCTTGAGAAGATCCGGACGCACCTGGCTGCATCGCTTTCAGGCTACGGCACCGGTCATGAAATTACGGCGAATCTTTCCAGCTACCTGATGATGCCACACCTTGGCTCTCAGGCCGGACCGATGGGGTCCATCTGTCTCGCCGCGGAGGCGCTGGACCGGTCAGTCAACTCTGGATGCTGATCTGCACACTGGCGGTTGCGTTCCACACCTTTCAGATAGGTTCATGAAGCCGCTATACCAATCTCAAGATCGGCTAGCCAATGAGCGGCCTTGTCCTTGAGGGAGGAATTCATGTTGAAACACGTTCTGGCGTCCGGCGTGGCGCTTTCCGGCCTGATGCAACTCACAGCCGTTGCGCAGGAAATAAGTAGCGAAGACTCCGTTGCCACCATGCAGACCGTTACGGTCACGGCCCGCCAGCGCGAAGAGTCGCTGAAAGATGTGCCGATCTCCGTGACGGCGCTTTCCGGCGCGCAGTTGAAGGATCAACAGGTTGTCCAGGTGAAGGACATCGCCGCATACACGCCGGGTCTCAACATCAACTCAGACAGCGCGGGCCGTGCGCTCGTCTCGATGCGCGGCATCGGAACGACCTTGATCGATACGGTTCAGCCCGGCGTCGGTATTTTCATCGACGGAATTTATCAGCCGAACACGACCTATCTGAACACACCTCTTGTCGATGTGGAGCGGGTTGAAGTGCTGCGCGGACCGCAAGGCACACTCTTCGGCAACAATACGCTGGGCGGCGCGATCAACGTCATCTCCAAACAGCCGACAAATGAGTTCGAGGGGCGGATCGACGGCTCTTATGCAGGACCGGATGATTTCCAGTCAGTCTCGGGACGCGCGAGCGGACCGATCATCGAGGATATCCTGCAGTTCCGGCTGGGCGGGGCGTATCAAAGCCAGAACGGCTTCCAGGAAAACAGCTTGATCGGCGGTGACCGCAACCCGCTCGATCAGAAGTCGGTCACGGGCGGCTTGCGCTTCACCCCGGCCAATTGGGCAACGTTCAATCTCAATGCCAGCTATGACAAGGTCTCCGGCGGCAACACGCCTTATGCGTGGGTCAGCGGGACCAATGACTTTACGCTGGACGCGCCGACAAACCTGCCCAGCTATGTCGACATCGAGTACACTGGTATCAGTCTAAAAAGCGATTTCGATGCAGACAGCATCGGCACCAAGATCACTTTGATCACCGCCTATAACAGCGCAGAATCCGAAACGCCGCCCAATGACGGCGACTATGGTCCGGTCGATTTCCTTCGAAGCGAGGGCACGCGTGATATCGAGACTTACACCGGTGAACTGCGTTTCGATACACAGTGGACGGATAATATTTCAACACTCATTGGCGTCTTTGCGAACAGCTCGAAAACCGATGCCACATCATTGACCACGATTGTGCCGCTGAGCATCAGTGCGCCGGCCGCGGTCTCTACAGAAACCCAGTCGCAGGCGATCTTCGGTACGCTTTTCTGGAAAATCGATCCGACGCTCGATCTGGCGGTTGGCCTTCGCTATGACCAGCAGGAACTTGATGTTTCGTCAGCGACGACCGCCGAAACATACACAGCTGAAGAGGTTCAGCCGCGCGTGACGCTCAGCAAGCGCTGGTCGGATGGATTGATGACTTACGGGTCGGTTGCCCGGGGCTTCCGCGGCGGCGGCCAGAACGGACCCGGCGCGCCAAACCTGATCTACAAAGGCGATAGTGTCTGGACTTATGAGCTCGGCACCAAGTTCTTTGCGTTCGACAATAAGCTGTCTCTCGACGCAGCGGTGTTCTACAACGACTACAAGGACTTCATCGGTCCGAATGCCTTGGCGCCGAGCACGAGCGGGGTCGGATTTGTGGCCATTAACCTGAACGCAGGCGAAGTTGAAACCTACGGCTTTGAGGCTGAAGCGCTTTATCGGATCACGGACAACTGGAACGTTCGCGGCAACCTGACGCTGCTCAATGCCCGTGTGACGGATAGCACCCAGTTCGAAGACACGACCGGTTTTCCCTATCCCGGTGACCGGATCCTCCTCGTGCCGGACTGGAACTTCAATGTCGGAACGAACTACACTTGGAACATAGGTGTCTCCGATGCCCTCGTGTTTGACGCGGCCGTGATCGGCAAGGGCGACCGCACAGGAGCGACGTTCGACGCAACCGATGTCGCGGTGATGCCGGAGTATTACCTCGTCAATACATCGCTCACCTGGGAGCACGAGGATCTCTCTATCGCGCTGTTTGCAACCAATCTTTTCAACGAGAAGTACCAGGAAGTCTTCATCGACAGCTCGGTTCTCTCGCGTGCAGGTTTCCCGCCAGGGCTCGCCAGCGATGTCGCCATTCAGGGCTCGCGCCAGCGGATCGGGATCCGGGCCAGCTTGGATTTCTGATCATGTCTCATCCCGCCATGACCACTCAACGCAAACCGCTGCAGGAAAGTGTTGTGGCGGGATTGCACGACCTGATCGGAGCGCGTTGCGAAACGGGAGACGCCGTGCGGCGCCAGCACGGAGAAAGCGAAACGCATTTCGCGTCCATGCTGCCCGACGCGGTCGTTTTTCCGGAAACCACCGAGGAAGTTGCTAAACTCGTCAAATATTGCGTGAGACATGATGTGCCGATCATACCCTTCGGGGCCGGCACATCCGTTGAGGGCAACACGCTACCTGTTAGCGGCGGAGTTACATTTGATCTGTCGAGAATGGACAAGATCGTCGAAGTCAATTCCAGCGACTTCGACTGCACCGTCGAAGCCGGGGTCAGGCGTGAGCAGCTCAATCAATACCTGCGCGATCGCGGTCTCTTTTTTCCGATCGATCCGGGGGCCAATGCCACAATTGGCGGCATGGCCTCCACACGGGCCTCCGGCACCAACGCAGTTCGCTACGGCACGATGCGCGAGGCGATCCTCTCGCTGAAGGTTGTGACACCCGATGGCAGTATCATCCGGACGGGTCGGCGGGCGCGCAAATCGGCGGCAGGTTATGACCTGACGAGGCTGATGATTGGCGCTGAAGGAACGCTCGGGATCATTACAGAAGTAACGCTCCGTCTGCACGGCATCCCGGAAACCATTTGCGCTGCAGTCTGCAGTTTCGAGACACTGATCGGGGCCGTCGACACGGTGGTGGAGGCGATTCAGTTGGGCATTCCCCTGGCCCGTGTCGAAATTCTCGATGATGCCCAGATGCGCGCGGTCAACCGGCGCTCGGGTCTCAACTATCCTGAAAAGACGACTTTGTTCTTCGAGTTTCACGGCACACAGGCCAGCGTGGCGGAACAGGTTTCGATGGTCAGCGAAATTGCGCAGGCTCACGGCGGCGGCGCGTTTCAATGGTCCAACAATGCAGAAGATCGCGCCAAGCTCTGGAAGGCGCGTCACGAGGCCTATTACGCTGCCGTGAATGTCCGCCCCGGTGCGATTGGCTGGGCAACGGATGTGTGCGTCCCGATCGGCCGTTTGGCAGACTGTATCGCCGAGACGAAGAAAGATCTTGAAACCTGTACGGTACCTGCCTGCATTCTGGGCCATGTCGGCGACGGAAATTTCCATGTGATATTCTCCATCGATCCCAATGCGCCCGGCGAAATGCGTGAGGTCGAAGCGGTCAACGCGCGCCTCATAGAGCGGGCGCTCGAGATGGATGGCACCTGCACCGGCGAGCATGGCATCGGGCTTGGAAAGCAGGACTGGCTCGTGCGCGAACTCGGTGACGCGGTCGACATGATGCGAACGATAAAGCGGGCGATTGACCCGAAGAACCTGTTCAATCCCGGCAAGATTTTCGAGCTTTGAACACCGCCGTGGAGCGCATCCAGTCATGACCAACTCATCACCGGCTGTTTCCCGAGTTGAGGCAACAGAAGCCAAGCCTAATTCGGGAGGCCTGCTCGGCACGTCCCTGCTTGCTGTATCGATAGCCAGCGCCGCAACGATGCAGGGCGCGTTTAGCACGGTACAGGAAGCCGCCAAGGCCGACTTGAATCTCACGGATTTCGACCTCGGTATCGTGCAAGGCCTCGCGGTTGCAATTCCGATTGCCGTTCTTTCGGTGCCACTAGGACGCATGGTCGACCGAACAAACCGGATACGCCTGATGATCGTGATGTCCGTGCTCTGGACGGCCGGTACACTGGCAACAGCGTTTGCGCCAAACATGCCGCTGCTATTTCTCGCCCGAATGCTCACCGGCCTCGGATCGACATGTGCCGTCATCGCTGCGATCTCCATCGCCGCAGACCTTTGCCGTCCGGCCCAGCGCGGGCGCGCCATGATGATTCTGACATTGGGCAAGAATGCCGGCGCTGCGGCAGCCTTCGCGCTCGGTGGCTGGTTGTTTGGCGTCTTTCTCGCGCAGGACATGTTCGGCATGTTGCCCTGGCGGAGCGTCCACATAGCGCTCGCGGGACTGAGCGCGGTCCTGACCTTGGCGCTCCTTCTGGTGAAGGAACCGCAGCGCCAGGAAACACAGCCTGGCGCAGACATGGCCTTCGCCTCTGTGATGAAGGTGCTTTGGGACCGGAGGGTTTTCCTCATTCCGCTATTCGCCGGACAGATAAGCGGAACGATGGCCGACGCGGCGGCGGCGATCTGGGCCGCTCCGGTGCTGTCGCGCAATTTTGGTCTGAGCCCTGAACAATTTGCCGGCTGGATGGGCGGTGTCATGTTGCTGTCGGGGGTAGGCGGCGCAGTCATAGGCGGACTGAGTGCGGACGCTGGCCACAAGAGCCGGATCCGCGGCGGCATCTTGCTGGGCGCTGTCATCGCATCCGGCCTCGCAGCGCCAGCAGCGATTTTCCCGCTGATGCCGACGGCGCTGGGTTTCGGCGTGGCGCTTACGGTTCTCCTTCTGGGCGGCACGGTTACCGGGCTTGTAACGGCGACAGCAATCTCGGTCCTCCTCCCGAACGAGGTCAGGGGGCTCTGCCTCGGCCTGTTCCTGGCTGTTGCGGGCATAATTGCGTTCGGGATTGCGCCGTCGCTGGTCACTGCCGTTAGCGGGATCATGGGCGGCGATCAACATCTGGCACCTGCGCTCGCGCTCGTCGGCACGGCGGTCAGCATCGTGTCGTTCCTGACATTCCTGCTCGCGATGCGGAACGCACCCGAAAGGGCGGCCGCCAAACCTATCGGATAGGTATTGCGGCGACCTATCAGATAGGTTATGTCACCATCCAGAATTATGGAGGAATCGCATGCGAGGTCACACTCTTCCAATGATGGAAACCATTTCGGTTTCTCCGGAGCTGCTTAGCTGCGTCGGAGCCGGGAGCATCCCAAAGGACATATGGCCGGCCGATCCGGTCGCGTTCCGGTTCACATTCGGTTATGGGCAGAATGCGGCGACGGTCGAATTTGTTGCTCGTCCTCGTCGCGCGGCCCTTGAGGCCGCAGCTGGTGAGGAGGTACAGATCATTCTTCTTGCCAGCCGGGACGTCTGCGAGCGCATCATAGAGGGCGATATCGATCTGCCCGACGGCGCCGTTCATTTCCTTCCAGGTGAGCTGAGGACCATCGCAATCGCGTTGCGGGATTCGCGTGTGCCAAATGCCGCCCACATTCCTTACCGGACAGCAAAGAGCATCGAGCTCCTCTGCGACGTTCTCGGACTCATTCGTGAAAAGCGCCTCGTCCCGGCAGCGAGTTCCGAATTGTCTGAACGCGATAGCCAGCGTCTGCTCGAAGCGCGCAGGATCATCGACGAAAGCTGGTCCGAAAAACTGACGCTGGAATCGATTTCACGTGCGTGCGGGCTCAACCGCAACAAGCTGACAAGCGGCTTCAGGAAAATGTACGACTGCTCCGTCACCGACGCGATCACCGCTCAGAGGTTGCGCGCGGCCCGGCACATGCTGCTCTCGACGGAATTGCCGGTCTCTTCCATCGGCTACAAATGCGGATATCTCAACAATGCCAGTTTCGCACGGGCGTTTTCCCGGCATTTTGGTGTTGCCCCGACAATGTTCCGGGCTTTGGAAGGAGTGCAAGCTTGAACGTGATGAGCACCCGGGTTGAAGATCGTGGATCTCTTGTGCAGCAGGCGATCGTCGCGGTGCGGCAGTATATCGAAGACAACCACATGCGCGTGGGGGACTCCCTGCCTGGTGAAGGGCATTTTGCCGACAAGCTCGATGTAAGCCGCGCGGTGATCCGGGAAGCTTTCGGTGCGCTTGCTGCATTGAAGGTGCTGGATGTCGCCAATGGCCGGCGTGCAAAGGTCGGCGCCCTGGACGGCTCCGTCTTCGTGTCGGCCCTCGATCATGGCGTTGCAACGTCGCAGATCACTGTGGCGGATGTCTGGGATGTTCGCCAGACGGTCGAAATGCGCACTGCCGAACTCGCCGCGTTCAATCGCACGGACGAACAAGCCGCGATCATTCTGACCCACGCCCATGCAATGCGCGATGCGGGTGACGATTTCACGCTTGTGACCGAGCACGACATTGCCTTCCATGAAGCGATCGCGGACGCGGCAGGCAACGCCCTGTTTGGGCAGATTGTCAGTTCGTTCGGACCGCTCATGCAGGTGGCCGTGCCGCGCGCCTGGAACACGCGCACCACGAACACTCAGCGCAGCACGATGATCTTGCGCCACGTGGCCATTGCCGAAGCCATTGCCAAAAAAGACTCCAAGGCAGCGATAACCGCCATGAAGGCGCACTTCGATACGTCGGTGGGCGACATTCTTCGCGGCGAGGGATAAAGTCGGCGCCGCTTTCCGATGCTACCGGGTCAGGTGTGGCGGTTTTCGTTCCTGGACAACGGGCCGCAAAGCGAAACTGGACTTGATGCTGTTGACGCGGGCGAACGCGGCAAGGCGTTCGGAGAGAAACCGTTCGAATTCGGCCAGGCCATCGATTGCAATACGCAGCAGATAGTCCGAATCCCCCGTCATCAGATAACAGTCCATGACTTCCGGCGACTTCGCCATGGCCTTTTCGAAGGCCTGCAGGGTTTCCCGCTTCTGGTCCGACAACGACACCCAGGTAAAAACGGTCATCGAGCCTCCGAGGCGGACATCGTCAAACACCGCACGGTACCCCTTGATAATGCCCTCTTCTTCAAGCCGGCGCACACGTTTGGCGGTGGGCGTCTGGGACAGAGAGACGTGCGCGGCGAGGTCAGACAAACTCATCCGGCCATCTTCCGCCAAGGCACGCAGTATCTTTATGTCGATGGGATCAAGCAGGGATAATAAACCTTCGAAAAGAGGAAGTGATAGTGAAAGTACCTATTCCTGTGCGGAAATGCAAAGCATTCGACGAAGAATCCCTTTGGCAGTTCAACTAATCTCCTCAAATCGGGTCGCTTCAGGCGCCGCTGCGTTTTCAGGTACTGAGGAGGTCCACCATGCCATTCAGCAGCGACGCCGAACCTCAGGCGGACATCCGTCTCCTGTCCGGCATTTCGGCGCTGGTGGAACTTCCTGTCCTTCAGCGGAAACTCGATGACGCGCGCGGTCTGAAAACCGCGGGATTGATCAGCGGTTACCGGGGTTCGCCCCTTGGCGGATATGACCAGCAGCTCTGGCGCGCTAAAGCCCGGCTGAAGGAAGCCGGAGTGGAATTCAAGCCCGGCCTCAACGAGGATCTTGCAGCGACCGCGCTGTGGGGGGCGCAGATGCATTCGGCCTTTGGCGAGACGAGCGTGGATGGCGTCTTCGGCATCTGGTACGGCAAGGGCCCGGGCGTCGATCGCAGTGGCGATGTTTTCCGAAATGCGAATGTGATGGGAGCGTCTCGGCTCGGCGGTGTGCTCGCGGTTGGGGGGGATGACCACGCCGCTCAATCTTCGATGTTTCCCCATCAGACGGACGGCATTTTCCAATCAGTCATGATGCCGGTGCTGCAGCCGTCCAGCGTGAAGGAGATCATCGAGCTCGGCCTCGCCGGGATCGAGCTGTCGCGATATTCGGGCCTGTGGGTCGCGTTCAAGACGATTGCCGAGATTGTCGAGTCGTCTGCAACCATCGAGTTCGATCAAGGCGTCCGTCAATGGCAGCAGCCGGATCGCGCACTTCCACGGCACGGTCTCAACTGGGATCCCTCGATCAACTGGCCAGCGGAACGCAGCGAACTTGAGCGGCGCCAGATCGACGAGCGCCTACCTGCTGCGCTCGACTGGATTGTCACCAACAGGATCAACCGCGTGGAATTCAAACCGTCCCGGCCGCGGATTGTCTTGGCAACCACAGGCAAGGCTCACCAGGATACGCTACAGGCATTGTCCGACCTCGGACTGAATGACAGCGCGCTGGAGCGGCTTGGCATCGGGATATTCAAATATGGATGCAGCTGGCCGATATCTGCGAACGAAATTTTGGACCGCTTCGGACGTGTCGAAGAAATCCTTGTCATTGAGGAGAAGGCGCCGATCATTGAGGACCAGCTGAAGTCCGGCATGTATGGGCGCGCGGATCGTCCAAGAATTACGGGCAAGACAGATGATCAGGGAAAGCGGCTGCTGAGGCAGACGCTGGAGTTCACGCCGCTCGATATCGCGCGCGCGCTCAAGCGACGCCTGGATTCCATTGGGGTCACGAACGACGACGTATGGCAGCGTTCACTGGTAAAGCTTGGCGAACTCGAGCGTGCTTCAGCCTCGCTTGTGCTTGGCCAGATCGCCGCACGAAAGCCATTTTTCTGTTCCGGTTGCCCTCACAACACGTCGACCAAGACTCCGGATGGTTCAATTTCCGGGGGGGGTATCGGCTGTCACGTCATGGCGCTCTCGATGCCGAGCCGCAAAACGACGACGTTCAGCCAGATGGGCGGTGAAGGGGCGCAATGGATTGGCGCAGACTCCTTTTCGAAAACGGCTCACATCTTCCAGAACCTGGGAGACGGCACCTACGAACATTCCGGCCTGCTTGCCATTCGCGCGGCGGTCGCGGCGCGTACCAACATCACCTACAAGATCCTGTTCAACGACGCCGTGGCGATGACCGGCGGCCAGCCGCTGGACACGGAAACGAACCCATTGAACATCGTCGCCCAGTTGCGCGCAGAAAAGGTGGGCGAGGTCGTCTTCGTCAGTGACGATCCCGAGAAGTGGCGCAAGGGAATAAAACAAATCCCGGGCGCCAAGGTCCATCACCGGGACGAGCTCGACGCTATACAGCTTCGGTTGCGCGAGATCGAAGGGGTGACGGCGATCGTCTATGAGCAGACATGTGCCGCCGAAAAGCGCCGGCGCCGAAAACGGGGAACGCTGGCCGATCCGCCGAAGCGGGCATTCATCAATCCGCGTGTGTGCGAGGGGTGCGGGGATTGTTCGGTCAAGTCGAACTGCATGTCGGTCGAGCCGCTGGAAACGCCGCTTGGCCGCAAGCGGACGATCAACCAGTCGAGCTGCAACAAGGACTTCTCGTGTACGCAAGGGTTTTGCCCGAGCTTCGTCGAGATTGAGGCGCCGGTGCAGCGTAAGCCGGATACAGCGCTCGTTGCGAAAGCGGAAACAGACCTTCTGGCCAAGCTTCCGGAACCGGCCTTCAATCGGCTGACGTCCATTCAGAACTTCTACGTCACCGGCATTGGCGGACTTGGGGTTCTGACCCTTGGCGCCCTGCTTGGCAAAGCCGCTGAACTCGACGGTTTGTCGTCAACGGTACTCGACTTCACGGGCCTCGCTCAGAAAAATGGCGCGGTCGTCAGCCACGTTCGGATCGGGCCGGCGAGCATGCCGATTCATGCGGTGCGCATTCCTGATGGCATGACAGATGTATTGTTGGCGGCGGACGCGCTGGTTGCTGCCGATGTGGGAAATCTGCTGAAGCTGTCCCCCGGCAGGACGGCGGGCGTGATCAACACCGATGAGGCGCCGACTGCGTCTAATGTCGAGGATCCTGATTTCCAGTTACCCACCGAAGAATCTTTGCGGCGGATTGCTGGCCGGACGCGCCGGGAGTTAAGCCACAGTCTGGGGCTGACCAGACTGGCCGAGAAAGTGTTCGGAAACTCGATTGCGGGCAACATCATGTTGCTCGGCTATGCATGGCAAAAAGGGTTGGTGCCAATCCGGCGCGAGGCACTCCTGCTGGCGATTGATGCCAATGGAGCGGCCGTCGGTATGAACAAGCGGGCTTTCGAATGGGGCAGGGCGGCGGCTCACGATCTGGACTCAGTTCAGTCGATTGTCGATCCGGATGCACGCAAGGCGCCTGAAGACGCCTGGACCGCGGCGCGATATGCTGAGGAGCTCACTGCCTACCAGGATGTCGCCTATGCCGATCGGTATCTCGCGCTTGTAGGTGAAGTTTCCCAAGCCGGAGCGCGTCTCGGTCCGGTGGCCGATGAGTTTGTTCGGCTGGTCGAGAAGAATGCCTACAGGGTTATGGCGTACAAGGACGAATATGAAGTGGCCCGGCTCTACGCTTCGGATGACTACAAGCAGGCACTGGCCACGCAATTTTCGGATTGGAAGTCGGTCCACGTTTGGCTCGCCCCACCGACGCTCACACTGTTCGGACCATCCCGGAACATCCCGGAAAAGCGCAAGTTTGGGTCCTGGGTCTTCAGTGTGTTTTCTGTTCTGGAGCGCATGAAGCGTCTGCGCGGCACCGTGTTTGATCCTTTCGGGTTCACGGACGAGCGCCGTAGTGAACGCAAGCTGCGCGATGATTACCTCACCATGATCGGTGAGGTGGCCAGCAAGCTGACCATCGAAAATATATCATTGGCGGAACAACTTGCAGCTCTTCCTGAGGGCATCCGGGGATTTGGTCACGTAAAGGACAAGGCAATGCATGCCGCCCATCAGCGGTGGACCGTGTTGCAACGGCAATTTGAGCTGTCGCAAGTTGCGGCTTAGCTAAATAAGCAAATCCGGGAACGGAGTACAGGCTATGGATTTTTCGCCGACAGAGGAACAGACGCTGGTCCGGGATATGGCGCGCAGATATGCGGAACGGCAGCTTGCTCCCGTCGCTGCATCACTGGAAGCAGGCGACAAACGCGGTCTTTTCCTGGCGAACCTGAAGGGGCTCGCTGAGCTTGGCTTCATGGGTCTGAACATTAAGTCTTGCTATGGTGGATCGGAGGCCGGCGTTGTCGCGTTCAGCCTCGCAATTACGGAAATAGCACGTGCCTGCGCATCAACCGCGGTCACCATGTCGGTCACGAACATGGTCGCAGAAGTGATTCAGTCTGTCGCCAACGAAGACCAGAAACAGGCATATTTGCCCAAACTCTGCTCCGGGGAATACCGAGCAGGGAGCTTCTGCCTCTCTGAAGCTGAAGCAGGATCAGATCCGAGTGCGATGACAACGCGCGCTGTTCAGGACGGATCAGACTGGATCATCGACGGATCCAAAATGTGGATCTCTTCGGCGGAGTATGCCGGCATCTTTGTGGTCTGGGCTGTTACAAACCCGGAGGCGCCGAGGGGCAAGGGCATCACATGCTTTCTAGTCGAGGCCGGGACGCCTGGCGTCACGATTGCCCCCGCTGAAAAGAAAATGGGCCAAGCGGCGTCGGCAACCAACCTGGTGATCTTCGAAAATTGCCGTGTGTCCAACACTTCAATCATGGGCAAGCTCAATGACGGATTCAGGATCGCCGTTTCTGAACTCGCGGGAGGACGCATAGGCATAGCGTCGCTGGCACTCGGGGTAGGTCTCGCCGCAATGGACTATGCACGCGACTACGCGAAGGCCCGTAAACAGTTCGGGCAGGCAGTTGCGTCCATGCAGGGCCCGCAATGGATGATGGCCGATGCGTATACGGAGCTTGAAGCGGCGAGGCTTTTGACGCTCTCCGCGGCGTGCCTCAAGGAACAAGGCCTGCCGTTTGCTCCGCAAGCCTCAATGGCAAAGCTGTTCGCGTCGGAAAAAGCAAACGCGGCCTGCTACACGGCGCTGCAACTCGCAGGTGGCATCGGATACGCCAAGGACGCACCCCTTGAACGTTTCGCTCGCGATGTCAGGGTTACGGCTATCTATGAAGGAACCAGTGAAATCCAGAGGATGATTATTGGGCGCCATGTGCTGTCGGTTTGATAATTGCGAAGTTCGAATATTACCGGAGCGGTACGAGATGATTTTCTCCAAACCAAAGCGGTATTGAGCAAACGAGTTGAGCTGACATGAATTCCTCGTCGTGCTTCATGAGCGGCGCATTGGGGCAATTGTTTCTAGGAACTTCGGTATGAGCCTCGCGAAGAACTTCAACCTTATGGACTTTCGGGCGGGTGCGAAGCGCCGGCTGCCAGCGCCGCTCTTTCATTACATTGATGGCGGTGCAGATGACGAGTGGAGTCTAGTCAACAATACGAAGGCCTTCGAACGCTATCAGCTCTTGCCCAATTATCTGCGCGATATCAGCAAAGTGGATCTCTCCACCAAGGTCCTCGGTGTTGAAATGTCGATGCCGGTCTTCTGCGCTCCAACTGGCATGACCCGGTTGTTCCATCACGGCAAGGAGCTTGCCGTTGCACGCGCGGCTGCCAGGGCCGGCGTCATGTACACCCTCTCGACACTTTCGACTACGAGCCTTGAAGATGTGGCAGGCGCAACGATGGGTCCGAAGATGTTTCAGATCTACATTCTTAAGGACCGCGAACTGACGAAGGAATTCGTCCAGCGCTGCAGAGCCGCTGGCTATGATGCGTTATGTCTGACGGTTGATACGGCACTAGCTGGAAACCGCGAGCGCGACAAACGCACGGGCATGATGATGCCCCCCAAGCTGACCCTGTCGAGTCTGGCAAGTTTTGCAGCACATCCACATTGGGCGGCGCACTTCCTCATGGATCCTGACTTCAAGCTCGCGAATGTCGTTCACCGCGTCGACGCCATTGGGAACGGGTCCATGGGTTTGATCGAATACGTGAACTCACAGTTCGATCGCACGGTCACCTGGGACGATGCGGCCTGGTTGATTGAGCAATGGGGCGGACCATTTGCAGTCAAGGGCCTTCAGACAGCGGAAGATGCCAAGCGGGCGGTCGATATCGGTGCGACGGCCATCATGATTTCGAACCATGGAGGCCGCCAGCTCGATAGCTCACCTGCGCCTATCGACTGTGTCGCCCCAATGCGAGACGCGGTAGGGGATGCCATCGAGCTGATTGTCGATGGCGGCGTACGCCGCGGTACACACGTTCTTAAAGCCCTCGCGCTTGGCGCGAACGCCTGTTCGTTCGGTCGCCCCTACCTTTATGGACTTGCCGCGCACGGCGAAGCCGGTGTTGACCGAGTGCTCCAGCTGGTGCGCGAAGAACTGGAGCGCTCGAGTGCGCTGATGGGCTGTTCTTCGGTCAGCCAACTTGGACTTCAGCATTTGTCGTTAGGCGGCGCATTGGAATCCAGAGATTTCTCGTGTCGGAATCAGGGATAGCGTCGGCGATACCGGAACTGAGACAATCGGGCAGGACAGTTTGCTCTGGATTTCAAGCAGAATCCCGGTGCATCACCAGTCTTCGACTCGCGACGACTGACGTGCAGTGGACTTTATCCTCTCAGGAAAGATGTCGAAATGAACCGTTCAAAACCACTTACAGGGCACTCGCTTGAAGAAGCTGTGATCGATTAGCTTAACTAGCGAGCCGGTATTTTCGCCATTCCTGCACGATCGGAATCGGCGATTTCGAGCCTGTTGGCGGCCCCGCATTCCGACAACCGGGCTGACGTGACGTTGCCCGTCAGAAAATTGCCGATCAGCGTAAACCTGGTCCAAAGCCGCCAATCACTTTCAGACCCTAGTCGGCAGCCGAACCTGGTCCGAAAGTGCGAAGCAGGTCATTCCTTTCTTCACGGAAGAACAACAAATCAGAGCCTGATTTCCTGTGAACCTATCGCGGATAAACACTGCAGCAGAAACGCAGCTGTAAACTTGCCTCGCGACACCTTGTTCCGGACGTTGCGCTCATCTTCCGATACGCCAATCTCAGCGAGCTTCTCCACCAGCTGGGCGTAAGTTAAGCCCTGACGTTTGATTTCAGCCTTGAGCAGGTTCGCTGCTTTTTCCTCCCAGTCGCTGCGTTGAGGCATGCCGCCGACTCCAAAAAGCATCTTAAATGATGATAAAAGCACGTTTTATGTTGCGAACCCTTGGCGCGCATGATACATTCTCAGGCACAGCATAAACAAAGGTGCGGAAAATGTCTCGACGTTCTGAGGGAACGGCGAACGAAGGTGCGCGCAAGCGAGGGCCCACGCGAAGGCTGGTGCTCGGAGCGACAGCAGCACCTCTGCTCGTCAATCCGAGTGCAGATCAGGTGGCGCAGGCATGTGAGGCCTGGCTCGCCGACAATTCGGAACGCGAATGCCTGATCCGGCGGTGGCAGCAGCTTGAGACACGGCTCTTCAAAGAGCACAGCTGGTCAAAGCTCTCGGACGGCGAACGCAACCAGTTTGCCGAGAAGCACGAGATGGACTGTCTCGACGAACGTATCGATGTCCTTCACGAAAGGAATCGAGAGGTTCTCGCTTTTCTACCGGCGATGTCTGCGACGTCCTCGCGCGGTATCTGCGGAAAGCTTGCAGTGGCGTTGATCGCGGTCTGCCCCGACGAGAACGAAGAGGCCCACCTCCTCATCGCCAGCATCCTCCGCGACTACCGCGCGCTGCATGGAGGTTGACAGGATGTCTGACGCGAAAGTCTGTGCCTACTGTCCAGTGTCACTTTCGTTGGTGACGAATCGTCGGCGTTTGTGCTAATAGTGCCGACATTATGTCACAATCGCCTCGCAAACTCCGTTCATCAAGCAAAAAGGGGGGCGCGCTCACGCAAGCGGAGCGCGCACTTGCTCTCCTCGACAAGACACCGCTCCTGCGGGCGCGCGATCTTGTCGATGCCGGCATCGCACGCGAAACGTTGCGCCGTCTGGTGCAGAGCGGTGAGCTCGAGCAACCTGATCGCGGACTTTATCGCCGCGTCGGCGGTGAAATGGCGGCGGAAGCCTCGATTGCCGAGGTCGCCCGCCGGACTCCGCATGCTGTGGTCGCGCTCCTGTCGGCGCTTCGCTTCCATGGCCTGACGACCCAGGTACCTCATGAAGTATGGGTCTATATCGGCCGAAAGGCGCGTGTTCCGGCGCGCACACCCGTCAAACTCAGAGTGTTCCGCGTGGACGGCGACGGGCTGACCCTCGGGATCGACGACCACGTCATCGACGGCGTGCCGGTCAAGATCACCAACACGGCACGTACCCTTGTCGATTGTTTTAAGCGACGGAACGACGTCGGTCTCGACGTGGCGATCGAAGCCCTTCGCGATGCCCGGCGGCAGCGGAAAGTCGATCTGAATGAAGTCTGGCGTATTGCTGAACGCCGCCGCGCACTGACATATATGCGACCCTATCTTGACGCGCTGGGTTAGGGGGAGCCGGGACCATGGCCGTCAACATTGCTGCTTCCGTTCGTGCGCGCCTGACCGCTCTCGCCAAGCAACAAGGCGACGCGGTCGACCGTGTGTTTCTCCGCTACGCGATCGAGCGTCTCCTCTATCGGCTCGCCCAGAGCGGCTACCGTGATCAATTCGTGCTCAAGGGCGCCATGCTGTTTTCCCTTTGGGCGCCCGTTCCTTATCGCAGCACCGGCGACCTTGATCTGCTTGGTCACGGCGATCCTGCGCCGGAACGCATGGCGGCGATATTCGCCGCGATCTGCTCCGCCGCCGTCGATGAAGACGGTGTTGCTTATGACGCTGCGAGCGTGCGCGCGGAGAGTGTCCGCGACGACGAAGACTATCGCGGTGTTCGTGTCACACTGAGGGCTACGCTTGCGGGTGCCCGCCTGGCGATCCAGATCGATATCGGATTTGGCGACGCCGTGACGCCCGGCGCCTCAGACGTCGACTACCCGTCGCTTCTTGGCTTTCCGTCCCCGTCTCTGCGTGCCTATCCGGCAGAGACTGTTGTCGCGGAAAAGCTCGAAGCGCTTGTCTCGCTCGATATGCGCAACAGCCGGATGAAAGACTTCTTTGACCTCTGGGTCATCGCGAAGACATTCGCGTTTGATGGTTCAACGCTGGCGGCCGCCGTCGCCGCAACGTTCGAGCGCCGCGGCACCGCTCTTCCACAAGGTGCGCCTGTCGCGCTGACCAGGACCTTCTCAGATGACGCAGGAAAGCAGTCTCAGTGGCGAGCGTTTCTGAAGCGCACCACGAGCGCCGTGGCGCCTGAACCACTCCCTGAATTGATCGCGTTCATTGCAGAATTCGTCTCGCCCCTGATGAAGACCAAAGTGGGCACCACCATGGTGGGGATGACGTGGCAGCCAGGTGGGCCTTGGGTTTTTGTTTCAAGGGCTTCCGATGAGTGATTTGTATGCAAACGTTCGCCTACGTCCGACACGTATAGCGCTTTTGGTCCGACCGACGGACCTGGCGTCCGTTCGCAAGTTCATGCGCTGTTGCACGGCCCTTTGGGGAGGCATTTACAACCCGATCATACCAGTGTTTCGGACACCTCCATCCGAGTGGCGCCCGACGCATCCTGAGCGGGTCAAAGGCCATGCTATCGCCCGGGGCTACATCGAGTTCTTCGAACCGGATGCGTACGTTGAAGCGGAAGAGGGGCTTATTGAAGAAATTGGTCTCAGGGATCTTCGAGGGCGGCACACGATTCACCCTCGTGTCATTCCTCTTAGCCAATTACTGAAAAAGCAAGATCATCGCGACTGGTCGGAGCCCTCAATTGGCTTGGGGATCACCGAGGTACTCCGGCACATCTACGAAACCGAACAGCGCTTTCAGCTTCGCGATCGGCGCCCGGCTTATCTGGTGCGCAAGGAGTCAGGTTCTGCGGTCGCGGAAGCCATTTTTGGGGTCTACCCTACGGACAAAGCGTCCCGCTATATTTCACAGGGCTACGAAGATGTTTATCAGCCTGAAAAAGTACCAGCTAACGCAGAGACGTGGCGAAAGGTATTCAAAACTCAAGTGGAAACACCGCTACGCACAACCCGCTACGGTCTCGATGCTCAGCGCTACTGGCATCACGACTTGTGCATCTACATCTTCGATCCCAGTAAGGCGACTGACGTCATTGATCTCTGGAATCTGAGACTGGAACCTAAACCAGTGCTTCCGGTTCCGATTGATTGGTTGCCCGAGCTCGCACCGTCTGTTCGAGAAGCTTTGCTGGCAGAGTTCCGACCGGTGCGGGGAAACCCAAATGGCGTCACGCATCACGCGACGGTGGAATTTGGTCGATCAATTTCGGAGACGCAGCGCAAGGAGGCCACTGCGCTTCTAAGCCCGGGTATGCCGGCCCGAGCGCTCTGTACCAAAGACTGGCGAAATCCCATTTGGGTGCGCCATGCTGATGATCGGATCCATCGCGACTCGCGCATGCAGGTGACGGCAAAAGAGCGCCACCTCACACTTCAAGTCCAACCTGGCGATCCACCGACCGCGCATTTCGATGCATTGTCGCCAGACTTTTCGAGACGGTACAGCGGCCTTCACCTCGGGTGGGTCAATGCCGTCAGCGTTCGCTCATACGGACGCGATAGCGTAGCTACGGTCTTTCCCTTCAACACCTTTGCAGACCGTTGGCCTCGCCTAGACTACTCCGGAGAACATGTTGGCGTCGGAACCGAAGGATGGGTATTTCCACAGCAGTACGGTCAGTCCACTGAGACTGTTCAGCTTCACACCCATGAAGACGTCATCATCAGCTCCCTGAAACGCCTCGGTGTTGAGGCGCGGCTATCGGACGAAGGGCATGTGGCGAAGCAGGTGCTTGAGCATCTCGGCGGGCTATGGGGTACCAATCTATTAGCCGATATCGAGACACTACAGCTGCTCAACAAGATGGCGGGAGGCCTGCGCCGTCGCAACAATGGCTCTGGTGATGAAGCGGAGGAGCTATTTGATCGACGCTCGGAATCCCTGCGTGCATGGCAAGGACTGATTTCCAAGCGGGCAGAAAAGCGTCAGCTCCCACGACTCTCGCTTGAAGAGTTTACCAAGCGGAATGTCATCCGTCTCGGCCTCGAAACTCCTTGTCCGCATTGCAAAGCGAGGAACTGGCATACCCTCACCGCGGTCGACTACGCGGTCACCTGCGAGCGCTGTCTCAAAACATATGCCTTTCCGCAAGCCCAGTTGGAGAAGCACAACGGCAACTGGCGCTATCGCGTAATCGGCCCGTTCTCGGTTCCCGACTATGCACGCGGATCATACGGCGCTCTACTGGCTCTG
Source organism: Hyphomonas sp. (assembly GCA_046293975.1). Lineage (GTDB taxonomy): Bacteria > Pseudomonadota > Alphaproteobacteria > Caulobacterales > Hyphomonadaceae > Hyphomonas. The sequence continues at coordinate 75,624 of JBKBIZ010000002.1, read as the reverse complement.
AAGGTTCTTTCCCAGTTTGGAGCTTCCCATGATGCGATGACGTTCTCAACCGCAATGACAATGGCTGTGGACGGAGAAAATGCCGAGGCCGATTTCGTGGCTTTGCGCGCGCAGGACCGCATGGACGTGCACGCTCCACCTGAGCTGGTCATAGGCGAAGCCAAGTCGCTGGGCGACGGAGATTTAATCAAAGACAAAGACCTGGCCAAGCTTCGGCTGCTCGCTACGAAGCTTCCTGGAATCGCTATTGTTGTGTCGGTCATGCGCGAAGACTTCACGGTGTCTGAAAAGAAGCGACTCGTAACATTTGCGAAATGGGCGCGCCGTCCAAACCACTCCGGAGAGCCGTCAAATCCTCTCATCTTGCTCGCTGCCACCGAACTCTTCCACGACTTCAACATTTCAAGCACTTGGAAGGATAAGAAGGGAAAGCATGCGGCTTTCGCTGACTATGATCATACTCGCAACTTGCGAAGCTTTGCTGAGGCGACCCAACAGATCTATCTCAGTCTGCCACCATATTATGAGGCTCGCCGCGCCCAAAGGGCAAAAAAGGCCGCCCGAAGCAAGGTTTCCACAACTGCTCGCGCCTAGTCCCGTTCGATCGCATCCTCCATCGAGGGCTCAATCAGGATAATCCAATTGTCGAGCGGCTTTGCTTTCAGCACAAGCGTGAGGTCGACGCCACTATCATGCCGCCATAAGGCTCCGCTCCGTGTCCAGACCTTCTTCCCGTTGAAAAGCTGTTTGACCGACAAACAGAGTCTTCAGTTAAACGGCCCGGATCAGGTGGCTGGGTCACGCTCAACGTATCACTAAGTGGTTTTGCTTCTCAAGATGATCGACAACCGTATCAATAATAGCCTGCGTCTCGTCTAGCATCTGCAAGATGGCATCGCGGTCTAGTTCAAAATTTAGCGCCAATCCATGAATGACGCGGTGGCGCATAGCCACGATCCTCTCAAACGCGCCGTCGAGCGTGAATTGAGAACTTTGGGGCAACCCGACCTGTCTGAGCAAGCGTTTCAGGTCAATTCCGAGCCATTCGGAATATGCCTTCTGCGCGCTCGCCGGATTTTGGAAGCTGAACCACCGGGCGACCACATCTTCAACTGACAAATTCCCGGCTGCAATGTCACGCGCATCTTCAAAGTCGACCTTTTTGCTTTGCTTAGCCAGATAGTCTTGGGCACCTGAATCGTATTTGATTAGGATTCTGAACGCGTCGCCTAGAAAGCCCTCAATCGCCGCAACAGCGAATGGCACGATTGCATTGTAGATGACCCGACTAGGGTCGTTTTGAGCCAACACCTGAAGCGGCGTGCCCACGAGGTTTTTCATGCCCTGCGTCTCCGCCGGCAGAGCATGTTTTACCGCTTCGATGTGACGGGTCACGCTTTCGTAGGCAAGATACAAACCTCGCGATGGCGCGTCTCGCGTTTGTTCTGGCGCCGCCATATGCCGGTTCTTTCCGCCCCAGTCGTTGTAAAATTTGCCGCCAAATTGGCGCCGAGCGAAGTTAATAGTGTCTATCTGAAACTGCTTGTCTCCCGGACTCCCACTCGACCGAGTTCGGGTATGGAGCGCCCACGTGCACTCTCCCAAACCCCGAGGGTCGTCCTCAGGCTTGTAGATGGTTGCTTCGACCCCATCGTACGAGATGAAGTCTCTGCTTTCAAACCAATGAAAATGCAGCGCCCCTCGGCCCCACGGGCAGATGTGATCGCATTCTACAAATCCGCGAGAACTCAAGAATTCCCGAAGTTGTTTCTTTGTCGCTTTGCCTGGGTGCAACCAAATCTCAACGCTCATAATCACCTCGAGCCTGCCCGAAAAACCAGATAATAAACTTACCAAGCGTTCCAACGAAAGATTGAGATTCTCGTGAACAGAAACTTCCTATTCCTCAACCAGAGGAAAATTGATGAACCGGTGTATCGGATCCTCTCCTCCACTCGTTTGTTCGAACTCTTCAATTCGCATATGAATGTGCTCGTTCGTCCGTCTCTTTGGGACGATCCGTTCGAAAACTTTGTTTTGAAAGCCACGGTCCGAACGCAAGGCGGAGAGCAGGGAGGCTTTGGCTTCCGCGACGACTTGTACGGACAATGTTGGACTTTCCAACGAGCCTCAGATGCGATGTGGAGAATTTACTCCGCCGACAAGCAGGGAGTGCGTATCCGATCTACTCCTCGAAAGCTTCTTGCAAGTCTCTCCGCTGGGCTTGGCAACTGGGCCTCAAGCCAAGCGTTCATCGGAAAAGTCCGCTACTTGCCAGACGCCAAGATGCGTCATTTTGCGAGGCAGGTTTTTGCTAACGGCTTGGACGCAGAGAGAATAGTTTCAACACTGCTGGTTAAACGCCCGGCATTTGAGCATGAGCGCGAAGTAAGATTGGTGTACTTTGATCGCGAGGGATCTGAAGCAGAACTGTATCGCTATCGCGTCGACGCGCACAAACTTATCGATCAGATGATGACGGATCCTCGCTTGACTGCCGACGAAACTGACGAGTTCAAGGAGAACATAAGGTCACAGACCGGTTTTCGAGGCGATGTCTTGCGTTCCTTGCTTTACGCGCCCCCAAGCGGCTTCGAAGTTCGTTTGCCTTGACGTGATGCAACGCCTCGATTGCTACTGTTTGGTAGGGCCTGATGGAACTACGTGCTGTTCCATTAATTTGTCGAGGTCTGTGCGCGATACTTTACTAGTCTCCCGAGCCTAATGTCTGGCGGGCCATCGCTATCGACGCGTCGGCGCCACAGTAGATATGCCCTTCAGCTCACTCGCCTGCCTCGTGTCCAGATAGGCTGAGTGTCCGGCCAGCATCCGTTCGATGCGCTCAAGTCTCCCTATGACCTCGTACTTGCAGGGAAGGTAATGCCGTCTTACACCGTCGTAACCCGCTGAAGCCAGCCCGAAGGTCAGGCCAGCCGGAGATTGACCTCGTCTACCTCAAACTCCCGCAGCGCACGGATTGCGTCCTTTCTGGAAACCCGCACGTCGTACCACTCGATACCGCTCTCTCCCCAGAAAGACTCGAAGTTACCGTCCCGAGATTCGTACACGCCATCCATGTACTCCTGCGATATCGGCTCATGCATGAGACCCTGTTCGCGCGCCCCATAGAGGGTCACGATTCTCTGCCTTGCGGCAACGATCAGGCAACCTTCGTAGTACTTCGATGGGGCGCTGAACGAATTCCGACCAGCCTCGTTGATGGCGAATCTCTTCAGGTGGGAACCGCTCTTATTGTACATGAGCTTGGCAGCGCTCGTGATGGTCATGTGGCTGGACTTTATCCAATACGACCTTAGCGGGGCGTCCCTCAGCCGGCGCAAGGCCAGGCCAGCTACGACACCTGTCATTATGCATGCGGCAAGCCAGCCGTATGCCTGAATCAGGAACTGAAGGATGAGTCTCAAAAGTGTCGACATTCCCCGTACCTCCGATTCGCACACGGATCATACACGAATCCGCCATTTGAGGTAGGCGAGCAAATCACCGGTAAGACAACAGCCTCGCAGCCGAATGTAACATCCCACTGACGTGGTTCATCAGCTCCTTCAGCATGGCGTGGGTCGCACAGTAGTGTCGCAGCGAATTGGGGGGGCGTGGTCGCTAGTCAACCCTGAAAACAATCGACCTGAAAATAGAGCGTCAAAACAGGTTCGAGGCCCATAAATATCCCCACTGTCTGCAAAACAAAGATTCGCCTAGGCAGAGACGAGCGTGGAATAAGGGCCAACAATATCCGGATGGGCGCAGTTCGCGTGCGTCTCTTGTTGCGCCCGTTGCTGCCGATCGATCTTGAAAGTAGCGGACGTCGGTCGAACGCAGATCAGTTTAAGCGGCCTATCGAGGGCGGCGTCAAAGTTGACAAGCTTCCTTGGGAACACCGGCAGGCATGCCAGCTCGTCGAAAGGAGAGGGAGTTTCGGAGCGGCTGACCGGAAAAGCAGACGAGTCGCAGAAGTCTATATTCTAAATTGGTGCTTCCACCGTGCTTCCACGCACTTTCGCGAAAAACCAAAAGGCCCCGCAAGTCCTTGATTTTAATGGTGCACCCAAGAGGATTTGAACCTCTGACCTTTGCCTTCGGAGGGCAACGCTCTATCCAGCTGAGCTATGGGTGCCGCGCTGGGCGGTGTTTATGCGAAGCTTGAGAACTGCGCAACCGGGGTTTGCCTGATGCTGGGCATAGACGCGCCGGGGCGGCGCTCTCTATGGTGCGCCCAGCGATTCCATGACCTGAAAGGCTCTGCCGCCGATGAAGCTGCCCATTGCCCAGACTCTGCTCGCAAGCTGCGCTGTTCTTATTCTGGGCGGGTGCCAGCCTTCGAGCCCAGGCGAGGCGGTCGTGGCAGCAGAGGCGTGCGACACCACGAGGCGGGCGGAGCTGCGGGCCGCCCGGCCAGAGCTTGAGACGGCAGCCCTCGAAGCGGCACGTGCCAGCCGCGGCAGCGGCGCGCCGGCGATGTGGACGATGAGCGACGAGGACACAACCATCTATCTTCTTGGCACGGTCCACCTTCTGCGTCCGGAGCTTGACTGGCAGACGCCGCAGATCGAGGCGGCCATAGCCAGCGCTGACACGGTGGTCTTCGAAGCTGATATTACGAGCCCAGAAGCCCAGCGCGAATTGATGAAATTCTATACGACCCAGGGCTTCTTCACCGATGGCGGCCAGTTGACCAATTTTCTCTCAGACAGTGAGACAGCGGAACTGGAAGCGGCTCTGGAAAAAGTGGGCCTGCCGATCGAGGCGCTGCTGCCCCACCGGCCCTGGATGGCGGCGGTGAACATTTCCGTCAAACAGATGCTGGACGAGGGGTTTGATCCCGAAGCGGGCGTTGAGCAGGTGATTGAGCGAGCCGCGCGGGCCCATGGCGCTGACTTTGCATTTCTTGAAACGGTCGAGGAGCAGCTCGGGGGTCTCGCGGGCCTTGGCTATTGCGAACAGGTCGATTTCCTGATGGCGACGGTGGACGGGATAGGCGAGGACGCTGGCGCGCTGGACCTCCTGATTGATGAATGGGCTGATGGAGATGTGACGGGGCTTGGCCTGATGATGGCCAATCCGGAGATGCTCGGCTCTCAGCCGATCTATGACGTGATGCTGACCGACCGGAATGAGCGCTGGGTGCCGCAGATCACGTCGCTGCTGGATGAGCCCGGGACTTTTCTGGTCGCCGTTGGCGCCGGGCACCTCGCGGGTGAAGACAGCGTCATCAAGATACTGCGCGATGAGGGCTATACGGTCGAAGGACCGTAGGGAGCCGGTCAGTCGGCGGCGCGCCGCAGTGCCAGCAGGGCCTGATCAAGAATGCCCTGGCTGGCAGCGCAGACGATCTGACCGCCCAACGCGGGCGCCTCACCTCGCCAGTTTGTGGCAAGGCCGCCAGCGCCGCGCACGACCGGGATCAACGCGGCCACATCCCAGGCCTTGAGGCCGGACTCGGCGACCAGATCCAGCGTGCCACCTGCCACCCGGGCATAGGCATAGGCGTCCAGGCCATAGCGGGTGATCCGCGCCGTGGCGCGCAGATGGTTCCACGCGCCCTGCTCGGGCGGGGTAAAGATGAAGGGATCAGTGGTGGCAATGGTCGCGGTGCGCAGGTCCGGATTGCCCGATACCCGGATGGGGAAGGCGCCTTCCGCAGTTTCCATCTCAGCCCCGCCGGGCCAGCCGATATAGCGTTCGCCGACGACTGGCTGGTCGATGACGCCGATGACGGGCATGCCTTCAGGGTTCACGAGGGCGATGAGCGTGGTCCAGACCGGCAAGCCGCCGACAAAGGCGCGCGTGCCGTCTATGGGATCAAGATACCAGCGCCAGCCGCTGGCCGAACCCGTCTCCGGGAATTCCTCGCCGGTAACGCCGTCTTCGGGGCGCTTTGCGGAAATGATGGCGCGCATCGCCAGCTCGGCGGCGCGGTCTGCTTCGGTGACGGGGTCAAAGCCGGCTTTCGAGGTGCCGGACTTGTGGTCAACGGCGTCCAGATTCCGGAAATGCGGGCGGATGACGGCCCAGGCGGCGTCAGCAAGCTGACGGGCGAGGGTGATATCCTCTGCGATATTTCGGGTGTCGGTCATGGGCGAGGCGATGCCCCGCCCATGAGATCAGGTCAAGCTGCGCCGGTGCTGGAGGTGTCCTGCTCGAGGGCTTTTGCCAACTCCAGCAGGCGGCGGCGGGGGCGTTCGCTCAGGCGGTAATAGGCGCGCACCAGTTCCAGGGTTTCTTTCTGGGAGAGGATGTCGCCTTCCATCTGTTCGGCATCATTGGCGGCATTCGGCACAGTGCCGGGCACAACCATGCCATCATAGAAATACTGGACGGATACATTCATCGCCCGGGCCAGATCGTACAGGCGCGAGGCAGTGATGCGGTTTGCGCCGCATTCGTATTTCTGAATTTGCTGGAAGCGTACGCCCACCTGAGACGCCAGATCCTGCTGTGTCATGCCAAGCAGGCGGCGGCGGCGGCGCAGGCGCTTGCCAACGTGCAGGTCAGTTTCGTCAGCCATGATCCCTCTCCATTCTGGTGCGGGACCACCAATCAGTCCCAAAACAGGATATTCGCGCAGTTTCTACGCAATTGCCGTGCCGGAGCCCGGAAACTGCCCGAAGATTGGGCAAGAAAGGGGGAGGCGCAGCGGTGCGGCGAATAGGTTCTTGGCCCTTTGTGCATCGCAACATAATCTGACCTTGCACTTCGGTGCAGACGCCTCTGGCGTTTCCTCCCTTTGACTTCGGCCGCGCCTGTTGGCGCGGCCTTTTTTCTTTAAAGTCAGGGAGTTGCTATCGCTCTGTGAGCTGCCGGATCGCGTCGGTCATCTCAATGATGGCCGCGTCCATGACCGGGCGAAGCCGCGAAAAGCCCCCCGCACGCGTGATTGCCTGCTCATCCATGTAGAGGCCGCGGTTGATTTCAATCTGGATGGCATGGATGCCCCGCTTGGGGCGGCCATAGCGCCGGGTTGTGTACCCTCCGGCATAGGGAGCATTGCGCGCCACGGTGAGGCCGTGATTACGAAAGACCCGTTCCAGGCAGTTCACAAGGCGGGGATCACTGCTCGATCCGAAGCGGTCTCCCAGAACGATATCCGTGAGATTGCGCCGGCCCGGCTGAACCGATGGCATTGAATGGCAATCAATCAGCAATGCCCGTCCATGCAGGGCGCGTTGGGCCTCCAGCAAACCCGTCAGGCAGCTGTGATAGACGTCATGAACGCCAGCGAGGCGCTGTTCCCCCTCCGCCTTGGATAACAGGCGGCCGTAAATGGCTTCTCCTCTGGCGCCGACCTTGGGCAGGCAACCGAGACCCGCCTCCACTCGCGGCGTAGGAAGCGCGCAGGCACGGGGAGGGCCATCATGGAACATTGAAGCGTCGAGTTCGTGAGGGTCGCGATTGAGGTCAACTACTGAACGTCCATAGCGGGCAGTTAGCAGGGCTGCTCCATGACGCGGGGCATTGGCAAAAAGCTCGTCTACGAAGGCGTCCTCTGTGCGGCGAACATCCATCAGGGGTACGCAGAGCGCTGAAATCATTGTTTCCGGATAGAGACTGCCAGAATGCGGGCTGGCAAAAACGATCGGTGCTTCACCCATTTCCGGCGCGGTCAAGATAAAGGGATCGCCGAGCTCTTGAAGCTCGATGGGGGGGCCTTCATGAATCGTTAGGATCGGCGACGTATCCGGCATCTGCGCAATGGTTTGAAAATCGTTCGCAAGGTCAAGGCTTTTCAGCGCTTGCGTGTGGCGTCAGTCTTGCAAGCCTGCGTGTTCACCGCCGATTTACTATCGGTAGGCTTAATGTGTAACTTATGCGAGTCGCATCACAGGGGACCCTGCGTGACCAAAATCCTGCTAGCTGAAGATGATGATTCGATGCGTACTTTCCTGGCTTCGGCGCTGCGCAGGGCAGGGCATGACGTTCAGGACTATGCAGACGGCGAAACGGCCCTCCAGGCGCTTGAGCGTGAGGTGTTCGATCTCCTGCTCACCGACATCGTGATGCCGGGCCTCGACGGGATCGAGCTGGCGCGACGCGGCGCCGAACTCGACCCGGCCATGAAGATCGTCTTCATCACCGGCTTTGCGGCCGTAGCGCTCTCCTCGGGCTCCCCGACGCCCGCCGGCGCCAAGGTTCTGTCTAAGCCCTTCCACCTCCGCGAAATCGTGGAAGAGGTCGACAAGGTAATGGCGGCCTGAAGCTGGCCCCGCTGCTGGCCGGGCGGTCAGCTGCACATCGTGCATCAAAGGCCGCTTGACGCGCCAGCCCGGATTGTTCATTACGCCTCTTCTTCAGGCTTGGCCCGCACGGGGCCTTCGCCAAAAGGGCGGTTAGCTCAGCGGTAGAGCACTACGTTGACATCGTAGGGGTCACAAGTTCGAACCTTGTACCGCCCACCATTTATGTCCTCTTGAAAATCAAAGCCCTAGCTGTCCCTTTGAGAGGATGCCGCGCTGGATTTCGTTGGACCCGGCATAGATCGACCCGGCCCGGTCATTGAGGTACTTGGCTGAGGCTGTGACGGCACTTTCAGGGCCCACAACCGGGACACTTTGGGACAATCCGAGACAATCTGAGACAGGAACGGGCCCACCCGGGGACGTATGCTGGGGCTGGAAGGGCGCGACATAGACCCCGGCAAGCTCGATGGCGAGCTCGGTCAAATGCTGGCTGAGCTCGGTGCCGCGGATCTTCATCATCGAGGCTTTCAGGCCCGGCGTGCCGCCTCGGGCAAGGTCGGACATCTGCTGGAGTTCGGCCGCCTCCAGCGCGAGGATGTCCGCTTCGGCGAGCGACAGCTTGCGGGCAAAGCCAGGCTCAAGCAGGCCCTCTTCGGCGGCATTGGCGCGGATGGCGCGCAGGCGGGCGAGAAGGCGGGGGCCGTAGGACGAGCCGCCGCGTTCAAATTCGAGCAGGTATTTGGCGACCGTCCAGCCTTCATTGATCTTGCCGATGATATTGGCCTTGGGCACGCGGACATCGGTGAAGAAGACGGCGTTCTGGATATGCTCGCCCGAGAGCATCAGGATCGGGTCGACCCGCACGCCGGGCGCGGTCATGTCTATCAGTATGAAGGTGATCCCCTGCTGTAGTTTGCCCGAACTGTCGGTGCGCACGAGGCAGAACATCATATTGGCTTCATGGGCATGCGTGGTCCAGATCTTGGAGCCGTTGCAGATGAAAGCATCACCATCATCGACCGCTGACATGGTGAGCGCGGCGAGGTCTGAGCCAGCATGGGGCTCAGAATAGCCCTGACACCAGAAATCCTCACCCGAGAGAATGCGGGGAAGATAATAGTCTTTCTGTTCCTTCGAGCCGTGGCCGATCAGGGCCGGGCCGCACATACCGATGCCCATCGGCGAGAGAGGCGGGGCGCCGGCGCGGGCCATCTCGACATCGAAGATGTAGCGCTGGGCGGGCGTCCAGTTCGTGCCGCCATATTCGACCGGCCAGGACGGGGCCGCCCAACCCTGTTTCACCAGGATCTGCTGCCATTTCATGCCGATGGGCTTGGTCGAATAGACGCTCGTCATGCGCTTTGCGTAGGCACGCAGGTCTTCGGTCAGGTTCTCATCCAGGAAGGTGCGGACTTGCGCGCGGAAGGCTTCTTCCTCGCGTGTGAAAGAGAGGTTCATGCAGGGGCCTCCTTGGCCATTGATGCGATGCGGGCGGCCGCGGCGAGGCGGCGGCGCTCGGTTTCAGGTTTCCAGGGGAAGCTGCGTGGCAGGCCGAGCCGCTGGGACGCCTGCGCGGCCGGCGCGTTCAGGTCCGGCGTGCGCTCGGCGATGGCAGCCATAGATTTCACGGTCAGACGCCCGAGCGGAGAGAGATCATAAGCCGCGCCAAGTTCGAGGCGCGCCCGCACGGCTTTCGGCAGGATATCCACGGCGGCATGGACGAGCGCGCTTTGCAGGCCCCTGGGAACACCGGGCGCAGCGCGGCCCGATTTCATGATGTCAAGAAATTCAGTGTTGATCGGGTGGGGCTCGAAGCGGGGGAGGAGGCGCGCCAGCATGCAGTTGAAATGCTCGACCGAGCGGATCGGTTGCTGGACGCCGTAGAGCCGCGCGACGGCTTCGCCTTCCGCGAAGAAGCGGTTCATTTCCTCTTCCGTCAGCGTCCGGACAAAGCGGTGATAGGCGATGAGAAAGCCATAGGAGGCGGTCGCGCTGACCCAGTCGAGCAGTTCAGGTTCAAGCGCGCGGTAGGCCTCGCCTGACGGCGTTTGGCCGCTGACCCTTGCGTGCATGTGGGTGACGCCCTGGATCACCCGGCGGGCGGCGCTGGCAGGGCCATAGGTGCCAACCATTGCAGCGGTGCCTGTCCGCTTGGAGCGGCCGATAGGATCTGTTTTGAAGACCGAATGATCCCAGACGCCTGAACGGATGCGGGCATCGGCAAATTCCAGCAGCACAGCGCAGACCCCGCCGATGGCAAGCGCTACGGGGTTTTTGAAAACCTGCCATGTCACCGAGTCTGGCGGAACAAGGGCAGCCTCTCCGGGTGGGGTTTTGTAATCCACCTTCCAGCCGAGATAGGATGTGGCGTCGCTCATGGTCTCCTCCCGGGGAGTTTCCGCGAACATATCGCAGGGCCAATGACCTCAACAGACGCGACGTGGCGTCAGCCGGCACATTAAGCGCGGCAAAGGTCGGAAAAGCCGTCACGTTTGATATGCTGCTGCTGTCGTCTGGAAGCACGACACGGTTTGGCGCAGATCGTTGACGCGGTTTAAATTTTCGGTATGCGGGCACAGTACGCGATCTTAGAGTGATCTGGACGCAAGCAGAAGGGGCTTTCCGGTGAAGATCAACATCAACCGCATTTGCCTTGCGGCGATGATGCTTTGTCATCTGGCAGAAGCGACTAGCGCTGAAGTTCCGCCAATCGAGCGGGAGCATCTCGCGGATTTTCTGTTCGACCTCCAGGCACACTGGAAGTTTGAAGATTCTTCAACTGTTGAGCTGCTCGACTTCACGGTTCTGGATAACCTTGTCGTGCTGCGGTCGGAAGTCTTCGAGCATTCTGGCGAGCATCTTGGCCTCGTGTGCGTGAGGGCGCGCTTTAACAAGTTTGGGAAGCTTTCAGAACCAAGCCGCGTTTATCTCGAAAGCGATTTTGTGGTTGCCGCAAAACATGAAGAAGAGTTCTTCATCCTCGATTCCGGATCTACCGGTGTCGTAATTGAGCGGATGAATCCGTCCTCGGATAAAGATGTCTTGGCCTTGAACATCGGCGGCGCTGCTACTGTTCACTATACAAACATTGATCGTCTGGACCTTATCCGGTTCAGTACGACTCAAGCAGAATGCCATGGGTTGTTCGAAACCGCGATGCCGGAAACCGAAGAACAACGTATTGCGCGCGAGAAGCAGAGACGTCTCGATCATTATCGAATGATTCTGGAAGCGGAGGTGCTTCGAGACTCAGACTAGGTGTCTGGGGCTCAGTTTGCGCCCTGGTCCAAGGCGCGCACATCATTATTCATCGTCGCAAGCTTGATGCTGACGAGATAGGCCTTCTCGGCTTCCATATTCGCCAGCACCAGGCCTGCCTGATCGGGCACCATGAGCCGTAGGAAGCCGGCGGCAAAGCCGGCGTCCATCTGGTTGAAGATCTGGGCGGCCTGATCGGCTTTCATAGCGCCATACATGCGGGAGAGGTGTTCGATGTCCTGATCGGAGCTGGCCTGCATCTGCTCCCAGCGGGCTTCCAGGGTTTGCTGCAAGAGTTTGAGTTCTGCGGTCTGCTGGGCCAGCTGGTTCTCCCAGGCCTGAAGCTCAAGCTGCTGTTTTTTCAGTTGCTGCTGTTCGGAATCAAACAGCCATTGGTCTTCCTGCAAGAGGGAAGCGGACTCTGATGAGAAACAGACCTGTTTCAGGCTGTCGGTGCTGGCGGCCGGCGGGGCAGGCGAAGCTATCGGGCTGGTCACTGCGCTGGCGGGTGTCGCACTGGTTGTCGGGCCTTCTGCAAAGGCCAGCGCGTCCGGTAGGAACCGGGTTGCCCCGCCTATCGTAAAGAGGACACCGAGAGTGAGAAGGACATTCGAGCGGTTGTGCATGGGCGGAAACTCTTTCGATCAGGCCGATTTTGCACGGGGGGGAGGGACGGTGATGTCTGCTTCGCCAGCTTCCGACATAGCGCGCATCTGGCGCATCAGGGTCGTCATCTCGACAATTCGGGCGCGGGACTGGTCCAGCACATCGCGCATCATAACGTTGAGTTCGGTCTGGGCGGCATGAACCTGGTTGGTCACGCCCGTCTGGGAGCGCTCCATCGTCATGATCGTGTCTTCAAGGCGTTTGCACATCTTCTCGCCATCACTGATGAGGTGAGCAAGACGGGTGGCCATGTTCTCGACGCGCGTGCGGGTGTCATGTGTGGCCTGGGACATTGCCGAGACAGAATTGGTCATCGCGGTGATCGTCGCCCCGAGGCCATCCTTCGTGTCCTGAAGGGCGCGAAGGCGTTTTGAGAGGACGAAGCAGTAGACGCAGGCGGCGGAGGACACGAGGAAGATCGCGACGTCCGTGGGCTGGATACTGTTGAGGATGCTTGAGATGTCCATGATGCTACCTCAGCAGAAACTCTGTGATCAGCACACCGTTTGAAGCAGCGCTGCCGACGACGAGTTCGGAGCGACGCGCCAGCTGTTCGCGCAGGTGCGGATAAAAGCCCGGGTCTTCCAGATCCTTGAGTTCGATGGAACGGAGATAATTGTTGAACGCATCGATCAGCATCGGTTCCGCCTGCTTGACCTTGCTGGCGCTGTCCTTGCTGGTGACAATCGTGACGTTCATCTTGAGATAGCGGTTTGCGGGCGCATTGCCGATGGTGATGAGGATTTCCTTCATCTCGACATACACCTGGTCCTGCGCGAGCGGCCTTGTCGCTGGCGCAGCCGAAGCCGTTCCTGCCGGCGGGCACGCCGCGGCGGTGGGCGGAGCAGGCGGACTCAGGAAGTAGAATAAGCCAAGAGAGCTCGCCAGAGAGGCGGCAGCAACTATCAGCAGCCCGGCGATACCGCCGCCGGACTTCTTCCCGGATTCTGTCTGCCCCGATTCGTTCGTGTCGGGTTTCTTAGCCATCTAGCCCCTCATTCTATCTCGTGAGGCACGTTCCTAATGACTGATCCGGGGTAAAGATAACCTTAACGATTTCGCGCCAAATATTAATCATTACAGCTGACTCGTATGCAGCTTGGGGCGAACGCATTTATGAAATTCTTCGATACCATCAAAGCCCTGCCACCTTCCCGGCAGTTGATGCTGGCCGCCGCAGTAGCGGGCATCATCGCGGCCATGAGCTTCCTGGTTCAGGGGGCAACGCGCGATCCGATGACGCTACTCTATTCAGGCCTTGAGCCGGCCCATGCGGGCGACATCATCAAGGAGCTGGAGCAGTCTGGAACTCCCTATGAAATCAAGGGAGAAGCGATCTTCGTGCCGCAGGGAAAGCGTGACGGGATTCGCTTTACGCTGGCCCAGCAGGGCCTGCCACGGCCTTCGGTGCAGGGGTATGAGCTGCTCGATCAGGTCAATGGGTTTTCGGTTACCTCTGAGATGTACAACGCGGCCTACTGGCGCGCCAAGGAAGGGGAACTGACGCGGACGATCCTGGCGATTCCCGGTGTGTCTTCGGCGCGGGTGCATATCGGCGCGAATCTGCGGTCTGGTTTCTCGCGGTCACAGCCCCATCAGACCGCGTCAGTAACCCTGACGACAGCGCGCGACATGACATCCGGCCAGGCTGAGGCAATTCAGTACATGGTCGCGCTGGCCGTTGCTGGCCTCAGCGCCGAGGATGTTGCGGTGATCGATCCGGTGAAGGGTATCCTGGCCGGGCCCAAAGCGAATAAGGCCCTGGAGCCTGCCATCGCTGCGGAGAGCCAGGCCAGCCTGCTGGAACAGAAGATCCTCCGTCTGCTTGAGCCCCGTGTCGGCATGGGCAATGCGCGCGTATCGGCCACGGTTGATGTCAGCCGCCAGCGGCAACGCACGTCGGCAGTCACCTTTGATCCCAATTCCCGGGTTGTGCGTAACCGGACGACCAATGATTCAACCGGCGCAAGCGGCGGGGCAGGGGGAGGCATGACGGTTGCCAGCAACCTCCCGCAGGGCGGCGAAGGCGGCGGCCATTCCTCCACCAACAAGAATGCGACCGAGACGGTCTCCTATGAGATCAATGAAACGCGCACGGAAGTCGAAACACTGCCGGGTGAGGTTCAGCGGATTACCATTGCCGTGCTGCTGAACGAGCAGGCGCTCGGGATTGATCCTGCGGCGGCGGATATTGCGGCGCTCCAGCAGCAGATGGCGGCCGATTTCGAAAAACTTGTGGCGTCCGCTGCGGGCCTGGACATTGCCCGAGGCGACACGATTTCAGTGGAATTGATGCCCTTCCAGACGGTTCCGGTAGATGATCTCATCCAGGCGCCGGGCCTCTTCGCGCAACTGATGGAGCGGTATTTCTGGTCTGGCCTGCAAGCTATGCTGCTGGGTCTGGTCGTGATTGTGCTGGGTGTGGGTGTTGTGCGCCCGATGCTGGTTCAGAAGACTAAGGATGCTCTGTCTCCGGAGGGTGCCGGAACCGGCGCCGGGCTGGCAGGGGCGGGCGATGCCGTGGTCAGAATTGCTGATGTGGAAAGCGACCCGTTTGCCTATCTCAAGGATTATGCAAACGAGCGACAGGAAGAAACTGCCGCGCTGCTTCAGCAATGGCTTACCGAAGACCAGCAAACTACACAGGCCGACCCGATTGCTGCCGCTTTTGACAATCGCAAGGTGGCTGTAAATGAGTGACGCAGTTTTTTCCCAGCTGCCCAGATTTGACGTGATCAGAGGGCCGCGCCCGGCCGATTGGTTGCGGGCAATGAGCGCGGGTGATCTGCACGCGCCTTCGGGGCAGGCTCCGCCGGAAGAGGCCGAAGCTGGGCTTGCAGCCGCGCCGGCAAAAGCTGAGCCTTCTGTCGTGCGGCCGATCCCGCAGGAAACGGCGGCGTTGCAGGCTGCGGTTTCAAACCTGGAAAAGCTGATGGAGCGGGTTGATGTGGAAGCCCGTCAGAACACTGTGGAAACGATCCGCACAATTGCGAGTCAGTTATTTCCCGAACTCTCCCGCCGCTTTCTCGCCGAGGAAATCGGGCGGCATCTTCCCGGCCTGATACCGGCAGCGGCGCCGGTGGTGGATATCCGTGCAGAGCCGGGCCTGGCCGCTCAGCTTCTGGAAATGATCGGCCGTCATCCTTCTCTGGAGGGGCGTTGCAATGTCATCGTGACGGAAGGGCAGGGCGCTGGCCATGCTGAAGTTTCCTGGCGCACCGGCGGCGTGACTTTTGATTTTGAAAGCTTGTTGGCCGCCTGTCTGAACGACATTGGGTCAACCTATAAACCGAATACGGAGTACAAGTGATGGCCACCCCCGAAAAAGTAATGCCGGAACTCGAAAATCAGGATCGCCGCGATCCTTCGGGCCGCAATTCCTATCGCCGCTCGATCTACAGTGTGCCTGTCACGGTTACGGTCTCTATTGGCCAAAAGCGTCTCAGTGTTCAGGAAATTCTTGAGTTGCAACCAGATTCGGTGATCGCGCTGACCTCGAAAGTGGATGATCCGGTGGACCTCTTCATTGATGACAAGCTGATTGCCAAAGGTGAGCTTGTTGAGACTGATGACGGCCAGATTGCCGTGAAGATCGTCGAAATCATTGAAAAGGCTGTTGATCCGGAATGATCCGGGCGGCAGCCATCTATCGTATCCTGTTTCTGGTCGTTTTCTCGGCATGCCTTGCCTTTTCCGGTCATGCTCAGGAAGTTCCCGCTGCGCTGGATGGCCTCCTGAACCCGTCTGGTGACGGACAGCTTTCGGGCTCCGTTGTGCAGCTGGTCCTGCTTGTGACGGTGCTGAGCCTGGTGCCCGGCATTGCGATGATGATCACCTGCCTACCTTTCATGGTGATTGTTTTCTCCTTCATGCGCCAGGCAATCGGTGTTCAGCAGGCCCCGCCGAACATGATGATCATGGCGCTTGCCATGTTCCTCACCTTCTTCGTCATGGAGCCGGTGTTCATGTCTGCCTGGGAGAATGGCATTTCGCCCTATATGGACGGTACACTCGACGAGGCGCAGGCATGGGCGCTTTCTACCGAGCCGTTCCGCGCCTTCATGATGCAACGGACCGATCCAGAAGCCCTGCTGACGCTCGGCGATGCGGTCAACCGTCCGGTTGTGGAAGGGGAGGAGCCGGCCTTCTCCCTTCTGGCAACAGCGTTCATGCTGAGCGAGATCAAACATGCATTCCAGATCGGTTTCGTAATCTTTTTGCCATTCATGGTGATTGATCTTGTCGTTGCCTCCGTCCTGATGGCGGTGGGCATGATGATGGTGCCGCCGACGGTTGTGTCCTTGCCCTTCAAGCTTGGATTTTTCGTGCTGGCGGATGGTTGGCTGAAGATCACCGAAGCGGTGCTCAGGGGTTATGCGACATGAGTACTGTAACGCGGCTGAACCGGCGCGGCGAAACGGCGGGCACCAAAACCGAAGCCACTGGGCCGGTGCTGACCCAGGCACAGCGCGCCGCGGTCATCATTGCACTGCTGGGCGACGGGGCGGCCAAGCCTATCGTCAACAAGTTGGATGATGCCGCGCTTGCGCGCGTAGCGTCATCGCTTGAAACGGTTACCTACCTTTCCCGCGAAGATCTGATCGCGGTCGTGATTGATTTTCTGACGCAGCTGCGCAAGACGTCCGGTGCGATGCGCGGTGGCCGCTCACGCGCGCGCGAAGTGATCAAAGGCGTCGTGGACTCCAATCGGATGAAAGCGATCTTTGGGGAAGACGAACCCACGCCGCAGATGGCGCAAGCGGCAGAAACCGGAGATGTCTGGACACGCCTCAGCACCCGTGACGCCAAGCTAGTGGCCGCTTATCTCAACCGCTTAACACCCAATATCATTGCGCTGATCCTGCGCAGGCTGGACGCGTCGATTGCCTCCAACATCATCTGCCATCTGAAGGATGAAAAATTGGGGCCGACGCTCGGCCAGATGGTTGAAGCGCCCAAGCTGGACCCCGGCATCGATTCGGTCATCGAACGCATGCTGGAAATGGAATTCCTCAACGCTCAGGGAGAAGAGGGAGCCGACGGGGGTGACGAGAGCCACCTGGAGACGATAGGGGAGGTGCTCAGCCTCATACCATCCGATAAACGGGAGAATCTCGTAGGCTTCCTGAAGCAGCGTTACGAAGCAAAGCTGCCGCTCATCCAGAAGGGGCTTTTCACCGTTGAAGGTCTACCGGAGCTTCTGCCCCGGAATGCCGTTCCGGTGGTGTTCAAGGAGCTCGATCCGCAAACCATTCTGCGGATCCTTGCTTCTTTCCGCGGCGCCAATGATGCAGTCTCTGAATACCTTCTGGGTAACATCTCCTCACGGATGGCCGATCAGTATCGCGAAGACCTCAAAGAGATCGGGGCAGTAACACCGAGTGAAGCCGAGACGATCCAGCGTGAATTCCTGACGACCCTGATGGATATGCGCCGGCGTGGCGTTATCACTATTACCCGTCCGGCCGGGCGGTAAGAGCCGGTATGAGGTAACAAGCAAGGCCGGACCCGGGAGTCCGGCCTTGCTTGTTTCTGAGACGCTGTATCAGCGAATTACCAGATCTGCATGAATAGCGCCGGCCGCCTTCATTGAGCGGATGATGTCGGCCATCTCCTGCGGGGAAACACCCAGGGCGTTCAGGCCAGAGATCAGCTGAGAGAGCGTTACGTTTGGCTCTAGTATGGCGATATTGTTGCTGCCTGTCTGGGTGATCGTGATCTCCGAGCGCGGAAGGAGCATGGTTTCTCCACGGGCGAACGGGTTTGGCTGCGAGGCAACCGGTGTCTCGCGGACCTTGATGGCGATATTGCCCTGGGCAATGGCCACGCGGGAGATGGTCACATCCTCACCCAGGACGATGGTTCCGGATTTTTCATCAATGACAATGCGGGCAGGTGTGGCGACCTGGATCGGAAGATTTTCGATGCTTGCCAGGAAGCGAGAGGGGGATTCGGAAATACCGCGCAGGTCAAGTTCGATGGTGCCGGGATCGCGCATGGTGGCAAGCGGGACACCCAGCGCGGCGTTGATCGTGTCTTCGATCCGGGCTGCGGTTGTGAAATCCGGCGAGCGCAGAGCGAGTGAGATCATCAGATTGCGGTTGAAGTCGTAATTGACCTCACGTTCGATCTTGGCGCCGTTGGGGACGGAACCTGTGGTGGGTGAGCCGCGCGTTTCCCGGGCGCCTTGTGCTTTCACATCAATCCCGCTGACGATAATGGTTCCTTGCGCGACGGCATAGATCTCATTGTCCCCGGCCCTGAGAGGGGTAAGGATCAATGTGCCGCCTTGCAGGCTGGTTGCATCACCAATCGAGGCAATATTCACATCAATGCTTGAGCCATTACGGGCGAAGGGGGGTAGGGACGCGGTGACAAGAACGGCCGCGACGTTCTTTGGCTTGATCTGTTCGCCCTGCACATTGACGCCGAGGCGTTCCAGCATGTGAGTGAGGGAATCCTCCGTAAACGGTGAGTTTCGGACCGTATCGCCCGTGCCATTGAGGCCGACCACGATGCCGTAGCCGACAAGGTCGTTCTCCCGAACACCCTGGACATCCACGACATCCCGTATGCGCGCCTGCGCATCGGCGGGAGCAGGCAGGGCGAGAACTGTCAGAGAGAGGGCGGCAAATAGCCAGGCGGACCATTTCATCGGGTTACCTCAGAAAATTCAGGAGGCTAAGGTTCGACAGGCGGGAGGTCAGCACATAGGCTGCCTCCAGACTTGCCTCGAGTTGTTTCAGTTCGGACGCGGCATCATATTGATCTCGCCCGACCATGTTATTGTAGACACTGTTGAGAATGGTCTCCTCGGTATCGAGGGCCTCTTTCTGCTTGGCGACACGCTCCTGGTTGATGCCGACGTCTGCGCGCAGGTTTATCAGTGCGTTTGTGCCGCTTCCGATCCGCTCGGCGCTGGCGCGCGCGATCTCCGGGTTCTGGTTAAGCAAGGTAAGATTGTCCTGTGTGCCGCTGATCGCCATGACTGCGAGGGCGGAAATAATCTCGACGATTGCCGGATCGGTCGCTGTTGCGCTGTTGGGGTCGCTGGTGGTAGACGCGCCCCTGTAAATGGAGGTCAGCCAGCCACCGGTCGGGGACTGAAAGTAATCATCCAGCTGCGTCTCGAAATCGGCCGCGCTGGTTGCGGTATTGGCTATCTGGCGGATATCGCTCAACAGCTGGTCTGTATTGCTGAAGGGCTGCGTAGCTGTTTCATCGCCCGAAAACAGGAAACGGTCGCCATGCCGGGTATTCAGTGTAGAGAATATATCCGACAGGGCTGCGGCTGCTTCGCGTGAAACCAGGTCTTTCCCGGGAAGATCACCTGTGCCGAGCACTGAGAGCATCTGGACTTCGAGGCCGGAAATGCGGGTTTGCACTGCGGCAAGACTTTTCTGGGTAAGGTCCAGCCGCCCTTCGCGGACGCCGAGAAGGCCGCGCTCAAGTTCGATATCGGCCAGTGCCTTCTGGCTGATCATGGCGTCGCCGATACGGCCACCAAGATGCTTTGTCAGGTCGGCATACTGGCCAGTCACCGACTCCTGAGAGACAATCGTGGCGCGCGCTCTCATGTCAACGATGTTCTGACTGAAGGATGCCGAGACGATGCTGTTGGGGGGGATAATGCGCATGGCGATCAGAGCTCCATCAGAATACTGATCATGTCTCGGGCAACTTGAATCACACGTGCATTGGCAGCATAAGCCTGCTCAATAAGCAGCAGAGATTCCATTTCCTGATCGACATTAACACCGGTCATAGCCTGCTCTGCTTCGACGAGCGTCAGGTGCTGGGTCTGCGTCGAAGCAAGCACTGAATCCTGATAGATGCGCTTCTGGCCGACAACAGATGAAAGTTGAGCGGCAAGATCGCTGGCCGAGAAGGCTCCCTGGATACCGTTTGAGTTCAGGGACTTCACCTGTGTGAAGGCCTCAAACATGGCAGAAAGGATAGACGAGTTGCCCGGGGGGCCCGATTGTGCGGCGCCTATACCATCGCGCAAACGCCAGGCTTCACCGCCTTGAGAGGGATCGACTGCCGCGTTGATCGAAATGCGAGCCGCAAGACCGAGTGTGCCGGCCCCATCGGGGTCGACAAACAGGCCCTGTTCGCCTGCGGGCTTGGTCGGGTCAATGGAATCATCCGACAGCCGGGTAATGATGTCGTTCGCCACCATGTCCAGCTGGTCGAGGAAAGCGGGCAGATCCTGGTCACGAAGTGTGAACAGGGCGCCGAACACACCACCGGAGACCGCGCCGAAGGAGGTCGAACCCGGCGTAATGTCTATGCCGTCCACAGATATTCCGGACAAGGCGCCATTCGCCAGGGTCTGAGCTGAGGTAAAGGCGGAGGAGGGGGTGAACTGAATCTGGCGCGCGGTGCTGCCATTCACCAGATAGACCCCTTGCGTAGTGAGAACGTCGATCGTGCCCGCATCACGTTGTGCGGTCTGAATGGGCAGGTATTGGGCAATCGTATCGAGAACGCGCTGACGCTCATCCATCAGCGTTGCCGCCTGTGAGGAAGTGCGGTCGATGCTGGCGATACGCTTGTTCAGGTCTTGAATCTGTTTGAGCGCGGTATTTACGGCGTCAACGCCTTCGGCAATCTCGCTATCGGCTTCGGCGCGGGCCTGCGCGCCGTATTTTGCAAAGCTGTTAAGCTCGCTGGCGACGGATTTGGCGGCGTTGAGCAGGGCAGATGTATTCGCGGTGGATTCAGGTGATGTGATCGAAGCGGTGAGGGCGGATTCGAAATTCGAGAATGTACGAAACAGCCCGGCGCCTGAAGATGTATTTCCGACCCGTGTCGAGATTGCCTGCCATGTCGAGGCAAGCACGGTCGCCTGGGCAACGTCGCTTGTCAGCTCGCGCCGCTGTGCCTTGATGGCGTCGTCGCCAGAACGGGAGACGCCAAGTGATGTGACACCGGCCGTCTGTGATCCCTGGACAAGTTCGCCAACCACCAGCGAACGCCGGACATAGCCCGGCGTGCTGGCATTTGCGACATTGGTTGCGACGATTTCGGCCTTCTGGCTGGTAACCTGAAGGCCGGATCGTGCAGCAAGGATGGCGGCTGAGATGCTCACTTAGGCAGGTCTCCCCGTCTTCGCTATCAGCGCTTCAGGTTCGTTGTTTCCTGGAGCATCTCATCGACCGTCTGAACGATTTTGGCGTTCGATGAGTAAGCGCGCTGCGTCTCGATAAGATCGGTCAGCTCGGCTGCGATGTCCGTCGTGGATTCCATCAGCGAGTAGCCCGAAATGCCGCCTACAGGGCCGCTTCCCGCATCCCAGAGATAGAGATTGCCGCTCGAATTGGAGACCGAGTAAGCCTGAGAATCAAGCGCCCTGAGACCGTTCATGTTGGGAACATCTCCAACCGGGATCTGATAGAGTGTCCGGCGGAAGCCCTTGTCATAGATGGCCTGAAGGAAGCCTTTCTCGTCGATCTCGATCGACTGAAGGTCTCCGATGGGTGAGCCGTTCTTTGTGACCGCTGTCGGCGCAAAAGAAGCTGCGAGCTGGGTGACGCCAGCGCTGTCGTTCGGGCGGCCGATGAAGACTTCGACAGGGCCATGATCCAGGGTGATCGAGACGCGGCCTGTCGCCGGATCATAGGTGGCACCATTGGAGGCGGTTGCGGCTGCGATCCGGCCGCCAGCGTTTGGCGTGTCGTTGAAGGCTATTTCGAGATCACCAACCGATGCCAGGGGGTTGCCAGCACTGTCGAAGATCTGGACACTCCACTCATTGCTCGAGCCCGAAGCGGGTACGGTCGGCGTGAATTGGAAGGTCACTGTCTGGGCGCGGCCGAGGTTATCGAAATACTCGACAGGAAGCATGAAGGGATCGCCCGGCGCGCCAGCGGTTGTCGCATCAGCGGGGATGTTGATCCCAAGCTCGATGCTCGTGGTCGGGGTCGCGTTAAACTGAGACGTTGAAATGTTGACCGGCACAAGATTTGCGCCGCTG
This sequence comes from Hyphomonas sp., assembly GCA_046293975.1. GTDB lineage: Bacteria > Pseudomonadota > Alphaproteobacteria > Caulobacterales > Hyphomonadaceae > Hyphomonas. The sequence continues at coordinate 53,526 of JBKBIZ010000002.1, read as the reverse complement.
TTGCGGCTGACATTGCCGACTTCTCCGGCAGAATCTGCGGGCCATCCAAGGAGGAAAAGACCGCTTTGTGTGCGCAGGTAACCGTTCTCATCAGCGAAGAAGGAGCCTGTGGGAGTGAGCATCATGTTGCGGTTTGAGGACAGTGTGGAGATGCCACCAAGGTCCGTCACAGGAAGGAGGCCACGTCCGGATATCGCGATATCCGTCGCACTCCCCGTGCGGATCAGAGATCCCGTCGCGGCAATATCCTTGTACGTGTCAACGCGTACGCCGCCCGCAGCGTAGGCAGAGGTCTTCTGCTGTAACACCATGCTGGAGAAGTCCACGGCGCTACGTTTGTAGCCGTAGGTGCCGGAATTGGCGATGTTGTCGGAAATGGTGGCGAGGCGTGTGCCGTTGACACTCAGCCCCATTACCCCCGCGTTCAGGGAGGATGAGATGCTCATATCTGGTTGCTCCTGCGTCAGATAATGACGCAAATTGAAGGCAACTCGTAAATAAGCTGATAACTCCTGTTAGCCAAATATCTTTACGATCAGGAAACCAATCGGCGGCGGGATCAGTCTGTCAGTATGGTGATGGATATCCGGCGGTTTTGAGCCGCCTGGGGATCGTCTTTCACCAGGGGGTCGGTATCGGCCTTGCCTGAAACCTCGCGGATGCGCTGTCCGGGAACGCCTGCATCGGACAAGAGGCGCCGGGCTGTATTGGCACGGTCAGCCGACAGGTTCCAGTTGTCATACAATGCACCGTTTCGATAGCGGTGGCTGTCGGTGTGCCCGACAATCTTGATGTCATTGTCGAAGTCGGAAAACGCTTCGGCAACAACCGCGACCAGTTGCACCATCGTGTCAGATGCTTCGCTGCGGCCAAGCGGGAAGAGGGGAGTGCTCTCTGAATCGGTTATCTCCAGCACGATACCTTCAGGAGACATCTTGATCATGAGATGCTCGGAAAGCTGGCGGCTTTCTTTGCTGAGGGCCTCTTTCAAACCCTGAAGTTCATTGGCGATTTCCGCTTCTTCGGCACGCTTGGCCAAGGTCTGAACATCGTCTGTCTGGTCTTGGCTATCCTTCGACTTGCCGTCCCCATAGGCTGGGTTCTCGACGGTTTCCTTGCGGTTCGCGCCGGTTCCCATCTTGGCGTAGGTGTCTTCGGAGAAGATGGACGAGCCGTTGAGGCCGTCCGAGCCGCCGCCGGAAATCCGGCTGATCGGAATTGTAGGGTTAAAATAGTCGGCAATGCCCTTGCGTTGCTCCTCAGTGGTTGCATTGAGCAGCCACATAAGAAGGAAGAACGCCATCATGGCGGTCACAAAGTCAGCATAAGCGACCTTCCAGGCGCCGCCATGATGGCCGTCCGCCTTATAGATCTTCTTACGCTTAATAATGGTCGGTCCCTGTACTGAGGAGTCCGTAGCCATTTCAACCACCAGTTATTGCTTCTGCTGGGGTGCTTTTACCATCGCATACTCAATTAAGAGCGTAGGATTGGGGGAAGGATCGACCCAATCTGATAACTATTCTTCAACCAATTGGGCAGCACTAAGAGTCGTTGGAATTTTATTAACCCTGGAAGGGTGGGGTATGTCATCGGTACTCAGGAAAAAGATGGGAACAGGGTCGGGATTACCTCCCACGATCCTGCGTTACCATGATTTCTGGAGCGCGGTTCATCACTCCCTACTGACCTGGGCCGGGGAGTCTCTTGATGGCGGCGTCCCTCAGGAGCCCGAAATGCGCCGGGTCTACACGGGCACGGCCGCCCTGGAAGCCCTTGAGCGCAGAACGGCATTTTTCTTTAATTCGAGAGTTTCTCCCGGCCTCTGCGCCATTGCCGCGGATGGGGCAGGGGCCGCGCGGATTGTAGCAAAGCGCCTCAGCCAGGATTTCGAGAGCGCCAAGGAAGCCTCCGCGCTCTTTCTGAAACTCATGTTCGAAGCGCCTGCGGTGTCACTCTGGCGCAGTGCGGCCGCGTCGCTCGAAGGCCATCAGGCAGAAACGATCGCCTCCCCGCTCTCGGAGCCGGTACAGGCCGCCAGTAATTTTGACGCCGACAGCCGATATCTGGTTATTTCCTATTCGATCATGCCAGAGGCGGTGCAGTCTCAGGTCTGGCTGGTGTTCGACCTCGATTACCTCATGGGGTGCGCACATGAGGCCGAGCGGCGCGCCGCAGAACAGAAGCGGCCAGCGACCTCAAGACTACTGCGCGACAGTGTCATGGGATCTTCAATAAGAGTTGAAGCGGTTCTTGACAAAATATCAATGACAATCGGCGAGTGTTCTCGCTTGAAAGTGGGCGATCTCATTCCGTTGCCAGATACCGATCCCGGATCGGTTCGTCTGAATGCCGAGACCGTCAATGGACAGATTGAGATCGGGCACTGTGAAATGGGTGTGTGGAAGCGTCAGCGTGCGTTGAAGCTCAAGCAGCCGGTGCTCGAACCCTTCACGCAGGAAGTCGCGAAGATGTAGCAGGAAAGATCGCCCGCAGCCACCATGAGAGTGGCGCGGTTTATTGGTACACGGAGATTGGCACTTGAACGCGATACTTGGCCTGGGAATTACCATGGTGATGGTCTTTGGCGGCTATATGCTCGCCGGAGGCAAGTTAGGTATTATCCTACACTCACTTCCTTTTGAGATGATGATGATTGGCGGGGCCGCGACGGGTGCTTTCCTCGCGTCGAACGATTTTACGACGGTCAAACACACCGGCGGTGACGTAGCGGCTGCATTCAAAGGCCCAAAATGGAAGAAGACCGATTATCAGGATCTTCTTCTGCTGATGCACGAGCTTTTACATATCCTGAAGCAGAATCCTGTCGATATCGAACCCCACATCGAAGCACCCAACGAGTCGACAATCTTTATGAAATATCCCCGGATCCTTAAGGATCACGAGGCGATTGAGATGATCTGCGACACGATCCGCTCAATGATCATGAACTTCGACAATGTGCACCAGGTCGAAGAACTGCTCGACAAGCACCTTGAGAGCCTTCTGGAAGAGAAGCTTCATGGATCGCACGCGCTACAGCAGACGGCGGACGCCCTTCCGGCGCTCGGTATCGTCGCGGCTGTTTTGGGCGTAATCAAGACAATGGCCTCTATCGACAAGCCGCCTGAAGTGCTCGGGGGAATGATCGGCGGCGCGCTGGTGGGTACGTTCCTGGGCGTCTTTCTCGCCTATGGCATTGTTGGCCCGTTTGCGGCGCGTGTCAAAACGATCCGGACTGAGGAGCATCTTTTCTACTCTATGATCGGGCAGGTGCTGGTGTCGAGCCTGCACAAGAACCCGGTGAATATCTGCGTTGAGGTAGCCCGCCGTCAGGCTCCTGCTCGCGTTCGTCCGACCTTTGATGAAGTTGAACAAGCGGTGAGGGGGCTCAAGCAGGCAGCATGAGGCGATACCTCTGGCTTCTCCTTTGCGGCGTCCTTCTGGCTCCGCCCGTCCTTGCTGCCAAACCGGCAGAAACGGCGGCGGGGCCAGACGCGCGAAAGCAGGAGCTGGCGACAGAGCTCAACCAGTTCGTCCGGGATGCAATTGATGAGGGCCTCCTGGCGCCCTCCAGCTCGGGCGCGGGTGAGCCGGAAGGGCAGAATAGCGACGACGCTTTAGTGCGCCCGGAGACCGAGCGCGTTTCTGCACCTTCGGATGTCTGGGGAGCTGCTGGGGCGGTGGATTGCAGCGCGCCTTATCCACTCGACTTCTCGGAATTTGAGACCATCGCAAGCTATTCCGACATCCTGAACTACCGAACGCGTGTGCTGGCTGATGGTGTGCTGCCCACGGATGACCCTCGTCTTGCAAAGGCTTATATTGCACTCGACCTCGGATCTGAGGCGATCATGAACCTTCGCAATCCGGATAGCCCGGATGAGCAGGCATTGCGCCAGGTTGCACTGCTTCTGGACGGCCGGAGCCGTCCGAATATTTCGTATTTTCAAGAGCTTGCGCGCTGCTATGAGCAGGCCGGGTTCTGGCTTGGGGTGGCCCTGCTTGTTGACGGGCAGGGAGCAGGGGCTGCGCATGTGGACAAGGGCTTCAATGAATTCCGGCACCTGCCGCTGCAATTGCGCACGAGTGTGACGGCGCTTGCCGTGCCGGCGCTGGATCGCACCGATGGCCGCTTCCTCTCCCAGAAAATGATGGCCTCTTATTCTAAGGGGCAGCTCCAGGATTCGGCGCAGCTGCAATTTTCCAATGCAATTCTGGAGCTGGCGCAGGGGAGCACCGAAGCAGAAATCCGTATCCGGACATTCCTGTTGTCAGGGCGGTTCCAGGAAGAGGCACTCTTCGCCTTGATCCGTCACCATCGTGTAATCGATGCGCCGGTCAAATCCCTGCTTCTGGATGGCATGCTGCTCAAGATCGAACAGTCGCAGCGGGACGAAGACATCCGGGCCAGTATGAAGTTTGTGCTCGATGAGCTGAGCGCCGAGTCCCGTTATCTGACCATGATGGATATGGCGGGTCGCGAGAATATGCAGAGCGAGGCGGTTCAGAGCGAGATCAGGAAGCATTTCGTGGAAGGATTGCAACGCGATCTGGCAAGCGCGGACTCGCTTCACAACCTGGCTGCGATTGAGGCCTTGTCGATAGAGGCTGGCCTGCTCGACCATCATGAACAGCGTACGGCGCTCTATGAAGAAGCAACCCTGAAGGCCGTACGGCTGGGGCTCGCCTCGCTGGCAGACCAGCTTTCGCGCAAAACCCAGCCGGGCGAAACAGTTGCTGAGCAGCGTGCCACACTGGCGTATCGCCTCAAGGACTATCCGTCCGTGTTCGCTCTGGCAGAAGCCAATTCTGGCAATGCACAGATCAGTCTTGTTGCGGCGCTGAGCGCCATTGATGTCAATGATCCCGTGCGGCTTCAGAAATTTGCTTCTGGCGTTCCGTTTGACGACAAGACGATCCTTACTCTGATCGAGCATGACGCGGCGGGCAGACGCTGGATTGTTCCGGCGAGTGTCTATCAGGCGGCCGGTAACATCGACGATAAGGAGCATAAAGCGCGGGTTGAGCGCGTTATGTCATTGAAGCGGGCCGCAGCGGGAGGCGTTGCAGAGCCATCCCCCGCCAGCCTCGCGGCTATTCCAGAGCGGCTGATGTCCACACGGATGGCGCTCGAATCTCTCGAAGGGGAGGACAACTGATGTCGAGTCCAATCTACACGACGCTGACACGCCAGCAGGGTTTGATGCAGGAGATGCAGGCGGTGGCCAACAACCTCGCCAACTCCAGCACCACAGGCTACAAGTCCGATCGTGCCGTATTTACCGAATTTCTGGTGTCGACGGGCAATTCAGCAGACCAGTCGCTCTCGATGGGCGGGCTCGGCGGGCACATCTTCCAGATGGAGCAGGGCGGACTGAACTTCACGGGCGGCCGGTTTGACCTGGCGATCCAAGGCGAGGGCTTCTTCAGGGTGGAAACACCGCAGGGAGAGCGTCTCACGCGGGCAGGGCACTTCCAGCTTTCGGCGGCAGGCCAGCTGATAGACATGCAGGGCAATGCAGTGCTCAGCGCTGGCGGAAACCCGATCAATATTCCCGACGACGCGCTGGATGTGTCCTTTGGCGCAGATGGCACGATCACAGGCAATGGTCAGATCATAGATCAAATCGGGATCATGCGCGCCGATGGGCAATTACAGCGCGATTCAAATACATACTTTGCCGCTGAAGGCGGTCTTGAGCAGGCTCAGGATGCAAAACTCGTACAGGGCGCGCTTGAGCAGTCAAATGTTTCGCCGGTGCTCGAAGTGGCCCGGATGATCGAAGTCCAGCGCGCCTATGAGGCGGGCCAGGCACTTCTTGAAAGGGAGGACCAGCGCATCAGCCAGCTGATCACAGCTGTGCGGGAACGTTGAACGTTTTACCAGGTGTAGGAGACGCCTATGAAGTCATTGCAAATTGCCGCGTCCGGGATGGCCGCCCAACAAATGCGGGTGGAAGTTATCTCGAACAACATCGCCAACATGAGTACGACGGCGTATCGTCCGAGGACGGCCGAATTTTCTGATCTCATGTACCAGCAATACCTGACCCCGGGGACAATTACCTCACAGGTCGGTACGGTTGTGCCATCGGGCATCCAGCTCGGAACAGGTGTGCGCCCAACCACCGTATCGATGGACCTGACCCAGGGAAGTTTGCGCCAGACAAACGCAGAACTGGACATTGCCATTGATGGTAATGGTTATCTCGAGGTCACTTTGCCATCGGGCGAACCAGCCTTTACCCGCGATGGCAAGCTCAGCCGGAGCCCGGATGGCGAGATCGTTACATCGGACGGCTATGCGCTCGCCGACGGTATCGTGATCCCTGAGGATGCCCGCCGCATCTCGATCAGCCGGGACGGCGAAGTTGTCGCCTATTTCGCCAATGAAGCCGCTGGTCAGGCTATCGGCAACATCTCCCTTGTCCGCTTCGTGAACGAGAAGGGGCTCGAAGCTATCGGTGACAACATGTTCCGGGAGACCGAAGCCTCAGGCCCCGCAAACCGCCTTATTCCGGGAACGGAAGGTATGGGCTTCCTGCGCCAGGGCTATATTGAAGACTCGGCTGTGGATGTCGTTAAAGAGATTGCAGACCTGATCGAGGCTCAGCGCGGTTATGAGCTCAACTCCAAGGTGATCACGGCATCAGACGAGATGCTCTCAGCCACCACGCGGTTGAGGTAGCGCCATGAGCACTTTGTTCGCCCTCAGCTTCAGCGCGTTTATTGCGCTGACAGACGCTTCATCCCTTGTTGCTTCGGAAGTTATCCGGGCAGGGGACAGGGTCACGCCGGTCAATGCTCTTGTGGATTCCGGTATCTCTGCCACGCTCGAAGAACCGATAATCGGGCGGGAAGCCAGACGCACGATTTATGCAGGCCAGCCGATCACGATGGATAACACCCGTCCTGCACGGCTTGTGACGCGCAATCAGATCGTCACCGTGAAGTACATTAGCGGTGGTCTCGAAATCTCCACCACAGCCCGCGCAATGGGAGAGGCTTCTCTCAATGAGCCGGTCACCGTTCTGAACCTCCAGTCTCGGCAGTTGGTTCAGGGTATCGTTCAGGAAAACGGATGGGTCCTCGCACAATGAAAACCTTGTTCTCCCTGCCTTTCGTCGCGTTCGCCGCCGCCGCCTGCGCCAGTTCAGCTCAGCCTGTTCCGGATTTTGCGCCGCCAGTTCCTTACGCCGGTTATCCCGGCGCTATACCGGAACCGGCTGATCCAAACATTCAAAACGCATCGCTGTGGGAAACGGCGCCGACAGCACTGCTCAGTATGCGCCGGGCAAAGGAAGTGGGCGATCTGCTTACGGTGGTTGTCGAGATGAACGATCAGGCAAGTCTTCAGAGCTCACTCTCACGCAGCCGGAATGCCAGTGACGACATGAACATCGATGCCATGTTCGGTCTTCCTGAATGGGCGAATGGTATCCTTCCAGGAGGCGCAACCCTCTCTCCTGGGGTCGATTATTCGCGCAATTCCAGCCAGAACGGTTCGGGCGCCGTCAAGCGCGCTGAGAAGGTGACCTTCACACTCGCGGCACGGGTTGTCGGGGTAGAGCCTAACGGCAATCTCATCATCCATGGCTATCAGCAGACGCGGGTCAGCAATGAAGTACGTTATCTGACTGTTTCGGGCGTTATCCGGACACAGGATATTACCCGGATGAACACCGTAACCTATGAGAAGATCGCAGATGCCAAGCTGGCCTATGTCAGTAACGGTGATGCTTCATCCGCTGCCGACCGGAAGGTCGGTTCAAAAGTCATTGACCGCATTGTTCCCTTTTAGAGTAGCTGGATGAAAAACCTTATCACTGCGCTGGTTGCTGTTATCTGCGTCGTCATCGGCGGCGTGACGGGGCACATGCTCCGTGGGGGCGGAGGGGGGAGTGCGGCTGCCGCTGAAGCTGATAGCAAGGCGCATGGAGATGGAGGTGCCAGCGAGGACACGCATGCGCCGAAAGAGAAGCCAAAGGATTCCCATAGCGACGACAAAAAAGCCAAGAAGGATGGGCACGGCGCATCCAGTAGCAGTTCGGGGTCTGCTTATTTCAAATTCAGCCGCGAGTTCGTGGTCCCGATAATCCAGCATGAAAAAGTCGTCAGCCTGGTCATCCTCAATATCAATATTGAGTCAGATGCCGCGTCTTCAGACAAGCTTTTCTCGCAAGAGCCTGTGGTGAGGGATGTCGTGATGACAACGCTGATCGAGATCAGCGGAGATGGCAGGACGTTCCAGTCCATGACCAGTATCGAGAACTATGAAACCCTTAGGTCTCTTATTCTCGGAGCCTTGCAGAAAAAATTCCCTGACATTGGGATCAGGAATGTTTTAATCCTCGATATCGCCCGTCAGGATCTCTGAGTACTGGCCTCAGGTCATGCGGACACCTCTAGCGCCCGCATCAGAGTCTGCGGGCCTGTGAAAGGTCGACTGTAAGGCCAGAAGCAGTACCAAGACGAAGGACGCCGTTGTCGCTCAAGATATCTGTGACCTTAGTGATGACGTTCGGTACGGCAGTCCCCTTGAACGTATTGTCCTCGTAATAATCGATCACGAACTCGTACATCTTGTCCACAGTCGCGGTTTCGCCGTTCGTCTGCTGACCATTCCATTTGAAAACCGTTTCGCCCGGGTCGAGCGTTTCGGTCCAGACAGCGTTGCCGTCAGCGTCCTTGACCGTCAGTGTGCTGTTGGTTGTTCCCAGGGGTGCTTCATATGAGAAGGTTGCTGCGCTGCCTGTGAAGGGCATCCAGGCGGAGGAAAAGGTCACATCCTGGCCCAGCCACTGGCTTGCCATCAATCCGTTCAGGTCGCTGATCATGGAGGCAATACTGGAGAGGGCGGTATTCGAGTTCACGAGTTGCTCGAGGCTCGAGAAGGTTGCCAGCTGCTGGACAAACTGGGTTGAGTCCATTGGAGACAACGGATCCTGGTTTTTTACCTGAGCCGTCAACAGCTTGATGAAGCTGCTATACTCGCTGCCCATGCTTGCATTGGCCGTGGAGGTATTCGTTTTCTGACTGGTTACCGCTGGATCATAGCTTACCGTGGTCATTGGATACTCCTAGAGTCTGATATCCAGCCGGCCGCTTGATGCGATCTGACGGTTGGGGTTGCTGTCTGCTGCTATCATGAGGCCAGTGCCGGTGAGGGCAGGGGTGTCAAAGCGTGTGCCGGCCAGCTTTGCGGTATCGCCCCAGCCTTCATTCTGCTGTGGGTTCTGATGCTGGAAGCTCATATTCTGACCCGTCAGGCCATTGCGTTCGAGTGCCTGAACAAGTTCGAAGTGCATCAGGCGGAGTTGACGCATTGCTTCGGGGCTCTCCGCAGTAATCGTCACATGCTGAAGTCCCTGGGCGTCAAATTTGAAGTCAATCGAGACGCGGCCGAGTTCGGGGGGATCAAGCTGCACCATGATGCGGTCATCCTGACCGTCGCTGGTCGCGCGCGCGACGATGTCGGGCAACTGCGTGGCGGTTGCCGTAAGCATGGCGTGCGCCGGTGTCAGCTGCGCCGTTACCAGGTTACCGGTTGGCTGGGTTGAGGATTGTCCTTGCGGGACAACGCCGCCCACCAGCGCCGGGCTGGGTGTAGCGGGCGGGGCAGGTGTATCCGTGCCGGAATTGCCATTCTGCTCGGGCTCGGCGCCTGCCGTTCCTATTGCATGCGATGGCGGGTCTGCCAGATCAGTAAGCATCTCTGCCGGCAGGCTGCCGGGTAAACTGGCCGCTGGGGAAGCGGCTACGCTCCGCCGATCTGGCAGGGTGGATTCGGTTGGAGGGGGTGCAGGCGTCTTCAAGGTGATTGCGGGCGTGCCGGCGAGCGCAGAAACCACTTCAATCCCAGGCTTGTCGGATGTCGTGGCGGCCGCTGGGGCAGGGGTGGCGACCAGGTTGGCTGGTGTTGCCATTGGAGGGGCGGTGTCTGCGGCAGGAGCTGCTTCCTGACGGGATGTTTCGTCAGCTGCGTCCACTTTCAGCATAGCGGTATGATGAACGGCGAGATCGGCTGGGGGCGCCTCGACAGCTGGGCGCATGACTGCCAGCATCCCGGTGTCTGCAGATTGCGGCGCATCCTTTGTCGAGATTGGGCCTGTCACTTCTGCTACTTCGACCACTTCTGCCTCTGGGGCCGGCTCTGTTTCTATGCCTTCCTGCGGCTTTGGAACGTTCTGATTGATCGGAACGCCAGGCCCAGCTGGCACAGATAGAGACGCCCTATCCTCAAAAGGAATGGATGCAGACGTGTCTTGAGTTTCAGGTGAAGCGACCGGCAGGGCGTTAAGCAGGCTCAAAGGGGCAAGCGGAATGTCATCACGCGCTGCGACGGGCAGGTCGACACTGGAGGCAGTGTCGGCCGAAACGCCAAGAAGGCTGCTGGCAAAGTCTTTGCCGCGGCCGTTACCCGTATCTGCACGGGCTGTCGCATCCTGCGGTGGACCTGCCTGAAAAGGCCAGAAGTCCACATCAACGGAGAAAGTCATCCTGCCTTCCACCTATGTCTCGTATTAACCTAACTACAACCAAGCGCCGTAAAATATGAGTTAACCAACGGGGACATGATGCTCCCCGAGCGGAATAAATTATCGGAGCGACCCATGATCTCACCCACAATGCCCGGAGTAACGCTGACTTCTGCGCGGCAATCAGGAGAGGGCAGGGCGCAGGGCGCGGCCAGCGACGAGCGCTCCGATATCGGAAAGCGATTCGAACAAATGCTCTGGGCAGAGATGCTGACCCATGCGGGTCTTGAAAAATCTCTTACGCTTGGGGGCGGGGAGGCGGCCTCTGCTTTTTCCAGATATGTCGTGGAGGCAATCGCTGAAGATTTGGCCGAGTCCCATCCGCTCGGTCTTGCCCGCAAAGTCGATGAAGTGACGGCCGGCCAGAAGGCGGTCATGCTGTCAACAAATGAGATCCCCGATGAGTGAGCAGAGTATTCAGACGTCTGCGCTTGACCTGGAAGACATCCTGATCGCGGAGAGGGAATACCTCATGGCCGGTTTGGTGCGTGAGGCAGCCAATCTCAGCGGAGAGAAGCTGGCTGCACTGGAAGCCTTCGAGGCGGCCTTTGGGGGGCGAACGCCGATCGCCGTTTCAGGCGAGACACGCCAGCTTGTTCTCGACGTTATTCAGCTCTCTGAAGAAAATGCGCTGCTTCTCACCGCCGTGCGCAATGGTGTGACCAGTCTCATTGGAAGATTCGAAAGGCCCGGTGACGATGCCTTTGTCGGTTCCTATCGGCAGGGTGGAAGCCAGATCGCCTTTTCGCACGCGACAGGACAATATCTCAAAAGGGTGTGAGCCGATTAACCGTACATTTATCGCTCGGCCGTATGAGAGGGGTGTGGAACTACGAAAGTTCGGGGCCCCGGCTCCAACGTCAGGAAGACGCGTTTCAACAAACAGCCGCAGCAAAAATAGCGGCGAAACAAGAATGGATAGATAGATGTCTAGCATCCTGACCAATAACAGCTCGATGGTTGCCCTGGAAACACTCCGCAACATCAACCGTAACCTCGAAACGGTTCAGAGCGAAATCTCGACCGGTAAAAAAGTCTCCAACGCCAAAGACAATGCTGCCGTCTGGGCAGTCTCGACTGTCATGTCGAGCGACGTTGAAAGCTTCAAGGCGATCTCCGACTCCCTGAACCTTGGTTCTTCGACTGTTGGCGTTGCCCGTTCGGCCGCTGAAAAAGTCACCGCGACTCTCCAGGAAATCAAAACGCTGATCGTTGGCGCCCAGGGCGAGAACGTTGACCGCGCGAAATACCAAACCGACATTGCTGAGAAGATCTCGCTGATCGAAGGCTATGTCAGCGCTGCCCAGTTCAACGGGCTGAACCTGATCAACGGCTCTTCGAGCGCGGACGTCAATGTCCTTGCTTCGCTTGACCGTTCGGCCGGTGGTTCTGTTTCGGCATCCTTCATCGCAGTTGGCCGCCAGGATCTGTCGGTTGCCAACACCGGATCGGCAGCAGTCTTTGGCCTTCCGGCCAATGATGTGACCGACACCAGCATCATGGACAACGCTGGTGTGGACGCGGGTACCGATGCTACGGTTGCAGGCGGTGCAAACCGCACGATCTCCATTGCTTCGGTTGCAGACGGTAATAGCTACCGTATCACGCTGAGTGATACGGGCACGAACAACTCGGTCGGCACGCGCAGCTTCGAGTATGTGGCCTCTTCTTCGGATAGCCTCGAATCAGTTGCCGCGAACCTGACGACCCAGATGTCGAACTTCTTCGCTGCCACCGGTGAGACCAACTACTCTGTCACCAGAAATGGCGAAGACATTGTCATCGCGAACGCTTCTGCATCCGCTCTGACCGTCACGACGACGACGGCAACCGGTGGTACAGCTGGCGTGACTTCGGGCGGCCTTGGCAACCTCGCCAACATCGACGTGACCTCGACGGCTGGCGCAACCGCAGCTCTGACCACGATCGAAGGCCTGCTCAACACGGCTATCGACGCTGCTGCAGCCTTCGGTTCTTCGCAGAACCGTCTCTCCAGCCAGTCTGAATTTGTTCAGACCCTGGTCGACTCGATGACAACCGGTATCGGTGGCCTCACCGACACTGACATGGAAGCAGCTTCTGCCAAGCTTCAGGCCCTCCAGGTTCAACAGCAACTCGGCGTTCAGGCGCTGTCGATTGCGAACCAGGCGCCGCGAGCTCTGCTGTCGCTCTTCCGCTAACGGACCTTTTGATCCCGGGCGCCTTGGTGCCCGGGACACTGAACTGAACCAATTGTCCCGGGTGTTAAGGCGCCCGGGGCGATTCATAAGATACCCAGGAGGGGCATCGTGCAGGCTCTGGCATATAAGGCCTATGGTCAGGTTACGCAGCGTACTGCGACCGGCCGGGCACTTGAGTTCGCAGTTTTCGAACAAGTCACGCGTGACCTGCAAAGCGTTCTTGATGATGGCGGTGCAAATCCGGGCGCCTGGGGGGATGCGATCTATCGCAACCTCCAGCTCTGGACGATCATTGCAACAGATCTTCTGAGCCCCGAGAACGCGCTCCCGAATGAGACCAAAGCGGGTCTTATAACTCTTTCCGAATTTATACGGCGCACCAGCCTGAAGGTTCTCGCAGGGTCTGAAGGCCTTGCAGACATCATCGAGGTGAACCGCACGATCATGGCCGGCCTGGATGGCTCGGCCTCATCAGTAGAGCAGGAGGTTATCTGATGTCTGGACTGGTACTCAAAATTGCGCCCGGCGAACGTTTCATCATCAATGGCGCAACACTGGAAAATGGCGATAAGCCTGCCCGCATCCGTGTCGTTGAAGGCGATGCCCGCGTCCTGCGCTTGCGCGATGCCATGCATCCCAGAGAAGTGAACACCCCGGTCAAGCGGGTATATTACGCAATCCAGCTTTTGATCACGGGCGACCTCAAGGAAAATGACACGCTGCCCGCGCTTGATGAAGCCTGCGTTCAGCTGCTCGACATTTTCAAGCCGGTTGACGCGGATCTGATTCCGACTTTGCGCTCGATGGTCAGCCGCGGAAATTATTACTCCGCTCTCTGTCATCTTCGCCAGATACTCGCCGTGGAAGAAGAGCTCCTGGCGATGCGCGGCGCTACACCGCCTGAGAGCAAAGTGGCCTGACATGGCCTTCCAGCCGGTCGTTCCTTTGTCAGGTATTGGGGGATGGAAATTCCTTCAGGCCACATATGACAAGCAGCTGCAGAGTTACACAAACTCGCCGCAGGTCCGGAATGACCGGGACTACATGATCGAGAAATTCTCTCAGCCCATCTCGGTGGACGACTTTCTCAAGGATTCGCGGCTTGTGCGCGCCACGATGACGGCTTTTGATCTCTCTGGCGAAGAGTGGAAAAAGGGGTACATCAAGAAGGTGCTCCAGGAAGTCAACGATCCGAGTAGTACCTTCCTTGCCCGGCTCAATAATCCCAAATACACCGCCTTTGCCAATGCGCTAAAGCCGGTCAATGACAAGATATCGCTTGAAGAAGACGATATTGCTGCAATGGCGGTCCGTTTCGAGGCCATCTCTTTCGAGATCGCGGTCGGCGAAGTCGATGACACGATGCGTCTGTCGCTGAACTACAAGTCCGAAATTAGCGCAATCGTGGGGAGTGGGGCAAAAGAGGATACGATCGCGTATCGTCTGATGGCGGACATTCCGACTTACACAGTCGTCAAAGCAGCTCTGAATTTGCCCTCCGATATATCCAAGTTGCCTGTGGAACGGCAGGCAGAAATGATCAAGAGTGGCCTGAAGAAGGCGCTGGGCGTTTCCAAGCTTTCGGATATCGCCTCGCCCGAATTGGTAGACAGGATGATCGTGCGCTACCACGCCATGAAATCTATCTCGGAAGGCGCGGCCAGCTATTCACCGGCATCAGCAGCACTGACAATCCTGGGCGGAAGCAGCTATGGCTATGGCAACAGCGCCAGCCAAAATCTATTCCTGTCCAAATTTCTCTGACGTATCCTAGGTCTGGACAGTTGAGGGTGGCTGAGCGCCGCCACTCAGCAGTTCCGACAGTTCAGAAAATGCCGCATCTATACCAAGACCATTCCGTCCTGAGACGAAGGCATCCAGTGCCGGGTAAAGCGAGATGGCCCGGTCGGCATCTAAGTCGCGCCCGAATTCAAACAGGCTCGCCCGTAACATGGGCGCCACCTCATCATAGAGTGCGATCATGCGGCGATAGTCGCGCAGGAGATCGTTTTCCCAATCGTTTGCAGCAGAGGGAAGGGCGCGTGAAACACTCTTGAGAACGTCAATGGCCGGATACCGGCCGCGTTCCGCAATGCTCCGGGAAAGGATGATGTGGCCATCCAGAATGCCGCGGATCATGTCTGCCACCGGCTCTTCCATGTCAGAGCCGGCCACCAGCACGGAGAAGATGCCGGTGATGTCGCCTTTGGCGCCAGTACCCGGGCCTGCGCGTTCGGCCAGTTCCGCAATCACGCGGACAGTCGAGGGCGGGAAGGCGTTGAGGGCAGGGGTTTCGCCGGCCAGAAGGGCAACCTCACGGTGGGCCTCGGCAAAGCGGGTGATTGAATCAAAGAGAAAGAGAACACTGTGGCCCTGGTCGCGGAAGTGTTCTGCGGTTGCCATCGCGCAATAAGCTGCGCGCTTCTTCGCGCCCGGAGACTCGCTTGCCGTGGCCGAGACAACGACTGTCTTGTGGCGGGCGGCTTGCGGGATGTTCACTTCGACAAATTCGCCCACTTCCCGCGAGCGCTCACCGATCAGCGCGATGACGACCCGGTCAGCTTCAAGGCCGCCGGCGAGTGAGCCGAGAAAGGTGGATTTGCCCACGCCAGAGCCGGCAAAGAGACCGAGACGCTGGCCTCGGCAGATGGGCAGGAGGGTATCGGTGACCATCCAGCCGGTCGCAAGACGCGGCCCGAGTCGGCGCCGGAGATGGGCCGGGAGGGCGGGCGCCCGCAATGGCCGGCTCACGCCACCTGCGGTCAGGCCGGCGCCCAATTCACTGGCGACTTCGCCGCGATAGTTAATGATTGTTCCCAGCCAGTGGTCGCCTGGTTCGATGCGCGCTTCCTGCTCGATATGCACGACATCGCCGATGCGAATGATGTCGCTGGGCGAGTAAAGCACTGCTGAAACGCCGTCACCAGAGACGCTCAGGATTTCGCCATGAATCTTTTGTCCCTGTTTCTCAATGACTATTTCATTGCCCACGCCCGCAAGCTCGTTCACGCCCGCAATTCGGAGCATACCGGCAGCCACGTCTGTGACGGTGCCCCAAAGTCGATAGAGCCGGTGCGAGGGCGATGTCATGGATGCCTGCAAGTAAACAAACTCCGCGTTTTTGTTAACCTGTTCTTTAGTTAATGCGAACATTTTCCCAAAGGGTTAACCTTGGTGAATTGTCCCATGATTTCTGATCTCAAACTTTTTCAGGTCTATGGCGCGATGGCGCGGCACGCCGCTGAGAGCCAGAAGATCAGCGCCACCAATGTGGCCAATGCCGACGTGCCCGGTTTCAAGGCGGGTGAGGTCGAAAGTTTCGAAGCCTTTCTGACCCGTACGGCCCAGTCTGGCGGCGCGGAAAGCATGAAGTCGGGTTTCAAGACTGGCATTTCGAGCGCGCCAGCCGACCCCAACGGAAACAATGTCAGCCTGGAGCGGGAAGTGTTCAATTCCGCCGAAGCAATGGGCCAGCACAATATGGCGCTCACCGTCTATTCCAAATCCATAGATCTCCTGCGCACTGCGCTGGGCAAGCCACGCTGAAGGAGGGCTGAGACATGAATCCCCTAAAGGCGACCCTACAACAGGCGGTCTCGGGCATGGAGCTCCAGTCCCGCCGCATGGGCGTGACGGCAGAAAACATCTCGAATGCCGACACGCCCGGATATCAGCGTAAGATCCTGATGGTCGAGCAGACCCAGCAGACAAGTGGCGAACAGTTTCTGGCGTCACGGGTAAAGCTGGACGAGGCCGAAGGTCAGCGCGACTACAACCCGGCCCATCCGATGGCGGATGGCGACGGCTATGTAACCATGTCGAATGTTTCCGTCGTGACCGAGCTTGCAGATATGCGGGAAGCCAACCGGTCGTATGAAGCAAATCTCAATTCTTTCCAGCAGGCCCGGTCGATGTACCGGTCCCTGCTGGATATCCTGCGCCGTTGAGGAGGCCAGTAAATGTCAACTCTGGGGTTCAATCCGTATACCGCTTTAAGCACGCCGCGTCCTGCTGATGCTGCCAAGACAGCGGGTCAGGCGCCTGAGGCAGCCGGTAGCAAATTTGCCGAGAGCATCTCCGACTTCCGTACCACCATGCAGGAAGCCGAACAGACTGCGCTCCAGACGGCAGTGTCTGGAGCAGATCCTCATGCGATGGTCGAAGCGCTGACAAATGCAGAGCTCATGCTCGATGCTGTTGTCACCATCCGCGACAAGGTTGTGGAAGCGTATCAGGAACTCCTGAGAATGCCGGTCTGATAGCTGGTCTGGTTATTGGCGGGGGCGCACCATGTCTGAGGGGGAGATTTTTGAAGTTCTGCGCGCTCACATCTGGGGCGCGGCGATGATGGGACTTCCGATCCTGGCGGTGACGCTGGTTGTGGGGTTCGTCATCGGTCTCATTCAGGCGCTCACATCCATCCAGGAAATGACGCTTACATTCATTCCAAAGATCCTTGCGGTCATCATCGTTTTCTTCCTTTCGCTCGGTTACATGACCAAGGTCATTCTCGACCTGTTCAATAACTGGGTGTTACCGATCATAGCCGGGTAGCGACCCTTTCATGCCGATGCAGAACCTTCTGAACTTCACCAAGCCGACGGCGCTCCTTGCCATCGGCCTCATGGCCATCATCCTGGTGATGGTGCTGCCCATGCCGGCATGGGTTCTGGATATCGGGCTGACGCTGTCCTTTGCGCTGTCGATCCTGATCTTCACCACCGTGATCTTCGTTGAGAAGCCGCTCGACTTCTCGTCCTTTCCCTCGATCCTGCTTGCCTCCCTCGTCCTGCGCCTGGCGCTCAACGTGTCGTCCACCAAGCTGATCATCGGGGAGGGGCATACCGGCACCAATGCGGCTGGCGGTGTGATCGAGGGTTTTGCCATGTTCATCATGGGCGGCAATCTCTTCGTCGGCCTCGTGGTGTTTGGCGTGCTGGTGATCGTGAACTTCATGGTCATCACCAAAGGTGCTGGCCGGATGGCTGAAGTCGGCGCGCGCTTTGCTCTTGATGCGATGCCCGGCAAACAACTCGCCATCGATTCGGATCTGGCTGTTGGCGCGATCACGCATGAAGAAGCCAAGATGCGCCGCCAGAGGGAACAGGAGGAAGCAGGCTTCCTGGGCTCGCTGGATGGTGCCTCGAAATTCGTGAAGGGCGACGCGATTGCAGGCCTCCTGATCACGGCACTGAACCTCATTGCCGGTATTGGTTTTGGTGTCGTTGCCCATCAGTTGAGCGTGGTTGAAGCGCTGAACAATTACTCAGTCCTGACTGTGGGTGACGGCCTTGTTTCCCAGATCCCGGCGGTCATTGTTTCAGTTGCCGCAGCGCTTCTGCTCTCCAAGGGCCGCGAAGAAGGCGCGATCGATCGCGCGCTGGGTCTTCAGCTCGCTGGCAATTCGACGGCGCTCTACATTGTGGCCGGCATCCTGGCGGCCTTTGCCCTTCTGCCCGGGCTTCCCTTCATACCCTTCATGGCGGGCGCAAGCGGCTTTGCGGCCATCGCCTATTTTACGAAGAAGGCCGCCGATGAAAAGGCCGCCGCAGACGTGGTCAAGCCGGAAGACGTAACGCCCAAGCCCCCCAAGATTGGCGATTCGATCTATGCGGACGAAATCCACCTCGAAGTCGCGCCCGATCTCGTCAACATGGTTCTCATAGGGGACAATGGATTCGAGAGCCGCATCGACAAGATCCGCCGCTATATCGCAGAAGAGTATGGCTTCGTGTTGCCGCCAATCCGGATGACGGACAATCCGACGCTAAAGAAGAACGAATACCGCATTCGCATTCAGGGCGTGCGGGTGGATTCAGGCTTCCTCCGTCCAGGACAGGTTCTGGCACTGATCGAGGAAAACCAGCTGCCCCACCTTGCGGGCGAAAAGGTACGCGAGCCGGTTTACAAGGCGGCCGCACGCTGGCTCCCTTCCGCCAAGAAGCAGGAGCTTGCGGCCGCCGCCGTCCCGGTGGTGGAACCGATCGAAGTTCTCGCGACCCATATGCTGGAAGTGATCCAGTCCAACTTCTCGCTTGTCTTCACCCGGATGGTCATGATGGAGACGCTCGACGCGCTGACAGCAATTTCCGACGTGGACCGTGCAGGCGCCAACAAGCGCTTCCTCGACGAATACATCCCGGGCAAGGTCACGCCGGAGATCCTGCTGTCGGTTCTGCGCATGCTGCTGACCGAGCGTGTGGCGATCCGCAATCTGTTCCTCATCATCGAGACCGTGGCTGAAGCCAAACCGCAGGGCCTCGCCCTGCCACGTGTGATCGAACTTGTGCGTCAGCGTCTTGCTTTCCAGATTGTCGACCGGCTTCAGGACGATCAGGGCAGGCTACCGCTGATCCAGCTTTCCACCAGCTGGGAGCAGAAGTTTGCGGAGTATGAAGTCACCAATGAAAGCGGCGGATCGGATATTGCGCTGCCGCCGGAGATCTTTGGCGAACTCATCAACGCGGTTCAGGCCAAGCTCAACGAAACGGCTCAGAAGGGCATCGTCGCGGCTGTGGCGACTTCCTCGCGCCGCCGCCGTTTCCTGCAAACGGTTCTGGCGAGCAAGGGCATCCGTAATGCTGTCGTCGCCTATGAAGAGATCAATTCCAAGAGCAAGCCCTATATCATCGGCGTAGCCTGATGGACCTGATCGCCCCTTATCTGGGGCAAGCGAGCCCGTGGATGGTCCTGTTCATGACAGTCATCGCGCGCCTCTCCTTTGTCGTGTTCATGATGCCGGGTATCGGAGATCAGGTGATCTCTGCGCGCGTGCGCCTTTTTGTCCTGCTTGGACTGTCTGCGGCGATTGCCTCTACCGGCGTTGTTCCGACGCCTTCAGCAGCCGGAGTGGCCGACCTTGTCCAGCTTCTGGCGAGCGAAGTCATCATCGGCCTTGGGCTTGGCGCGCTCCTTCGGCTTTCGGTCTGGATGCTGACGATTGCCGGAACAGTAATTGCCCAGTCAATTGGGCTCGCCCAGTTCCTTGGTGTCGCCCTGGAGCATGAAGCGCAGACGGTGACATCGAACATGCTGTCACTGGCTGGAACGACGATCCTCCTGACGGCGAATTACCATGTGGCGGTCGTCGATGGGCTGATGCGGCTTTATACCGAGATCCCGCTGGGCCAGGTTGCGCAGGTGAGCTGGGCGCTTATCTATGGCAGTTTCTTCTCAGCTATGAGCTTTGCCCTGATGCTGGCCTGGCCATTCGTTGCGGCAAACCTGCTCTACAACATCTGCCTGGGCTTCATAAACAAGGCGTTGCCTTCGCTGATGGTGGCATTCGTCGGTGCGCCTTTCATGGTGGGGGCCGGGGTAATGCTGCTGGCGATCTCGATCGCTGGAATGCTGATCATCTGGAAAGATCGCGCGCTTCAGGTTATCGGATGGCTCTGAGGTAAATCATGGCCGAACAGGAACAGGACAGCGCAGAAAAGGAATTTGAAGCCACCGAGCAGCGCATTCTCGAAGCGCGCAAGGAAGGCAATGTTCCCCAGTCTAAGGAAGCCAATGCGTTCGCGCTGATCCTTGGCATCCTGGTTGCCGCGCTGGTCCTGCATGCGGTGGTCGGCCCTAAGCTCTTTGATGACTTCTCCCGGATGCTTTATCATGGCGACGCATTCGCCGACGATATCTTCAATGGGGATGGTGGGGCGACCTGGGTCTGGCTCGGAATGACCTTGCTGGCGCTGTTGCCGATCTTTCTGGTCATGGCGGCTCTGGTGCTGGTGGCGCTTATCGTTCAGCGGTCGATCTCTTTCTCCGCCAAGAAGATCATGCCGGACATGAAGAAGATCAATCCGGCCGAAAACCTGAAAAACAAATATGGCACCAAGGGCATCACCGATTTCCTGAAGGACACGGTGAAGATGCTGTTTGCAGGCGGGCTGGGTGGGTTATTCCTGATCCAGTTTGCGCGTGACTATTACGGTGCCTCTTCGGTGGAGACGGCTGACTTCTATCAGTTTACCTTCAATCAAGTGCTTCGGCTGATCCTCTATTTCTTTGCTTTCCAGTTCGTGCTCGCTGCGATCGACTTGCCCCTGCAATGGCGCATCCATACCAACAAGTTGCGGATGTCGCGCGAGGACATGAAGAAGGAAATGAAGCAGAGCGAGGGCGACCCGCACATGAAGCAGCAACGCCGCGAACGGGCCTCCAAAGTGTCCCGTGGGCAGATGATGCAGAATGTGAAGACGGCGACCGTCATCATGGTGAACCCCACTCATTATGCCGTCGCTCTGAAATGGGATCCCGACAGCAAGTTGGCGCCGGTGTGTGTGGCCAAGGGGGTAGATCACCTGGCGCAGAAGATCCGCGAGATCGCGATTGCCAACAACATACCGATCTACAGTGATCCGCCTGCCACCAGGTCAATCTATTCGATGGTTGAGGTGGATGAGGAGATCCAGCCTGAACACTTTGCCGCCGTGGCGGCCGCTATCCAGTTTGTCGACCGGTTGAGGAGCCGCCCATGAGCAGCTTGCCCAGGAAACAGGCGGCGCAGCTTCAGGCCCTCGTCGGCATAAAGCGCCAGAAGGCCGAGCAGGAGATGTTGATCCTCCAGCAGGATGTACGGCGGATCGAGGGTGAGATCACGCAGATCGAAGGCAACCTCAAGTCGCTGGACAAAACCGGTGAGGAATTCGACGGCGCAAGTCTGGCGCGCCGGCATGGGGCCGTGGATCGGATGATAGCCGAGCTTGCTGCCCGCAAGGCAGCACTGGCCGCGCGCCGGTTGGAGCTTGAAGCGTCACGTGAAGCGCTCAAGCGTGTGATGCATTCGGAAGATCGGATCGGCGATTTGTAGGCGCGGTAAATGGGCGCTCCCCTTGTAAATCCATCAGGGCAAGGAAGAAGCTGGGCAAGGCGCACCATGTGCCATGCGGGTGACGTTAGGTTGAGCGAAACGACGAAAACCGCGATCTGCCGCAGCGGCAGGTCTGGACCCCGGGGATAGCCCGGTCTTTATCCCCCCATCCGCGTCGCGACAAAGCGCGAGGATGCACGGCGCCCCCGGCGGTGCCATAGAAACAGTCATATATAAAGGAGCTTCCCCCATGTCTTACCCCGATCAGGCGCTGGCGATCGAGATTGGCGAGCGTGTCGAGAAGTTTGTGCGCGAGGTGGTGGCGAGCTATGAGCGCGACCCGCGCCTTGGCGAACACGGCCCCTCGGCTGAACTGGTGAGCGAGCTGCGCGCGAAGGCCCGCGCCGCGGGCGTTATGACGCCGCATATTCTCCCCGATCATACGCACCTCAGCCAGCGCGGGACAGCGCATGTTTTGAAGAAAACCGGGCTGTCCCCGCTCGGCCCGGTGGCGTGCAATACCGGGGCGCCTGATGAAGGCAACATGTTCCTGCTCGGTAAGGTAGCGACTGACGCGCAGCGGGCACGGTTTCTGGAGAAGCTGGTTTCC
The DNA here is from genome assembly GCA_046293975.1 of Hyphomonas sp. Lineage (GTDB taxonomy): Bacteria > Pseudomonadota > Alphaproteobacteria > Caulobacterales > Hyphomonadaceae > Hyphomonas. The sequence goes on along the minus strand of JBKBIZ010000002.1, from coordinate 31,383 downwards.
GGCGAGGCGCGTTCGGCCTTCTTCATGACCGAGCCAGCCGATGAGGACGGAGCGGGCTCTGATCCCTCGATGATGAAGACCATTTGCGTGAAGGACGGCGACCACTGGGTGATCAATGGCCGCAAGACCTTCATTACGGGCGCCGAAGGCGCATCGGTGGGCATCGTGATGGCCAAGGCAGAGGAGGGGGCATGCATGTTCCTCGTCGACCTGCCAAGCCCGGCGATCCGGATCGAGCGCCTGCTCGACACCATCGACAATTCCATGCCAGGCGGCCATGCGCAGGTGATGATCGAAAACCTGCGTGTTCCGCAGGCGGACATGCTGGGCAATCCGGGCGAAGGCTTCCGTTATGCCCAGATACGCCTTGCGCCCGCGCGGCTGTCTCACTGCATGCGCTGGCACGGCGTGGCGACGCGGGCGCAGGAAATTGCGACGAATTATGCCTGCACACGGAAGGCCTTCGGCAAGCTGCTGATCGATCATGAGGGGGTTGGCTTCATGCTGGCGGAAAACCAGATTGATCTCAAACAGGCCGAGCTGATGATTGACTGGTGCGCCGACGCGCTGGACGAGGGCGAGAACGGCAATGTCGAAAGCTCCATGTCGAAGGTGGCTGCTTCAGAGGCGCTGTTCCGGGTGGCCGACCGCTGCGTGCAGGTGATGGGCGGGATGGGCGTCTCGCGGGATACGATCGTGGAGCAACTGTTCCGCGAAGTGCGCGCCTTCCGGATTTATGACGGCCCGACCGAGGTGCACAAATGGTCGCTGGCCAAGAAGATCAAGTCGGCCCATCTGAAGGGCGGCCACTGAAGCGAGGGGATGCGCTAAAGCCGCTCCGCGATATAAAGAGCACGATGCAGACACCGCTCGACTACCGTTTCTCTGTCGCTCCGATGATGGACTGGACCGACCGGCATTGCCGGGCGTTTCATCGTACGCTGACCAAGCGCGCGCTTTTATGGACGGAGATGGTGACGGCGGACGCTGTGATCCACGGCGACCGGCAGCGCCTCATTGGCTACGCCGATGTCGAGCATCCGCTCGTGTTGCAGCTGGGCGGATCGGAGCCGGCAAAGCTCGCCGAAGCGGCGCAGATTGCTGAAGGCTTTGGCTATGATGAGGTGAACCTCAATTGCGGCTGCCCGTCGGAGCGCGTGCAGTCGGGCGCTTTCGGGGCCTGCCTGATGGCCGAACCGGACCTCGTGGCAGAGTGTGTGGCAGCGATGAGTGCGGCGGTATCCATCCCGGTAACGGTCAAGAACCGGATCGCGATTGATGACCTGCCTGCGCGCGAGACGCTGTTCACCTTCATCGACAAGGTTTCAGCCGCCGGATGCTCCGTGTTCACCGTGCATGCCCGCAAGGCCTGGCTGAAAGGGCTTAGCCCGAAGGAGAACCGGGAAGTTCCCCCGCTCGACTATGGGCTGGTGGCCGAGCTCAAGACGGCGCGGCCGGAGCTGACGATTATTCTCAATGGCGGGATCTCGACCATCGATCAGTGCCGGGATCATCTGGCGACATATGACGGCGTGATGCTGGGCCGGGCGGCCTATCAGACGCCGGGTCTTCTGGGGCAGGTCGATGCCGAATTGTTCGGGGAAGGGGCGGTGATCGCGCCGGGCGACGCCGTGCGGGCTTACGAGCCTTACATCGCCGCGCGGCTTGCCGAAGGGGCGAGCCTGCATGCGATGACACGGCATATGCTGGGTCTCTTCGCCGGCCAGCCGGGCGCGCGCCAGTGGCGGCGTACCCTGTCCGAGCAGGGCGTGAAGAAAGGCGCGGGGCTGGAAGTCCTGCGCGCCGCCTTGGGCGCGGTTGAGGGCGATGCGCTGGCGGGTTAAATTTGTTCTTTCTTTGTTCGCGGGCGCGTGTTAACTTTTTTTCAATTGGGAGAAGGGGCGCTGGGGATGGTCTGCCGGGTAACAACCTTTGCTTTTGAGGGCGTTGAGGCCCAGCCGGTCGATGTGCAGGTCCAGCTTGTCGGCGGCAATCCGGCCTTTCATGTTGTGGGCCTGCCGGACAAGGCCGTCGGCGAAAGCCGGGAGCGGGTGCGCGCGGCGCTGATGTCGCTCGGGCTGGCGCTGCCACCCAAGCGCGTGATCGTAAACCTTGCGCCTGCGGACCTTCCCAAGGAGGGCAGTCATTATGATCTGGCAATTGCGCTCGCCCTCCTCGCCATTCTGGGCGTGATCCCGCAGGATCAGCTGACGCGCTATGCCGCGATGGGGGAGCTTTCCCTTGATGGCCGGCTTTGCGAGACGGCCGGGGTATTGCCCGCAGCCATGGCGGCCGAGGCGATGGGGCTCAGTCTTATCTGTCCGGCGGCGGGCGGGCCGGAGGCGGCCTGGTCGGGCGGGGATGTTCTGCCTGCGCCGAGCCTGATTTCCCTCATCAATCATTTTTCAGGCCGCGCCGTTCTGCGCCCACCCGAAAAGGGCGAACTGGAAGAAGACGCGATCGGCCCCGACCTTCGGGATGTGAAAGGCCAGGAAGGCGCCAAGCGCGTACTCGAGATCGCGGCGGCGGGCGGGCATAATCTTCTCTTCTGCGGTCCGCCGGGCTCGGGCAAGTCGATGCTCGCTCAGCGCCTGCCCGGATTGCTGCCACCGCTTTCGGCGCGCGAGCTGCTGGAAGTTTCACAGATACAATCGGTGGCGGGGCTTTTGCAGCGGGGGAAGCTCTCACGCACGCGGCCCTTCCGCTCGCCTCACCATTCTGCCTCGATGGCCGCGCTGGTCGGCGGCGGCATCCGCGCCAAACCTGGCGAGGTGTCGCTTGCCCATCACGGCGTATTGTTTCTGGACGAGTTGCCGGAATTTGCCTCGCAGGTGCTCGACAGCCTCCGTCAGCCGCTTGAGGCGGGCGAAGCGGTCATTGCGCGGGCAAACCGGCATGTGCGTTATCCGGCGCGGTTCCAGCTGATCGCTGCAATGAACCCCTGCCGCTGCGGCGGCGGGCCTGGCGCAGCGGCCTGTTCGCGGGGCCCTCGCTGTGCAGCCGATTATCAGGCCCGGATTTCGGGGCCCTTCCTCGACCGGATGGACCTTTTCTATGAAACCCCGCCCGTCACGGCGATGGAGCTTGCCTTGCCCGCGCCTGCCGAAGGCTCAGCCGATGTGCGCGCCCGCGTGGCCCGCGCCCGGGAGGTTCAGGCAGAGCGGCTGGCAGGCGCCGGGGATCAGGCCCTGCGGCCGGTCAATGCCGATATTCCGGCCGGGGCGCTGGACCGGATGATTGTGCCTGATGCGGCGGGCGCTTCGCTTTTGTCGGAGGCTGCCGAGAAGCTGCGGCTGACGGCCCGGGGCTATACCCGCGTCCTGAAAGTTGCCCGCACGATTGCCGATCTCGACGGCGCAACAGGCGTACGCCGCGTACACCTTGCCGAGGCGCTGAGCTATCGCCACCGGTCTGCGGCAGAGGCTTCCCGGCCGGGGGAGGGCGCGCTTGCCCGGTAAGCCGTCATATCATTCGAGAGACCGGGGCAGTTAAGCCTCTTCTTAAGGCTTTCCGCTAGGCTGCCTGCCCATGACCCAGGATACAAGACGCCCTGACGGCGCAGAGACGCCCGAACAGACATTTCTCGCGACCGCGAGTCACGAAATCCGCACGCCTCTGAACGGGATTCTGGGCACGGTTTCGTTGCTGCTGGAGACAGATCTCTCCCCGGCCCAGCGCGAATATGCCGAGACGATCCGCCTGTCGGGCGGGCGGCTGCTGGACCTTCTGAATAACGTGCTCGACTATGCCCGGCTGGACGCCTCTGCCGTGGAGCTCGAGGCAGAGAATTTCTGTCCCGCGCGGCTCTGCGGAGAAGTGGTTGAGCTCCTCAGCCCGCGCGCGCATGCGGCGGGTCTTGATCTGGCGGTGCGCTCCCTGCCGTCCCCGATGCCGGGTTTCCTGGGAGACGCGGGCCGCATCCGGCAGATCCTTTTCAATCTCGTCGGCAATGCGCTGAAATTTACCGCGCGCGGGGCCGTGCTCATTGATGCGGAAGTCATCCCCGGCGGCCTTGCCTTCCATATTCGCGACACCGGCCCCGGCATTGCGCCCGGCGATCAGGCGCGCCTGTTCGAGGCATTCCGCCAGACGGGCGCCGGAGACGCCTACCGGGATGGCGGCGTCGGTCTTGGCCTTGCCATCGTCAAGCGCCTCAACGACCTGCTCGGTGGCCGGGTCGAGGTGTCCTCCGCGCTTGGGGAAGGGGCCGCATTCAGCGTGTTCCTCCCGCTGCCGCAGTCAGGCGCCGCGCCGGCGGACCCATTGCCTGTCATCGGGGGCCGGGTCGGCCTTGCGGGTCTGCCCCCGGCGACGGCGCTGTCCCTCTCTACCGGGCTTGAGGCTATGGGCGCGGCGGCACTGTTCGTGGATGTCGGGTCAGGGCAGATGCCCGAAGGGATCGACGTGCTGCTCATCGGCGCGGACCTGCCCGAGGGCGCGGTGGCGGCGATGGCGCGGCGCGTGGCCTCGCTGGTGGTTCTCCGGCCCGAAGACCGGGGCGCCATCGCCCGGTTTCGCGCGCTCGGCTGCGTCGGCTGGCTGGTGCGGCCGCTGCGTATGAGTTCGGTGGCTGAGCGTATCCAGCTCGCCCGTTCCGGGCGCGACGCGGTGGAAGAGCAGGAGCTGGCGGCCGGGGCAGGCCGCGTGCTGATAGCAGATGACAATCCTGTAAACGCGCTGATTGCGCGCCGCGCCTTGGAATCGGCCGGATTTACCGTAACAGTCGCGGCCACGGGCAGCGAAGCATTGGAGGCTGCCGCCAGGATGGAGCCAGACCTTGTGCTGATGGATCTGCGAATGCCGGTCATGGACGGGTTTGAAGCGATGCGCCGCCTGCGCGGAGGCGGTTTCTCGCCGCCCATCATTGCCGTTTCGGCAGAAATCAATCCCGATATCGAGCGCCGGGCGCGCGATGCGGGCGCTGACGGCGTCGCGGCAAAACCGCTGGACGCTGAGGCCCTGCGCCGGTTGGCTCTGCGCTGGACCGGCCGCTCTGGCGCCGTGGCGGGGGCCGCATGACGCAGACCGTGCCGGCGGCGGAAGCCAAAAAGACGCCGCGTTTCATCCGGGCGCTGCGGGCGCTGAAAGACCGGCGCATGGCGGCGATGCTGCTTCTGGCGCTGGCGGCTGGCCTGCCCTTCGGTGCGGTCCTGGGCACCCTGAATGCCTGGCTGACGGTTGAAGGCGTGACGCCCTCGACCATCGGTACATTGTCTCTGATTACGCTTGGCTATGCGTTCAAATATCTCTGGTCCCCCGCCTTTCAGGTGGCGCGCCATCCCAAGCCTGTGCTCGGCCCCCGGCGCACCTGGCTGATTTCCCTGCAGGTGCCGATTGCGGTCCTGCTGCTCATCCTCCCCTTTTCAAATCCCGGCAGCCAGATCGGCCTCATTGCCCTCGTCGCGCTGGGCGTAGCGTTGCTCTCCGCCACGCACGACATCGTGCTCGACGCATGGCGCATCGAAGTGGCGCGCAGCGAGGAAGACAAGGATCTGATGGCCGCGCTCTATCAGTTCGGCTATCGCGCCTCGACCTTTGTGACGGGTTTCATGGCGCTTCTGCTGGCCGAATATATCGGTTGGCAGATGGTCTACGGCCTGATTGCGCTGATGATGGTTCTGGCGATTTCGGGAACCTTCATTGCCCCGGAGCCGGAACTTTCCGGCAAGCCTGTCAAAGCGCGCGAGAGTTTTCAGGCTGTCGTGCCCGAGAATATCCTGCGCGGGTTCACGCTGGCGGTCGCCATCGGCTGGGCTCTCGCGATCGCGATGATCGCCTGGCATGTGTTTGCGTCGCTGACATTGGTGCCCCCGCCGAGCGGCAGCGCCTTTGTGCGCGAACAGGGGCCTGTCATCATCATCCTTACGGTTCTGGTGCCTGCAACGCTGGCTTCTGTGCTGCTCTGGCGGCATGGACGCACACCTGGCCTTACCGTGCCGGACAAGCCGGAAGACAGCCGGATGGCCCGCACGCTGCACTCCCTCTTTCGGGCGATCTTTGATCCGCTCATGGAAATGGTCGGACGTCTGGGCTGGGGCGCGCTGCTCGTTCTTCTGCTGGCGCTGACTTACCGATTTGCCGATGCCGTCTGGGGCGCTTTTGCCTATCCCTTCTATCTTGGCAACGAGTATGGTGCGATTGCCCACACGATGGCGGACGTGGCGGTCGCGTCCAAATTCTTCGGGGTGCTGTCGACCATGGCCGGCGCTGCCATCGGGGTCATCGTGATCAGCTTTATCGGCCGGATGCCTGTGCTGGTGATCGGCGCGATACTGGCGGCGGCGACCAACCTCCTGTTTGCTGACCTTGCCCGGGGCGGCATGGCAATCGATGCATTCCTGAACTGGACACAGCTGACCGATCCGGTCCGCGTCTTTGCCGGCTGGGCCGCCTCCATATCGCCCGAAGGGCAGGGCGCAGAAGCGGGCGCCCGCATGGCGCGGCTGATGATTGCAATCGCGGGCGAAAACCTCGCGGGCGGTTTTGCGAGTGTCGCCGTCGTGGCCTATCTGACATCCGTGGTGAACCCGCGCTTTGCCGCCGTGCAGTATGCGCTGCTGGGTTCACTCACCATGCTGATCGGAACGCTCGGGCGTCCCTGGCTCGGTGAGATGATCGAGGTGTACGGATATTATACGGTGTTCATTGTCACCTTCTGGCTGGGCGGGGTCGCAGTGGTGCTCTCGCTGCTGGAATGGCTGCGTCTCTCCAGACAGAAAACCCCGGCCGCGCAGGACGCAAGCCGGGGTCTGATCTTCTGATTTGAAACAGGTCTAGACGCGATCTGTGTCGTAGGCGGCGATTGTGGCCAGGTCCACGATGTCGCCGACCGTTGCGCCCAGAGAGGCAATCTGCACCGGCTTTTCCAGGCCAAACAGCATCGGGCCGATGACGGTGGCCCGGCTCATCGCTTCGAGCAGATTGGTCGCGATGGAAGCCGAGTGGATCGCCGGCATGACGAGTACGTTTGCCGGTCCGCTGAGGCGCGAGAACGGGTAGACCATCCGGTGGTTCGGGTTGAGCGCGACATCGGCATTGACGTCGCCTTCATACTCGAAATCGATATCCGTGCACTGATCAAGAATGGCAACGGCTTCGCGCACCCGGTCTCCGCGCTCGCCCATCGGGTTGCCGAAAGTGGAGTAGGAGAGGAACGCGACGCGGGGTGTAAAGCCGAGACCGCGCACGGCGCGGGCCGCTTCCAGTGCAATCTTGGCCAGCGTCGGCCCATCGGGCAGCTCATGCACGCTGGTGTCGGCAATGAAGATCGTCTTGCCGAGATTGATGACCATCGACATGCCGATAAGCGCCTGACTGGCAATCGGGTCGAGGACTAGCATCGCATCCTTCAGGGCCGCGTCGTAATTGCGGGTTACGCCGGTGACCATGCCGTCAGCATCGCCGTTGCGCAGCATGCAGCTGCCGAACACGTTGCGGTCCTGGTTCACGAGGCGCTGAACATCGCGCTTGAGATAACCGCGCCGTTGCAAGCGCTCATACAGGAAGTCCACATAGACCGGGTTCTTGTCCGAGAGGCGCGCATTGATGATGTCGAGCGAACCGAGCGGGATGCCCATCTGCTCCATCGCGCGCTCCACCTGGGCCTCACGGCCGATCAGGATGGGATGGCCAAGGCCCTGGTTCTTGAAGCTGAACGCGGCGCGCACGACGGCAGGCTCTTCGCCCTCGGCAAACACGATGCGGCGCTGCGTTTCGCGGGCCCGGGCCTGCACGCCTTGAAGAAAGGCGGCCGATGGGTCAGCGCGGCGGATCAGCGACCGGCGATAGGCGTCCATGTCGGCAATCGGTTTGCGCGCGACGCCGGTGTCCATCGCGGCCTGCGCCACGAAAGGCGGAACGAAGCTGATGAGGCGCGGATCAAACGGGCTCGGAATGATGTATTCACGCCCGAAGCTCGGCCGGGCGCCGTGATAGGCAGCGGCCACTTCATCGGGCACATCCTCGCGGGCCAGTTCGGCAATCGCGCGGGCGCAGGCGACCTTCATTTCCTCATTGATGCCCCGGGCGCGCACGTCGAGGGCGCCGCGGAAGATGTAGGGAAAGCCCAGAACATTGTTCACCTGGTTGGGATAGTCCGACCGGCCGGTGGCGATGATGGCATCGCTACGCACGGCTTTGATATCTTCCGGTGTGATTTCCGGATCGGGGTTGGCCATCGCGAAAATGATCGGGTTCTTCGCCATCAACTTGATCATGTCCTTGGTCACCGCGCCCTTGGCGGAGAGGCCGAGAAACACATCCGCGCCGTCCATGGCTTCGGTCAATGTGCGTTTTTCTGTCTTTACCGCGAAAGCGGATTTGAACTGGTCCATATTTTCGGTCCGGCCTTCATAGACCAGACCGCTCTTGTCGCACATCAGGATGTTATCTGCCTTGACGCCCAGATGTCGGATGAGGCCGGCGACTGACAGACCCGCTGCGCCGGCGCCGGAGACAGCCACCTTTACGTCCTTCAATTCGCGCCCTGTGATATGACAGGCATTGATCAGGCCGGCGGCGGCGATGATAGCGGTGCCATGCTGGTCGTCATGGAAGACGGGAATATCGAGTTCGTCGCGCAGGCGGCTCTCGATGATGAAGCAGGCAGGGGAGGAGATGTCCTCCAGATTGATGCCGCCCCAGGTCGCGCCGATATTGCGCACAGTCCGGATGAAGTCTTCGACATCGGTCGTGTCAACTTCCACATCAAAGCTGTCAATGTCCGCGAAGCGTTTGAAAAGGACCGACTTTCCTTCCATCACCGGCTTGGAGGCCATAGGGCCAAGATTCCCGAGACCGAGGATGGCTGTGCCGTTCGAAATGACCGCCACAAGGTTGCCCTTGGAGGTATAGTCATACGCCCTGTCAGGGTTTTCCGCGATTGCCAGCACCGGGATGGCAACCCCGGGGCTATAGGCCAGCGATAGGTCGCGCTGCGTTCCCATGGGCTTGGTCGGCACCATCGAAATCTTGCCGGCGGTCGGCTGGGAGTGGAAATCAAGGGCTTCCTGATCGGTGAAGCTCGGACGCTGCATAGTCATCTCAGTTTCGCTCGGACGGTTGTTTTTGTCATTGTTCTCTATATCCGTCCCCGTCTAGGCCGCGCTGAAGGCCATGCCAACAGTCAATTGGGTGCGCTGGTGCCGCACGAGCTTTGCGAATCCCCCCGAGCCGGGCTAGTTTGCCACCCCATGCCCGACACAGCCCGCCCTTCCGCCGCCGCAGAACCCACGCCCTTCATGGCGCAGTATCTGTCCATCAAGTCAGAGCATCCAGGCGCTCTGCTGTTTTTTCGCATGGGCGATTTCTATGAGCTGTTTTTCCAGGATGCCGTAGAGGCAGCCGGTATCCTCGATATCACGCTGACCTCTCGGGGCGAACATGATGGCAAGCCCATTCCGATGGCAGGGGTGCCCTATCATGCAGCAGAGGGCTATCTTGCGCGCCTGATCAAGGCGGGCTGCCGGGTGGCCGTCTGCGAGCAGATGGAGACGCCTGCCGAAGCGAAGAAGCGCGGCTCCAAGTCCATCGTCAACCGGGGCGTCGTGCGGATCGTCACGCCCGGCACGCTGACCGAAGACGCGTTGCTGCCCGCCCGACAGGGCCAGGCGCTGGCCGCGATTGCCTTCTCGGGCACGGGGGAGGCGGCGCTCGCCGTCTGTGATGTGTCGACCGGCGCGTTTGATCTCACCGCCATTCCGGCAGCGCGCCTCGGCGAAGCGCTGCTCGCCTGGCCCTTGAGCGAACTCGTTATCTCGGCAGAAGACGCAGACCGCCCCGCCATCCTTGAAGCGCGCGGCTTTCTGAGCGCCCCGATGACCGAGCGCCCCGGCCGCGCCGCCACCGCCAAGACCGGCGAAGCCTTGCTGAAGGAAGTGTTCGGGCTCGCCGCGCTCGATTCGCTTGGAGATTTCAGCCGGGTCGAACTCGCCGCCGCCGGCCTCCTGCTCGATTATGTAAAGCTCACCCAGGCCGGCGCCCCGATCCGCCTGCGCGCCCCGCGCCGGCCCGATGCGGGCGGTATCCTGCTGATTGACCCGGCCACCCGCGCCAGCCTCGAGATCGACCGCAGCATCAGCGGCGGGCGAGACGGCACGCTGCTCGCGGTGATCGACCGGACGGTAACAGCGCCCGGCGCCCGGCTGCTGGCGGCGCGCCTGGCGCGACCCTCGCGCAGCGCGACGGAGATCACCTCGCGCTATGACGCAGTCTCTCATCTGCTGGGAGACGCCGGCCAGCTGGAAGATGTACGCACACGGCTTAAATCGGCGCCTGACCTTGAGCGCGCGGTCATGCGTCTCAGCCTTGGCCGGGGCGGGCCTCGCGATATGGCGGCGCTTTCCAAAGCGGTGCTGTCGGGCGCAGAGGCGGCCAGCGTACTCGGGCAGGGGCTGCCGCTGCGGCTCGCCGATGTGGCCGAAACGCTCGGGCTTTCGAGCGCGCCATCTGTGCGCACCTTTGCCGAGGATCTTGCCCGCGCGCTGACCGAGACGCCTCCGATGCTCGCCCGCGATGGCGGGTTCATTGCGGGGGGATGGGATGCAGGGCTGGATGAAGTCCGTGCCCTGAGGGATGGCAGCCGCCGCGTGATCGCCGAGCTCCAAGCAAAATATGCTGATCAGACCGGCATCAATGCCCTCAAGGTCAAGTTCAACAATGTGCTCGGTTATTTCATCGAGGTGCCCGCCGCCAAGGCAGACCCGATGCTGCGCGCGCCGCTGTCCGCTGATTTCATCCATCGCCAGACGATGGCCGGCGCCGTGCGCTTTTCCACCCATGAACTGGCAGACCTTGCCGGCCGCATCGGCCGGGCAGAGGACGAGGCAAAGGCGCGCGAGATTGCCATCTTCGATGCGTTCTGCGCAAAGGTACAGGAACTCGCCGGGCCGCTCTCTGTCATCGCCGCCGCGCTCGCCGAGCTTGACGTGGCTGCCAGCCATGCCGTCTGGGCGGCCGAGACCGGCGCGGCGCGGCCCGCGCTTGATCCGCGCCCGGTATTTGAAGCAAAAGGCCTGCGCCATCCGGTCGTCGAGGCCGCGCTGCGCAAGGAAGGCAAGGGCTTTACCGCTAACGATCTTCTTCTGGATGCGGACGGAAATGAAGGCGCGCGTTTCCTCCTCGTCACTGGCCCGAACATGGCGGGTAAATCGACCTATTTGCGTCAGTCGGCCCTCGCGGTAATCCTGGCGCAGGCGGGCGCCTTCGTGCCGGCCGTCTCGCTTCGGCTGGGCCTGGCGGACCGGGTCTTCTCCCGCGTCGGCGCGTCGGATGATCTGGCGCGCGGGCGCTCGACCTTCATGGTCGAGATGGTCGAAACCGCCGCCATCCTCAATCAGGCAACGCCGGAGAGCTTTGTCATCCTCGATGAAGTCGGCCGGGGCACGGCGACCTGGGACGGCCTCGCCATCGCCTGGGCGGCGGCCGAACATCTTCACGATACGAACAGATGCCGCGCTATCTTCGCCACCCATTATCATGAGTTGACGGACCTTGCCGCGCGCCTGCCGGCCGCCTCAAATGCCTCGCTGAAAGCGCGTGAATGGAAGCAGGATCTGATCTTCCTGCATGAGGTCCAGCCCGGCCCTGCCGATCGCTCCTATGGCGTGCAGGTGGCAAAGCTAGCCGGTCTCCCGCGCTCGGCCGTGACGCGCGCCGGGCAGATCCTCAAGAAACTTGAATCCGGGCCGTCGGCGGCTGAAAACCTGCCGCTGTTCGCGAGGGTTGCCGAAGATCCGGCCCCGGAGTTTTCCGAAGAAAGCTCCGCCGTCATCGAGGCGCTTGCGCAAGCCGACCCCGACAGCCTCACGCCGCGCGAAGCGCTCGATCTTGTCTACCGCCTGAAAGAGATCAGCAAGCGGAGCTAGCTTGCAATCTTGACCGGCGGCTCGAATTTGGCAGAATTGGTAATCGCCTCGTCCGGCGCAGCCAGCATCGCCTTGTACATAGGCTCGGGATAAGCCTGATGGGGCTTGCCCGGATCATAAGGCGGCTGGGCCACCTTGCCCCCTTCGCCGGCATAAGGATCAGGGCTTTTGAACCGCGCGAGTTCAGCTTCTGAAATGCCAAGGCGCGCAATCACTGCCGGATCAATCCAGGCTTCCGGATTGATCGCCTCCTCCGAACACGCCACTTCCAGGGTCAGCTGGTCAGGCCCGGCAAAATAGATCGACTGGCACATCGCATGATCCAGCGGCCCGATGACATTGACGCCCTTCTTGCGGATACGGTCGCGGATAGCGAGCAGCTCTTCGGGTGTATCCACCCGAAAGGCGAGATGTTGCATTGTTCCGGGGGCGGATGGCGCCGCGCCCGTGCCCGCATGGGTGACACCAAGCTCGATCGGGATCTCCTTCACCTGCGGCAGCTCGACCACCGAGAAATAGGAATGGTCATCCATATGCAGGAAGGCATGCACCCCGCCGGGCACGCCGTGCATATCGAAGATGGCCGAGAGCTTGCAGCCCAGCACATCTGAAAAGAACGCAATATGCTCGCGGATATCGCCCGCCATGATGGCGATATGATGGATGCCGTTCACCTTGATCATGGCTTTCCTCCCTCTGGCCCTTCGGGCTTGACCTAGCGGCGCCGTTGCTCCGGCGCTCTGAGTGTATACTGTGCTGCAAGTTCAATCGGGGCAAGGAGGAACACGCGTGTCAAACCAGCAGAGACTGGTCCGCGAACCTTATATCGTTCTGCATTCGGAAACGTCCGGCTTTAAGGATGTGTATGGCGGGGCAGGGGAGAAGGTCGTCGTCGAGTGCATGCGGATATTCCGTGAGGGCACGGCCGCGCGCAGCGTGGTCATTTTTTCCCATCCCATCGGAGGCGGCGCGTTCCTGCCCCTCGTCAATGCGCTCGCCCATGCCGGTCATCACGTCATCTATTGCAATACGCGCTACCGGGGAAACGACACCGCGCTGATCATGGAGAAATGCCTCGCTGATCTGGGCGCGTGCGTCGCCCATGCCCGCACGAAGCTCGGCTATGACCGGGTTGTGCTCGGCGGCTGGTCGGGCGGGGGCTCGCTCTCACTCTTCTACCAGGACCAGGCAGAAAGCACGACGATCACGCAGACCCCGGCTGGCGACCCTTATGATCTCACGAAAAAAGACCTGCCGCCCGCCGATGGCATCATGCTGCTGGCCGCCCATGTCAGCCGCGCCGTCACACTGACCGAATGGATGGACCCGTCGATCCTCGACGAGACCCGCCCGTTCGAGCGTGACGCCGCGCTCAATATCTACGATCCGGAAAACCCGGACCAGCCGCCTTATTCATCCGCCTTTGTGTCCCGCTACCGTGCGGCCCAGCTGGACCGCAATCGCCGCATCACCTCCTGGGTGCGCGAAACGCTGGACGATCTGCGCCGCAGAGGCGAGCCCAATATGGAGCGCGCCTTCACCGTGCAGGGCACGATGGCGAGCGTCTGCTGGACCGACCCTACGCAGGAGCCCTCAGACCGGCGGCCCTATACCTGCTATCTGGGTGACCCGCGTATCGCCAATGACGGACCTGTGGGGCTTGCCCGCTTCACGACCCTGCGCTCATGGCTGTCGCAGTGGGGCTTTGACACGACAAACGCCGATGGGCTCGGCAACGCCGCGCGCATTTCCTGCCCGGTCCTGGTGATCAACAATACGGCCGATCTGGCGTGTACGCCCAGCCACGCGGCGCGCCTCTTTGATGCGGTCTCCCACGGCCGCAAAGCCTACCGGGATATCAAAGGCGCAGACCATTACTATATCGAGCGCCCGGACCTGCTGCCCGAAGCGGTGGCTGCCTGCAAGGAATGGATGGAGGCCGAAAGCCTCGCGGGCTGACGCCGATCAGTTCGGAAGACGGATGATCTGGTCTTCGTCGGAAGGTTCAGCCGGAACGCTCAGAGGTGCCACCGGATCTTCGATCTCGTCGAGGTCGATGCCCAGATCGAAGCTCTGTCCGAAATTGCCCCCGCCCAGGCCGCCGGAGCCGAGGACGACGCCGCTTTCGCCGGAGCCGCCAAGACCGCCCGATCCGAGCAGGCGGGTGGAGCTGTCCTGTGGGGCACCAATATTCAGGTTCAGGGTGCCGCTCAGTTCTGTCTCGGACGTGGCTGTCGATTTATCGACGGAGAGCGGGTCTCCTGCGACGGGCGCTGCCTCAGCGGTGGACTTCACAGTGTCCGAGCAGGCTGCGCCGGTGGCAGCGAAGGAGAAGAGAAGCGCGAGGGTCAGCGGTTTCATAAGCATTCTCCGAATGTGGCGCAGGCATCAGCCGGGGGCAAGCCTTGCCTGCACAACGTCCCAGAATTTGGCAGCTGCATCAATGCCCGACAGGCGTTTAAGCGCCTGAAGACCGGTCGGAGAGGTGACATTCACCTCCGTGAGGCGCCCGCCGATCACATCAATGCCCGTCAAGGTGAGGCCCCGGCGGCGGAGTTCGGGTCCGATGGCTTCGCAGATGTTGAGGTCCGCGCCGGAGAGCTCCGTGGCCTCAGCTGTCCCGCCTACGACCAGGTTTGACCTGACTTGTCCGGCTTTAGGCCGCCGATTGATCGCGCCGACCGGCTCGCCATCGATCAGGATGATACGCTTGTCACCCTCAGCTACCGCCGGCAGGAAGGCCTGCACCATGAGAGGCTCCAGTGAGCGCGCGAAGAAAAGCTCCAGCAGGGAATCGAGGTTGGAATCGTCATACTTCAGCCGGAAAACCCCAGCGCCGCCATGTCCGTGCAGGGGTTTGACGATGATATCCTTGTACTCATCGCGGAAGGCATCAATCATCTGCCTGTCCCGCGTCACCAGTGTCGGCGGCATGATTTCCGGGAACATCAGCGGAAAGATCTTTTCCGGGCTGGAGCGCACACCGGCCGGATCGTTGAGTACCAGAGTCTGGTGCGTCACGCTTTCCAGCAGGTGACAGGCCGTAATGTAAGCCATGTCGAAGGGCGGATCCTGGCGCATCAGGACGACATCAACGTCGCGGGCAATGTCCAGCCGTTGGTGCGGGCCGAAGAGGCCAGGCGTCTCGCGCACGCGCTGAACTTTTGCCGGACGGGCCCAGGCCGTCACCCGGCCTTCGCGGAAAGAGAGGTCGCCCGGTCCATAGACGAAAATCTCGGCGCCGCGTGCCTGCGCCACTTCAGCGAGGGCGAAGGAGGTATCCCCGTCGATATTCACCCGTTCGAGCGGGTCCATCTGTATGGCAATGCGAAGCGTCACGCTCTGGTTCCTTCCGGCACATCCGGAAGAAAAAGCGGGAAGGATTATCCCGCCTGCTTCCGGCTTTAATAGCTTGCGCCGCGAAGTTCCGGCAGCGCCTGACTGTCATATGACGTGTCAGGCTGCGATTGGTAAGAGGGAGAAACGGGCATCTGCGTTGTCGGGGCAGGCTGGCGCTGCGCTTCATTGCTGAGGCGTACATAAGAGACCACCTGTTTTACCCCGCCCACCAGGCTCGCCTCTTCGGCGGCCTTGCGCAATTCTTCCGGCGTGCGGGCCACGCCCATCAGATAGACCACGCCATTATAGGTCTCGACGTTGATATTGATGCTCTTGACCTTGCTTGACCCGATCAGGCGCGAGCGGACACGGCCGCTGATGATCTCGTCGGCAACGTTTGCGAAAAAGCCACCGGGCTGTTCGATGGCAAGTTCGTTGGCGACATCCTGCGTGTAAACAGAGGTCCAGGCGATGCCTTCAGCGCGCGTGCGATCCTCCGCAGAATAGACACGGCCTGTAAGCAGGACGAGGCCGCCCGCCACTTCAACGGCGACTTCACCGAACCGGCTGGAGCTTTCTGAAAGCAGGCGGGCCTTGATCTCGTTGGAGGCGCCGATGTCATCGATTGTCTGGCCGACAGTCTGGTCCTTGGACGCGGCGAAGCCTGCTGCGCCAACCGCTCCCACAGCCGCGACCGCACAATTGGTGAGGGGCAGCAGGGCAATCAGAGGAAGAAGGAGAAGAGGCGCGCGCATGATATTGGTTCCTGAGGGCTGATGGGGCTTTCCCGATTACATTGCGGAAAGATACGGCGATTTTCCGGCAACATATATTTAATTCCCTGTATCCCTGCTGAACGCGGCGCGCGGGGGGCTGCGGGCCGGTCACCCTGCTGAATCCAGGGAGTGGGCTTTTTGCTGGTTGAAATCGCCCTTACATGATAGTTTCAGGCACCAATAGTTAAAGGAACCCACGTCCTGTCATCCGCTACTTCCCGGGCCCAGCCCCCCAAAAGCGTCACGATCGAAGAGATCAGATCGGTCGCCGATGCGCTCTGCACAGTTCTTGAAGACGACAAAGCCGAGGATCTGATCCTGGTTGAGCTGCAGGGCAAATCCTCGCTCGCCGATTTCATGATCATCGCTTCAGGACGTTCGGGCCGCCATGTCGCGGCGCTGGCATCGCATGTCGCGCAGGAAGTGAAAAAGATCACGGGACGCACCCCCAGTGTCGAAGGCATGCCGAATGCTGACTGGGTTCTGATTGATACCGGCGATGTAATTGTCCACCTCTTCCGCCCGGAAGTGCGCGAATTCTACAATCTGGAAAAGATCTGGGTTTCCGACAAATCGGCCCACCGCACCAGCGCGACCTGAGGCGTGCGCCTCCAGATACTCGCCGTCGGCCGTCTCAAGGATGGGCCCGAGCGCGATCTCACCGATGATTATATCCGCCGCGCGTCAGGGATGGCGCGCGGTCTTGGTTTCAAGGGGCCTGACGAAGCCGAGATTGCCAGCGGCGGCGGCATGGACGCCGAAGGCGCGCGGCTTCTGGCCCGCATTCCCGAGGGCGCCCGGATCATCCGTCTCGATGAGGGCGGGGAAAACCTCACCTCTGATATCTTTGCGTCCCGCCTTTCCCGCTGGCGCGATGATGGCGAGCGCGACACCTGTTTCCTCATCGGAGGCGCAGAAGGCTACGCGCCGGACGTGCGCGCCGCTGCGCCGCAGACCCTCGCCTTCGGCGTGCAGACCTGGCCCCACAGGCTGGTGCGCGCGATGCTGGCCGAGCAGATCTACCGCGCCATGACCATCCTTGCCGGCACGCCCTATCACAAGGCCTGAGGCCGGCCTTGTCTTTCTGAACAGTTGCGCTGACGGCCCGGCCGGTTCTAATGGCCGCGGCTGAAACGGGGCAGCAGGAGCGGGACAGGACGAATGCCGGGCAAGGACTTCTGGAAAATCTACGGCCCCTTGATCGTGGTGGCCCTGATCGGTTTCATCTGGGCGCTGTCCGCGATGGACCCGGCGCCTCCCAGTAAGATCCGCTTTGCCGCCGGTTCACCGGGCGGGGCGTATTATGCGTATGCCGAGCGCTATGAGCGGCTTCTGGAAGAGCAGGGGATCGACGTCGAGTTGGTGGATACGGCCGGCTCCATTGACAATCTGCGTATGCTCGAAGCCGGGGAGGTGGATGTCGCCATTGTTCAGGGCGGGCTCGCCAAAGCCAGCGATGCGGAGTTCCTGCGGTCAGCAGGCGGTATCTTTGAGGAGCCGTTCTGGATTTTCGTGCGTGCGGATCATCCGGCGCAAAGTTTCGGTGACCTGAGGCAGGCACGTCTCTCAATTGGGCTGGCGGGATCAGGCACGCGCGCGCTCGCCCAGGCCATCCAGCAACAATATGGCGGGGTCTGGCCCGAAGCCTCGCGTCAGGCCCTTGGCAGTACTGATTCCCAGACAGCTCTCTATGCCGGGGAAATTGATGCTGCCGCCTTCGCGGCCTCCCCCGGCGCGGCCTATATTCAAGCCCTTATGCGGTCGCCAGAAGTCAGGCTGCTGCCGTTTGACCGGTCAGAAGCGCTGGCGCGGCGGGAAGAGGCGCTCTCCTCGGTCACCCTGATCCGGGGGGTGATTGATGTCGGCGCAGACCTTCCGGCTGAAGATGTCCCGCTCGTGGCTGCGATTGCGCAGCTGACCGTTCGCAAGGACATCCACCCGGCGATCGAAGCCTTGCTTCTGGATACCGCCGTTCTGATCCATTCTGAGCCCAGCCTGTTCACCAAAGGCGGCCAGTTTCCAAACATGTCGAATGTGGACCTCCCGGTAAGCAAGCAGGTCGCGCGCTATTACCAGAATGGCCCCTCCTTCCTGCGGCGCTACTTTCCGTTCAGCGTTGCCAACTTTCTCGACCGGGCCTGGGTTCTGGCTATCCCATTGCTGACACTGGCCTTTCCGCTCGTACGGGCGGCCCCGCCGATCTATCGCTGGCGCGTGCGCAGGAAGATCTATGTCTGGTACAAGGTATTGCGAGATCTGGAATCGCAGGGAAGGGCCCTGCCGAAAGGCGCAGCACGCATCAGTATCGAGAAGCAGCTGGAAAGATTGCAGGTCGAGGTGGGCAAGCTGGAAGTGCCTCTCTCCTATACCGACGATCTCTACCGCCTGCGCAGCCATATCGAGTTTGTGAAGCAACTGCTGGTGTCGAGCGAACCGGTCACCGGCGTCACGATGTAGCGCCTAGCTGGCCAAGCCGGCTGCCTTGACGTCTGCCAGAAATGTCCGTGAGACAGGGGCCTGCTTGCCGGATGCCAGCATGAGGCTGAGCTTTCCGCCCTGGCGAAGCGTGTCGCGGACGGCGGCCTTCGCGACCCACCAGGACCGGTGCACCTGAAGGCCGTCTGCCCCAGCCAACTCGCGCAACGCATCGGTCAGCCGCATCAGGATCAGCTCCTCGCCAAAGCTCGTATGGATCCGCAGGTAATGATCCTCGGCTGAGACGGCATAAAGTTCCGCCGTCCGGTATCTGACCGGTAGCCGGGAGAGAAAGGTCTCCACCGGGCTGGCGCCTTCAACCGGTTCAGGCGGAGGCGCCAGGAAAGATCGCTCCAGCATGTACCCCACCGCGGTCATGGCTACCGAGATCACCCAGACCAGGCCAAACAGTCGCGGCATGTATGGTAGCGGGATAAAGTCTCCAAACAGCAGGCGTTCGAGAATCAGGATGGCGCCGGTGACAGCAAGGGCCGTTGTCAGGGTCACCACCGCCAGCATCGCCGCCGTCGGCATTCCCCCGGCATACCGGCGCAGGAGGGCGAGCGTCAGCTCGGCCGCCAGGCTGCCAAGGGCAATGAGGCCGGTCCAGAACGCAAAGCTTGCCCAGAGCGGCAGGCTGCCGGTCGCATTATAGGGGCGGATAACAGTCAGGAACGCGCCGATCACGCAGTATATGGCCAGTTCCCGGCCGCGCTGCTTCCAGTCGATGGCGATACGCAAACAGACACCTCTCGCATTTCGCGCTTCGTAAGCCGTTCTGACTGCATTTCGCGAAGGATTCCAGCCCGCACACGTACTCTCGATGGCGGGCTTTCGGGCGGGCGGCAGATTGGGGGCATCCCCCCCTTTCTGCCTGACATCTTCCCGGAGACCTGACCGATGCCCCCCACCGCCACCCCCTCCCTGACTGCTGAAGCGCCCAAGCCGGAAGGCCGGTTGAAGCGCCTGCGCCGCCGGCATCCCAACAAGATCACGGCGGGCATTGCGATCGCCATATATCTGGTGATCAGCCACATGATCCTGTCAGGGGAGGGGCCGGTGCGGTTCCGGGTGGACCTTGCCCCCCTGCTGCAATCGCCGCTGCTGCTACAGGCGCATGTGGCTGGGGCTGTCCTCACCTTTGCCATTGGCTGCGTGCTGTTGGCCGGCGTGAAGGGACGGGCGATGCACCGCACCCTTGGCTATGTCTGGGTGGTCAGCATGGCGGTGACGGCGATCAGCTCCTTCTTCCTCCACACTATCAATCCGGGCAGCTTCAGCTTCATTCATGCGCTCTCAGCCTGGACGATGATCGTTCTGCCAACGGGGCTGGCGGCTGCCAGACGGAAGAATATTGCCCAGCACCGCAACCACATGACCGGCATGTTCGTCGGTGGCATGCTGGTGGCTGGATTGTTCAGTTTTCTGCCCGGAAGATTAATGTGGCATCTGTTCTTCACGGCCTGAGCCATTTGGTGCTTTAAACCTGTCACGAACGGTCGCTAGAGTTCTTCCTTGGGTCAGCAGGAGGACAAAATGAGACAGTTCAGGACACTTTCGGTCATTCCGGTCATTCTGGCGCTGGCGGCTTGCCAGACCCCGGCGCCGGGGCCGGTTGCGGAAACGCCGGCCGGGGAAGTGGCCCTCCTGCCGTCTGCTCTTCTCTCGCCTGTTAGCGCCGAAGCGGCCCTTGAATTCTACTACCGCACCCTGCCGGAGGATTTCTTCCCGCGCGCGCCCAGAGGCGTTTCGCTACCCGGCGATCAGAGCGTGCTCACCCGTATCCTCGTCGGCTCCTGTTTCAATGAGGAGACCGAAGACGGTACCGCGATGTCGACTATTGCCGCTGAAGACGCGGACCTCTTCCTGATGATCGGGGATAATGTCTATGGCGACATGGACGGGCGCAGCTATATCAGCAATCAGGCAACCCTGGATGAGCTGCGCGAGAGCTTCAGCGATCTTGCCGCGCGCGAAGAGTTCCAGGCCGTGCGGGCCAAGCATCCGATGATGGTGGCCTTGGATGACCATGATTACGGCGCCAATGATGCGGGCCGGGAGTTTCCCTTCCGCCGCCTCGCCGAGCGCATCCATGAGCGCTTCTGGGGTCTTGAGAACGAAGATGTCGGCGCCTGGCCCGGCACCTATTATGCCCGCAGCTTCGGGCCTGAAGGCCAGCGCGTGCAGATCATCATGCTCGATACGCGCTTTTTCCGGTCGCCGCTCACACCAACCGATGAATGGGGCGTCAAGGGAAAGGAACGTTACGTTCCGTCCGCTGCCGAAGGGCAGGACATGCTGGGCAATGACCAGTGGACCTGGCTGGAAAACCAGCTTCAGGAGCCGGCCGACCTGCGCCTGATCGTGTCCTCGATCCAGGTGATGACGACCGATGGTCATGGCTATGAAGCCTGGTCGCGCCTGCCCGCCGAGCAGCAGCGGCTTTATGACCTGGTTGCCGATACCGAGGCTGAGGGCGTGGTCTTCGTCTCCGGCGACCGGCACACGGCCTTCCTCTACAAGGACGACGCCGTGCTGCCTTATCCGGCCTATGAAATCACGGCGTCCTCGATGAATGTCTCGATGCGCGATACGTCTTCGGAAGTTGACCGCGCGCAGATCGGGGCGGGCTATGCGCCGAACAATTTCGGCGCCATCGACATCGACTGGGAAAGCGGTACGGTCCGTCTTGCCATCAAGAGCGACACCGGCGACACCGTGAATGAAGTGGCAGCCCCGTTCCGGGCCTCTGCCGGGGAGTAATCAGGCGGGGCGCCTCAAACGGCCCGCCGGGGCGAGGCGATGACTGACACACGCTCTGTTCTTGCACTGATCCTGTCGGTCATGATCCTGCAACTGGCAGGCGGGCTGACCGGCATCCTGACGCCGCTCGGCCTTGAGCGGATGGGTGTGGACACCTCGCTGATCGGCTTTGTCGCCGCGATGAACGCCGCCGGCTTCATGCTGGGCGCCTGGACCTCTCCGCGCGCCCTCGCGCTGGTTGGCAATATCCGCCTCTTCGCCGCCGGGGCCGGGATCAGCGCGGCGGGCATTCTCTCCCTGTCGCTGATCCAGGAGGCGCCCTTCTGGGCGCTGATCCGCGTTCTCCAGGGCGTCGCGTTTGCCTACATGTTCACCAGTATCGAAAGCTGGATGGGGGAGGCGGTGCCCGCCCGCTCTCGCGGCAATGTGATGGGCGTCTACCACACGGCCGCCAAGCTCTCGCTGATCGTCGGGCCGTTCTTCCTGGCCGGGCTCTCGCCGCTCGACAGCCGGTCTTATGTCTGGGCGGGCATTTTCCTCGCCCTCGCGCTGGTGCCCACCTGCCTGACGACCCTGAAAGAGCCCCCGCCGCCGGACCGCAAGTCGATGCCGCTCAGCCAGCTCTTCACGCTGGCGCCCGCCGCCGTTATCGGCGTGGTCGGGGCAGGGCTTGTGAACACCGGCACGCTCGCGCTGTTACCAGTCTATTTTGAAAAGTTTGAGCTGGCAGGCGGGGGCACGGCAGCCGCCGCCATTGCCATCGCCATTGCCTGGATCGGCGGGCTGATCGTGCAATGGCCGGCCGGGCGCCTGTCGGATGTGATCGACCGGCGCCTTGTGGTCGCCGGGCTCGCCAGCGTGGCAGGCGCTGCCGCAATCCTGATCGCGCTGTTTGGAACCGTGATCGGCGAAACCGGCGTGCTTGTGCTGATCGGCATCTGGGGGGCAGGGGCGCTCTGTTTTTACGGCGTGTGCGTGTCCCATGCGATTGACCGCACCCCGCAGGGGCAGGTGGCGCAGGTGATGTCCGGGCTGTTATTTGTCTGGGCCGCAGGCTCAATTGTCGGGCCGCTGATTTCCGGCGTTGCGATGCGGCTCGCCGGGCCGGTGGGCCTCTTCGGGTTTGCCGGCGCCGTGCTGGGGCTGCTGGCAGTCTACATGATTGTGCGGGTTCGCCAACGCGCCCCGGCGGAGTCTCCCCCCTCGGGCGAGCGCGGATCAATCCTCCCCAGCCCTCTGGCCAGCGTTGAAATCATGCCGCGTGACCCCACGGAAGGGGATCAAAGCTAAGTACTCAACCTTGTACTCAGCCTGTTGCAGCATACCTTCAGGCGTGTATATAGCGGCCCCGTCAACGAGGAACGGAAACGGCACCGGCAGGAATGCTGACGGGTCGCAGGCCGGACAGGGAAACCACTCCATGAACATCCATGAATACCAGGCCAAAGCGCTGCTGAAATCCTTCGGGGCGCCAGTGGCAGAAGGCGTGCCTGTGCTCTCGCTCGCCGATGTGCAGAAGGCAGTCGATACACTTCCCGGCCCACTCTGGGTCGTGAAAAGCCAGATCCACGCAGGTGGCCGCGGCAAAGGCAAATTCATCGAGCCTGAAGCCGGCGAAAAAGGCGGTGTCCGCCTCGCCTTCAACAAGGACGATGTGAAGAAATTCGCCGAACAGATGCTCGGCAAGCACCTTGTCACCGCGCAGACCTCTGCCGCCGGCAAACAG
This sequence comes from Hyphomonas sp., assembly GCA_046293975.1. Taxonomy (GTDB): domain Bacteria; phylum Pseudomonadota; class Alphaproteobacteria; order Caulobacterales; family Hyphomonadaceae; genus Hyphomonas. The sequence goes on along the minus strand of JBKBIZ010000002.1, from coordinate 8,440 downwards.
GTCAACCGCCTCTACATCGAAGACGGCGCCGATATCGAGGCTGAGCTTTACCTCTCGATCCTCGTCGACCGCGCCACCTCGAACGTGGCCTTCGTGGTCTCCACCGAAGGCGGCATGGACATCGAAGCGGTCGCCCATGACACGCCCGAGAAAATCCTCACCGTCCAGATCGACCCGATGGCCGGCGTGACGCCTGCCGACGCGGCCAAGATCAACGACGCCCTGAAGCTGACCGGCACCGCAGCCGAAGATGGCCTCAAGCTCTACCCGATCCTCTACAAAGCCTTTGTCGAGAAAGACATGGCGATGCTGGAAGTGAACCCGCTGATCGTGATGAAGGACGGCCGTCTGCGCGTCCTTGACGCGAAAGTGTCGTTCGACGGCAACGCGCTCTTCCGTCATCCCGACGTTCAGGCGCTCAAGGACGAGACCGAACAGGACGCCAAGGAACTCGAAGCGGCCGAATGGGACCTCGCCTATATCGCGCTGGACGGCACCATCGGCTGCATGGTCAATGGCGCAGGCCTGGCTATGGCGACGATGGACATCATCAAGCTCTATGGCGAAGAGCCAGCCAACTTCTGTGACGTTGGCGGCGGCGCCGGCAAGGAGAAGGTGGCAGCGGCCTTCAAGATCATCATGAAAGATCCCAACGTGAAGGGCATCCTCGTGAACATCTTCGGCGGCATCATGAAATGCGATGTCATCGCCGAAGGCGTGATCGCAGCCGTGAAAGAAACCAACCTCGCCGTTCCCCTCGTTGTCCGCCTTGAAGGCACGAACGTTGACCTCGGCAAGAAGATCATCCGCGAGAGCGGCCTGAACGTCATTCCGGCCGACGATCTCGACGATGCAGCCCAGAAAATTGTTAAAGCGGTGCGGGGATGAGACGGCGGTTTGCTTGTTTGCTCGCGGCTTGCATCTTCGCCGGTACGGCGCAGTCGCAATCCTTGTTTGCCGACGCTTCGAAAATCGAAGACGCTAATGCGAAACTTTTGATCGAAGTTTGCATGACGGCGCTGGAGAACGAAGCCGGCGCAAAACAGAAACTTGAAGATGCAGGATTTTCTGGCTTTGAGAAAAAAGGCGCGACCGGCGTCGGCTTTCTTACGGATAATGCAAAATCGGGCGGTTCGCTGGTTTTCCAGTTTGAGGCGCACGGTGTCCCAACGGGGCCTTGGTCTTGCATGTTGCAGGCGTTTGCCGACCCGAAGTCCGAGGGGGAGGTATTTGATATAGACGCTTTCGATGTCTTGAGCGATCTGGAGTCGCTACCTAGTGAGGAAGTTCCTTATGGCGGAGAGCGTGGATGGGTCTTTGACAATGGCCGGTTCTACGGCGGCCTCGTTGTAATGAAAGAGGATCGTGGATACGCGGTTTCCCTCCAGATTCAACAATGAAGCAGATGGCCACTCGTTCAACCATTCCGCTAACGGAGCAAGTTTTTTAGAATGTCCATTCTTATCGACAAGAACACGAAAGTCCTGACGCAGGGCATGACCGGTAACACCGGCTCGTTCCACACCAATCAGGGGCTGGCCTATTACGGCACCCAGATGGTGGGCGGCATTCACCCCAAGAAGGGTGGCGAGATGTGGAAGGCCGACAACGGCCAGGAACTCCCCATCTTTTCCTCCGTCGCCGAAGGCAAGGAAAAGACAGGCGCCACCGCGTCTGTTGTCTATGTCCCGCCAGCTGGCGCAGCCGCTGCCATCGAGGAAGCCATCGACGCGGAAATCCCGCTGATCGTCTGCATCACCGAAGGCGTACCGGTCATGGACATGGTTCGCGTCAAGGCGAAGCTTGCCCGGTCGAAGTCGCGCCTCATCGGCCCCAACTGCCCCGGCATCATCACCGCGAACGAATGCAAGATCGGCATCATGCCGGGCTCGATCTTCAAAAAGGGCTCGGTCGGTATCGTCTCGCGCTCGGGCACGTTGACCTATGAAGCCGTGTTCCAGACCACGAATGCCGGCCTTGGCCAGACCACGGCTGTCGGTATCGGCGGCGACCCGGTCAAGGGCACCGAATTCATCGACATCCTGGAAATGTTCCTGGCCGACGACGAAACAAAATCTATCATCATGATCGGTGAAATCGGCGGCTCTGCCGAAGAAGAAGCCGCTCAGTTCCTGATGGATGAAGCCAAAAAAGGCCGCAAGAAACCGATGGCTGGCTTCATTGCAGGCCGCACAGCGCCTCCTGGCCGCACGATGGGCCATGCCGGCGCGATCGTTTCCGGTGGCAAGGGTGATGCCGAGTCGAAGATTGCTGCGATGGAGGCTGCGGGTATCCGCGTCAGCCCCAGCCCGGCACGTCTCGGTACGACACTTGTCGAGGTGCTAAAGGGTTAGAAAGACCCTATAGTTAGGATTAGCGGCGCCCGCTCCCGGCGATTCGGGGGCGGGCGTTGCAACATAACCTGCTTCACCTAGGGGCAGGGGGTATCGTCCGTCCCTATATCAGTCGCCGGGGGCGGCAACTCTGGAAGGATGGACCTTATATGGCCGACGATGGCAGCCCGGTGAATGGCCCCCGCAGCACGGGCAATGCGGCAATGCTGGATACTGCGTTCCTCTACGGGGCTTCTGCCCAGTGGCTGGAACAGATGCAGGCGGCTTACGCCAAAGACCCCGCTTCTGTGCCTGAAAGCTGGCGCGCCTTCTTTGCCGAACTCGGCGATGAACCGGCAAGCGCCAAACAGAACGCCGCCGGCGCAAGCTGGAAGCGCAAGGATTGGCCCCGTCCGGCCTCAAGCGAGCAGATTGCCGCTTTTGATGGCGACTGGGCCCTGCTCGAACCCAAGATCGAGAAAAAGATCAAATCCGGTGCCCCCGGCATGGCGGCAGAGGATGTTGCCATCGCGGTCACCGATTCCATTCGCGCGCTGATGATGATCCGCGCCTACCGGATGCGCGGCCACCTGGCAGCCCAGCTCGACCCGCTCGGCCTTTCGGGCTTCGGCGACCAGCCTGAGCTTGACCCGGCCAGCTATGGCTTCGGCCCCGCTGACATGGATCGCAGCATCTATATCGACGGCTATCTCGGCCTCGAGCGCGCCACCCCGGCAGAGATGCTCGACATCCTGCGGCGCACCTATTGCTCGACGCTCGGCATCGAGTTCATGCACATCTCCGACCCTGAGGAAAAAGCCTGGCTGCAGGAGCGGATCGAAGGCCCCGACAAGGGCGTCGCCTTCAGCAAGCGCGGCAAGCTGGCGATCCTCAGCAAGCTGATCGAAGCCGAAGCGTTCGAGCGCTTCCTGCACAAGCGCTATCCGGGCACGAAACGTTTCGGTCTGGATGGCGGTGAGGCGGCGGTTCCGGCGCTGGAGCAGATCATCAAGCGCGGCGGCGCTCTCGGCGTGAACGAGATCGTTGTCGGTATGCCCCACCGGGGCCGCCTCAACATGCTCGCCGCCGTCATGGGCAAGGCCTATGAGAAGATTTTCCACGAATTCCAGGGTGGCTCGACACAGGGCGCGGGCGAGTTCGGCTCGGGCGATGTGAAATACCATCTCGGTGCTTCATCGGACCGTGAGTTTGACGGCAATGTCGTCCACCTCACCATGAACCCGAACCCGTCTCACCTTGAAGCGGTGAACCCGGTTGTGCTCGGCCGCACGCGCGCCAAGCAGTTCATGGAATCCCGCCAGACCGGAAAGCTTGACCGCTCCCACAAGATGCCGCTGCTGCTGCACGGGGACGCGGCCTTCGCAGGGCAGGGGGTTGTGGCTGAGTGTTTCGCGCTCTCGGGCCTTCAGGGCTACCGCACGGGCGGCACTATCCACTTCATCGTCAACAACCAGATCGGCTTCACCACGAGCCCGATGTATTCGCGCTCCTCGCCTTATCCGTCGGATGTGGCGCTGATGGTGCAGGCGCCGATCTTCCATGTGAACGGCGATGATCCTGAAGCGGTCGTCTATGCCGCCAAGGTCGCCACCGAATACCGGCAGAAGTTTGCAAAGGATGTCGTCATCGACATGTTCTGCTACCGCCGCTTCGGCCACAATGAGGGCGATGATCCGACGATGACCCAGCCGGTCATGTACCGCGTCATCAAGGATCGTCCGTCCACGCGCGAAATCTATGGCCAGCGCCTTGTCTCCGAGGGGCTGCTGACGGCCGCCGAGGTCGAGACGCAGGTGAAGGAGTTCGAGGATTTCCTCGACCGCGCCTTCGATGCGGGCAAGACGCTGAAAACCAACAAGGCCGACTGGCTGGAAGGCCAATGGTCAGGCTTCGGCCTGCCGCTGGACGATGACCGGCGCGGCAAGACGGGCGTCTCCAAGACGCGCCTGAAGGAACTCGGTGACGCGATCACCAGCATTCCAGGTAGCGTTGACGCGCACAAGACGGTGGAGCGCGTGATCGCCCGCCGCCGCGAAAGCTACGAAACCGGCAAGGATATCGACTGGGGCGGCGCCGAGCATCTCGCTTTCGCCAGCCTGCTGGACGAAGGCTTCCCGGTGCGCCTCTCCGGCCAGGATTGCGGACGCGGCACCTTCGTGCAGCGCCACAGCCATATCGTCGACCAGACGAGCGGGGACCGTATCACCCTGCTCAACCGCATCCGTGACGGCCAGGCGCCGTATGAAGTGATCGACTCGCTCCTCTCCGAGGAAGCCGTGCTCGGCTACGAATATGGCTACTCGCTGACCGATCCGAACACGCTCACCTGCTGGGAAGCCCAGTTCGGGGACTTCGCAAACGGCGCGCAGGTCTATTATGACCAGTTCATCTCCTCGGCCGAACGCAAATGGTTGCGGATGTCGGGCCTCGTCATGCTCCTGCCGCATGGCTATGAAGGTCAGGGTCCGGAGCATTCCTCGGCCCGCCTTGAGCGCTTCCTTCAGATGTGCGCCGAAGACAACATGCAGGTGTGCAACCTGACGACCCCGGCGAACTATTTCCACGCCCTGCGCCGCCAGATCCACCGCGAGTTCCGCAAGCCGCTGGTCATCATGACGCCCAAATCGCTGCTGCGCCACAAGCTGGCCACTTCGACGCTGGACGACATGAACACCAAGTCGACCTTCCACCGCATCCTCTGGGATGACGCGGAAACACCGGGCCGCGAAGGCAAGGTGAAGCTCGCCAAGGACGCCAAGGTCCGCCGCGTCGTGCTCTGTTCGGGCAAGGTCTATTATGACCTGTTCGAAGCGCGCGAAGCCACCGGCCAGGACGATGTTTACCTCCTGCGCGTCGAGCAGTTCTATCCGGTCCCGCGCAAGTCGCTGATCAACGAGCTGAAACGCTTCCCGCACGCGGAGCTTGTCTGGTGCCAGGAAGAGCCGCGCAACATGGGCGGATGGACTTTCATCCGTGACGAGATCGAATGGTGCGCCGTCCAGGCAGGCTACAAACAGCCGCGCCCGAAATATGCCGGCCGTCCGCCCTCGGCGGCGACCGCAACGGGCCTCCTGTCCAAGCACCAGGCCGAACAGGCCAACCTTCTCAAGACAGCCCTTTCGCCCGATCCGGTCGATGACCGGATCGTTTCTCCCTGATAATCCATAAGAAGAGACGGACACGACACATGACAGACATCGTTGTTCCCACACTCGGCGAAAGCGTTACCGAAGCCACCGTCGGCCAATGGCTGAAATCTGCCGGCGATACGGTGAAGAAGGACGAAGTCCTCGTCGAACTTGAAACCGACAAGGTTTCCGTCGAGGTCTCGGCCTCTGAAGACGGCGTTTTGTCGGAAATCGTGGCCAAGGAAGGCGACACCGTGGATATCGGCGCGCTGCTTGGCCGCCTCAACGCCAATGGCGCTGCCGCGTCCAAGCCCGCGCCCGCCAAGGAAGCCGCCAAGGCCGAACCCAAGGCGGAGCCAAAAGCCGCCGAAGCCAAGCCCGCCGCCGCTTCAGGGGGTGCGTCTACGGACGTCAAAGTCCCCGTCATGGGCGAGAGCGTTGCCGAAGGCACGATCGCCAACTTCGCCAAGAAGGTCGGTGACAGCGTCAAGAAGGATGAAACCATCGCCGAGATCGAGACCGACAAGGTGGCGCTGGAAGTTCCGGCCCCCACCGATGGCGTGATCCTCGAATGGCTGGTCAAGGAAGGCGACTCCGTCACGCCCGGTTCCGTCATTGCACGGATCGGCGCGTCTGGCGCAGCCCCGGCAAAAGCTGCCGAAGCCCCCGCCAAGGCCGAAGCGCCCAAAGCCGCCGCCCAGTCGGCCGCCACCGGCGACCGCCCGGTGTCTCCGTCCGTGCGCCGCATTTCCACCGAAGCCGGCGTCAGCGCGTCTGACATCCCCGGCACCGGCCGCGATGGCCGCGCCACCAAGGCGGATGCCTTGGCCTACGTCAACCAACCGAAAGCAAGCGCCTCGACCATGCCTGACACCGCCGCAAAACCACCGCGCGAAACCGGCCCCCGCGAAGAACGTGTACGGATGACGCGTCTGCGTCAGACCATCGCCCGCCGCCTGAAGGAAGCTCAGGACACGGCCGCGATGCTGACGACCTTCAATGATGTCGACATGTCGGCGATCATGGATCTGCGCAAACAGCACCAGGACGCTTTCGTCGCCAAGCATGGCATCAAGCTCGGCTTCATGAGCTTCTTCGTGAAGGCCTGCGTCAATGCGCTGAAGGAAGTCCCGGCGGTGAACGCCGAGATCGACGGCCAGGACGTCATCTACAAGAATTACTATGACATCGGCGTGGCCGTTGGCACCGAGAAAGGCCTCGTCGTGCCCGTCGTGCGCGACGCGGACGACCTGTCGCTGGCCGGCATCGAGAAAGCCATCGCCGCCCTCGGCAAGAAAGCCCGCGACGGCGATCTCACCATCGGCGATATGCAGGGGGGCACCTTCACCATCTCGAATGGCGGCATCTATGGCTCGCTGATGTCCACCCCGATCCTCAACCCGCCGCAGTCGGGCGTGCTGGGCATGCACCGCATCGAGGACAAGCCGATCGTCCGCAACGGCCAGATCGTCATCCGCCCGATGATGTATCTTGCGCTGAGCTATGACCACCGCATCGTTGACGGCAAGGAAGCGGTGACCTTCCTCGTCCGCGTCAAGGAAGCGCTGGAAGATCCCGAGCGGATGCTGCTCGAAGTCTAACTCTGTTTCCGGGTGAACCATCCCCGGATCATCAGAGACTGAAAGAACGGAACGGGCTGATCGAAGCGGGCTGCTTTGATCAGCTCTTCCACTTTCTGGGGCGGATGTGCGGCCACATCGCGCCCAAACATTTCCGGAAACGCCTTGCGGCCTTCTTCGGGCATTCCCGATAGCGCGTAAAAGCCGAGCCAGGCCTCCATTAGTGCCGGGAAAGTTTCCGCCGTCATGTCAGCGGCAATGTCGGCGTTCACGAACAATGCGCCCGGTTTCAGGCGCGCGGAAATCTCGTTGAAGTAACGTTGGCGTTCGTCCGTATCCGTAATGAAATGCGACACGAGGAATGAGGTGGCCGCGTCAAACGGGGCAGGGGCGTTCAGGCTTTCCATATAGCCCACATGAAAGGTGCACCGGTCGCTGACGCCCGCAGCGTCCGTCCGCCTGCGCGCTACGTTCAGCATCGCCTCGGATGGGTCGAGCAGCGTGAACTGCCAGCCAGGAAATACGCTAGCCAGGTAAAGCGCTTCGGCGCCCGTGCCCGCCCCGGCGCAGAGAATGCGCGCGTCCGCCGGTAGGCCGGCCAGCACAATGCGTGTCACCAGATGGAGATTGTCCATGAAGGGCCGGCCCATCTGAAACTGGGTATCGTAAGCCTCTGCGCGCGCTTCATCGAACGCGATCAGACTGGAAGAAGATGAGCTGGAAACAGACATCTAGAAACTCCGATTGTTACGAGAAGGGCTGCCCGGATAATCTAGCCGCGCCAATCGCGCAAGGCCTGTTTCCGGCCGGAACGCTTTGCGCCTTGTGAAATGCGGTTTAAGTCAGACCTTAAGCCTGCAAGATGGCACCCATGCTGAAGGAAACGCCCCATGTCAGATTCCGATTACATCCCCCCGAAAGTCTGGACCTGGAACAAGGATGCGGGCGGGCGTTTTGCCAATATCAACCGCCCCATTGCCGGCCCGACGCAGGAAAAAGCCCTCCCTGTAGGCAAACATCCCCTGCAACTCTATTCGCTCGGCACGCCCAATGGCGTCAAAGTCACGGTGATGCTCGAAGAGCTGCTGGCGCTTGGCTATTCCGGCGCTGAATATGATGCCTGGCTGATCAATATCGGCAATGGCGACCAGTTCACCTCCGGCTTTGTCGACATCAACCCCAACTCCAAGATCCCGGCGCTGTTTGACCGGTCGCTGGATTCGGGCGTCCGGGTGTTTGAATCCGGCGCCATCCTGATGTACCTCGCCGAGAAATTCGGCGCCTTCCTGCCCAAGACCCATCCCAAGCGCGCTGAAGCTCTGAGCTGGCTCTTCTGGCAGATGGGCTCGGCGCCTTTCCTGGGCGGGGGCTTTGGCCA
>JBKBIZ010000029.1:24797-32516 GCA_046293975.1 Hyphomonas sp. | reverse complement strand
GGGAGATGTTGACGACCGAGTCAGAGACCCAGCGATAGTTGGGAACGGGAAGGTTGGTCGGCGCCGGACCTTTGCGGATACGCCCCGACGTGTCGTAGTGCGACCCGTGGCAGGGGCAGTACCAGCCACCATAGTCGCCGGTGTTGCCCTGCGAGGGGCCGACCGGGACGCAGCCAAGGTGGGTGCAGGAACCCGAGGTGACCAGGATCGCCTTGTTCAGCGAACCATCGGCCTTCGGACGAAGACGGGCCTCGTCGCTTTCAGGGTCTGGCAGGATCGAGATGTTGACCGATTCGGCGGCCGAGATTTCGGCCGGGGTGCGGTGGCGCACGAAGAACGGCTTGCCGCCGATCAGGATGCGGATCTCGCCGCCCAGCGGAACCTTGGAAACGTCCACGTCCAGCGCCGAAGCCGCGCGGGTGTCGGCAGCCGGGTTCCACTGGTCCACAAGGGTCCAGGCGAACATCGCGACTCCGCCGAGCGCGACAGTGCCGGTGGCGATGTGAATAAAGTTGCGGCGGTCTTCATCGACCGCCTCGGCATGGGTCTCTGTCGTCACGTGTCTATCCGTCCCTGATGCGTGGCGTTAGCCGCTGTCTTTACTAAAGCTGCGCGGGCCGCACATTGCGGCAAGTAGGCGCGGGGCGCGGCAGAATCTGCGCGACCTGCCCCCAGTTGGGTCAGGGCGTTACCGCCGATCTGCCCCTGTGACAACAGGGGACTTGCGAGGCAAATGCCCACAGCGCAACAGTCGGGCATGATGACCGATACCGAGACTGCTGGCTTTACCGCATACAAGGCCCGGGCAAGCGCCTGGTTCCGCGCCCTTCAGGAAGACATCATTGCCCGGTTCGAGGCGATTGAAGACGCAGCTGGTCCTCCGCTGTATCGCGGTGAAGCGGGGCGATTCGCGCTGAAAGACTGGCGCCGGGGCGATGGCGCCGAAGATCTCGGCGGGGGCCGGATGGGGCTGATGCGCGGCAAGGTGTTCGAGAAGGTCGGCGTGCATTTCTCCGAGGTTCACGGGACGTTTTCCGAAGCGTTTGCCGCGCAGATACCGGGGGCGGACATGTCCGGCGGGCGGTTCTGGGCGAGCGGGATTTCGCTGATCGCCCATCCGCGCAATCCGCGCGTACCCGCCGCGCATATGAACACGCGGATGCTGGTGACCAGTCAGAGCTGGTTTGGCGGGGGCGGCGACCTCACCCCCCTGCTCGCTTACCAGCGCGACCAGAGCTTTGAAGACAGCGTGGATTTTCACGCCGCGATGAAAGCGGCCTGCGATACCCATCCGGGCGCCGACTACGCGCAGATGAGGGACTCTTGCGACACCTATTTCCACCTGCCCCATCGCAGCGAACCGCGCGGGACCGGGGGCATCTTTTATGACCGGTTCAATACCGGCGACTGGGAGGCCGATTTTGCCTTCACCCAGGAGGTCGGCCGGAAATTTGCCGAGATTTATCCCGCCCTTGTGCGCCGGCGCATGAGCGAATCGTGGAGCGAGGCAGAGCGGGAAGCCCAGCTGATCCAGCGGGGCCGGTATGTGGAGTATAACCTCCTCTATGACCGGGGCACGACCTTTGGTCTCAAGACGGGCGGAAATATCGAGAGCATTCTCTCATCCATGCCGCCGGTGGTGAAATGGCCTTGAAAGGTCAGAGCTTTTCGCAGGAGCGGCGGAGCCAGGCGGCATAGACCTCTTCACTCACTTCGCTGGCGGCAAGTTGCAGGGTGAAGGCCAGGCGCTCTGCCATGGGCGCGGCCATTTTCCAGCCATTGGCCTCAAGGAAGAGGAGCGCAGCGAGGAAGCCGATGCGCTTGTTGCCATCCAGGAACGGATGGTTCTTGATGAGGCCGCCTGCATAGAGCGAAGCAAGCGTGAAAAGGTCTGTCTCGCCATAGGACCAGGCGTTCAGGGGCCGGGCGACCGCGCTTTCGAGCAGCCCCGGATCGCGCGTGCCCGGCAGCCCGCCATGCAGCTCGATCTGCCGGTCGTGTAGGCGTATCAACAGTTCCAGCGGCAGCCAGACGGGCTCGCTCATTTCGCAAGTGCCCGCAGAACCTCACGGTTTTCATCCATGATGCGCTCAGCCATCAGCATCAGCTTGTCGACCTCTTCATCGGAGACCGAGAGTGTGACACCGGCCTCGGTGGGCAGGACATCGAGCGTATCGCCTTCTTTCACCTTGAGCTGGTCGATCACGTCCTTGGGCAGCACAACGCCGAGGGAATTGCCGATCTTGCGGATTTTCAGCTTGGTCATGGGGGCCTCCTGATGGAATAACATGCGTTATAACATGAGGGCGCCATTCTGGGAACCAAGGGCGCCATTCCGGGTCATTTCCCGGACACTCCTGGACAGATCAGGACAATCCGGGACAGTTTGGGACATTCCAGGACAGGTGGACGTCACTTCAGGCGCGAGACCAGATCTTCCCTGGAGAGGCGGAAGCCGGACGCGATCCAGGCCTGCTCAAGCGTATGGAGCCGCTTGCCAATCTCAGCGCCTTTGAGCCCGGCGGCGAGGGCGTCGTCTCCGGTGACGGGGAAGACCGGACGCATCCAGCTGGCCTTGTCTTGCAGGATTGGGGCGAGCGTGCCCTCCCCCCCGCTGGCCGCTTCGATGAGGGCGCGGTCGAGGACGGTCTGGGGGCCGAAGCGGTAGAAGGCTTCGCGCCGGGCGGCCGCGCCAAGGGCGAGCACATGGCCCAGCGCCGGGTCTGCCCAGGCTTGCAGGCGGGCGGCTTCCTGATTGGAGAGGCGCAGGGCGCTGGCCGCTTCGCTGACATCGCGCTGGCGGCGGGGCAGCAGGGCCATGAGGCGCTGCATCGGATCGGGCGCCAGGGCGTTGGCCGCTTCGATGGCGGCGAGGCCCGGCAGGGAGTCGGCGGTGGCGGCGGGGAGGATGACGTCGAGGACGCCGGCCTCTTGCATGGCGCGCAGGGCAGCGGACGGATCGGGCGCGGCGAGGGTTCGCTTCAGCTCTTTCCAGATGCGCTCGGCGGCGATCTTTCGGAGGCCTTCGCGCTGACGGGCGCAGGCGCCCTGCCCGTCTTCGTCGATGCCCGCGCCATACCAGGCATTGAACCGGTAGAAGCGCAGGATGCGCAGATAGTCCTCGATCAGGCGCTGATCGCCCTCACCGATGAAGATGACGCGGCCGGCCAGAGCGTCTTCGATCGAGCCGGGGATGACTTCGTAAAGCTCCCCCTCCGGCCCGGCATAGATGGCGTTCATGCGGAAGTCGCGGCGGGCGGCGTCCTCGGCCCAGTCCTGGGTGAAGGCGACGACGGCGCGGCGGCCATCGGTTTCGACATCCCGGCGCAGGGTGGTGATCTCGATGGGGACACCCTTGTAGAAGGCGGTGACGGTGCCGTGCTCGAGGCCGGTGGGGATGACGCGGATGGCGGCGGCCTCAAGGGCGGCGACAGTTTCCTGCGGGAGCAACTGGGTGGCGATATCGACATCATCGGCTTTGACCCCGCGCAGCGTGTTGCGCACCGATCCACCGACATAGCGGGAGGCGTCTTTGCGAGCCGCTTCAAGCGCGGCCATGACCGCCCGGCTGGCGGGCGCAGTGAGCCAGTCTGCCGTGATCCGGTCAGGTCGGGTCATCGGCGGGGGCCTGCGCCGGGGTCTCGGACGGGTTGGTCAATTTGCGCTGGAGGCCAACATCTTCGGTATGACGCTCGCAAGGGTATGTGCGCGCAGGGATGAGCTGGCCACTCTCATAGCGGGCGGGCTCGACACACATGTTGCGGTCACGCGGCTCCAGCAGGATCAGCACAAACCAGGCGATGGTGGCCAGGACGAGACCAATGACGAACAGCATCTGGATCGGCCATTTGCGCTTGCCGGCATCCTCCGCAGAGCGGGTCGCAAGCGCGTAAATGCCGAACACGAGGAACGGCAGCGAGAATATGAAGAGTTCAAATAGGAGGCGTCCGGCCATGTCGGTGCTTCTCCTTGGCTTTGACACTACGCCTTACATAGGGCCCTGAAAGGTTTTGAGAAACCCTCAAGGCGCGGCGTATCGTCAATCGCTTTCGTAAAGCGTCTGGTAGAGGCGGCGGATGATGCCGGCGGTGACGCCCCAGATGCGGTAGCCATTATAGGGCATCTCGTAGAATTCACGCTGGGCGCCCCGGTAGAAGCCCTGGCCGGTGGCGTAGCTTTTGGGGTTCATCAGAAGCTCAAGCGGGGTCTCGAAGACCGCTTCCACCTCGCCGGGCTCCGGGATGGGCTGGAAATCGGCCGGCAGGAGGCCCACGACCGGCGTGATGCGGTAGCGCGTGCCGGTGATGTAGGGCGAGGCCTTGCCGAGCACGTCCACATCATCGGGATGGGCGCCAACCTCTTCATGGGCCTCGCGCAGGGCGGCGGCGACTTCATCGAGGTCGATGGGGTCGACCTTGCCGCCGGGCAGCGCGACCTGGCCGGCATGGTCTGCCATCGTCATCGGGCGCAGGGTGAGGAGCGCGGTGGGGCCTTCCTTGCGGGGAATGACGCCGAAGAGGACGGCGGCCGGGCGGATGATGGCGACTTCCTCCGGCGTGAGGAAATCCATGTCGCCCATATCGGTGAGGCGCCCCTGCCCGGCGGGCGGGTCGAGCTTGCTGGTGACGCGGTCTACAAAGTCATCGAGGTTGCGAAAGGACATTGGCGGTCTCAAGCCACAGGTCCGAGAGGAAAGAAACTCCCTTTGCTCCAGACGCCCAGAATCGTCTCGTCATCGGGGGATGGTTCGGCCAGATCCACCAGCTCATAGAAGACAGAGCGGGCAAGCTTCGCCTCCAGGCGGCCGCGCACCAGGACGTAGGGTGAGGGCTCGCCGGTTTCGGGGTCTGTTTCGACGCGGATGGGGCGGTCTGGGCCGGCCAGCGTGACATCGCCGAGCGTGGTGACGAAGCCGATTTCCTGGCCCCGGCCCGGCGTGCCCAGCACATCAAGGCGGCCTGCGAGGAAGGGGGCATCTTCGACCGCGACGATCACTTTCTCGTAAGGCGTGACGAGGAAGGTCTGCCCGTCCGCGTCTTTTCGCAGGATGCGGGCGAAGAGTTTGACCATCGCCGGGCGCTTTATCTCGCCGCCTTCATGCCACCAGCTGCCATCAGCGCGGATTTCCATGCCGATATCCTTCACCCCTGCGGGATTCCATGTCTCTACAGGGGGCAACTCAGCACCAAACTTGCCTTCCGGCAGGATGGCCTTAAGCGTTTCCTCAACGCTCAGAATTGTGCCGGGACTGGATGTCACATCTTTCTCCGCCAAAATGACGCCTTAGACATAGGGCTGATAGCCAGAGACGTGAAGCCGGAGGCGCCTGAACATATGGCCGATACCACAGTGAACCCTGAAAACCCCGTTGCAGATGCAGAAGCCGCCGCTGAAGCGCTTGGCCGGGTGAAGGCCGAGATCGGCAAGGCCGTGTTTGGCCAGGAGAAGGTGGTGGAGCTTGCGCTCGCCGCTGTGCTGGCAGGCGGGCACGCGCTGCTGATCGGGGCGCCGGGCCTTGCCAAGACAAGGCTGGTCGAGGCGATGGGCACCGCGCTTGGCCTTGCCAACCAGCGTATCCAGTTTACGCCCGACCTGATGCCGTCCGATATTCTCGGCTCTGAAGTGCTCGATGAGAGCCCCACGGGGGAGCGGAGCTTCCGCTTTCTGAAAGGGCCGGTGTTTACCCAGCTTCTGATGGCCGACGAGATCAACCGGGCGAGCCCGCGCACCCAGTCTGCGCTTCTCCAGGCGATGCAGGAGAAGCATGTGACGGTGGCGGGCGCGCGCCATGATCTGCCGGCACCCTTCCATGTGCTGGCGACGCAGAACCCGATTGAGCAGGAGGGCACCTATCCCCTGCCCGAAGCCCAGCTTGACCGGTTCCTGCTCAAGGTGGACGTGGCCTATCCTGATCTCGACACCGAGCGGCGCATCCTGATCGAGACGACGCGCGGGAACGAGGCGCCGGTGAAGGCGGCGCTGAACGCAGCCGAGCTTCTGAAGATCCAGGCGCTGGTGCGCCAGATGCCCGTCGGCGAGAAGCTGGTGGCAACGATCCTGACGCTGATCCGTGAGGCGCGGCCGGAGCAGACCTCGGACGCGCGCGTGAAGCGGCTGGTGGACTGGGGGCCATCGCCGCGCGCGGGGCAGGCCTTGATGCTGGCGGCAAGGGCGCGGGCGTTGCTGCGTGGGCGGCTGGCCCCGTCGATGGAGGATATTGAGGCACTGGCCGACCCCTGCCTCGGGCACCGGATGTCGATGCGGTATGACCCGACCGGGGACGCGCCGAAACTCAGTGAGCTGATCAATGATCTTGTGAGGAAGGCGGGATGAGCTTTCGCTTTGTTTTGGCCGGCGCGGCGGCGCTTCTGGCATCGGCCTGTGCCGGGTGGCCGGGGACGGTCCCGAACGCGGCCATGTGTGGCGGCGTGATGGCGCAAAGCGCGGCATATGTTTCCCAGCACGCGGCGGGGCGCGAAGAAAAGCTGATGGTGATCCGCTTTGCCTCGGAAGAGGCGATGAACGCTTACAATGCGAAGACGCGGGGCTTTGAGGCGGAAGCCGCAGCGCTGGTGGCCGGGCGGGACGCGCTGGCGGCGCGATATGACCTGACCGGTGACGCGCAGGCTTACACATTTGATCACACCACGGATGAAGAGGCCGATGCGCAGATTGCCGCGGCCAAGGCTTGCGCGGCGCCGCTGACGGAATGAACCCCACCGCCGACCTTCGCGCAGAGGCCGAGAGCCTGGCCCGGCAATTGCCGGGGCTGAACTTCAGGGCGGAAGCCTCTGAGGCAGCCCATATCGGCTCGGCCGGGCGGCGGCGCGCTGGGACGGGCGAGAATTTCTGGCAGTATCGCCGCTTCATGCAGGAGGACGCGCCTGGGCGTATCCACTGGCGCCGCTCAGCCAAGGGCACGGAACTTTTTGTGCGCGAGAGCGAGCTGGAGACGGCGCGCACGGTCTTGTTCTGGGTCGATGATGCGGCGGGCTTTCGCTGGAAAGGCGCGGGCGACCTGCGCACCAAGGCCGAGGAAGCCACCCTCCTTATGCTGACGATGGCGATCATGATGTCCAAGGATGGCGAGCGGATCGGCGCGCTGGGCTCTGGCCGCAATCCGAGCTTTGGCAAGCGGGCGGTGGACCGGCTGCTGGATGATCTCCTGCGCGGCACCAAGGGGCAGTTTCCGCCCCCGCCCAAGGCGAGCGCGACGATGGTGGTGGCGTCTGATTTTTATGATCCGCCCTCGGAATGGCAGGCGCGGCTGGGGCCACTCGCCGGGCGCTGTCCGGAGGGGATATTGCTGGCGGTGTCGGCGCCGGTGGAGGTTGCGTTTCCCTTTGAGGGTCGCACGAAGCTGTCGCGGCCGGGCACAGGACAGGAGCGCATCCTCGGCCGGGCCGAGACGATGCGCGAGGAGTATATGCGCCGGTTTACGGAGCAGCGCGAGGCACTTGCGAGCCTTGCCGCGCGGATGGGCTGGGCGCTGGTGACGCATGTGACGGGCAGCCCGGCGCTATCGGCAGCGGCGCGGCTGAAGGCGGAGATTGAACGGTTCGGGGTGGCGCGGTGATGAGCAGGATGTTTTCTGCCAAAGCCCCCTCTCCCTTGAGGGAGAGGGGGTTGGGGGTGAGGGAGCCGCAGCGCTTCCCCATCACGCAACAGGTGTCGTTCTTGCCGAACGATTCGCGCAGAACCGCGCCGTCGCGCCCCCTC
>JBKBIZ010000029.1:10456-24787 GCA_046293975.1 Hyphomonas sp. | reverse complement strand
TCACCCCTACCCCTCTCCCCAAGGGGAGAGGGGATGAAAGACGGGTGGCCGCACCATGACAGCCATCGGACCCTTCCTGCTGGGGGCGCCGCTGGCGCTGTTTGCGCTGCTGGCGCTGCCGCTGATCTGGTGGGTGTTGCGGGCGACGCCGCCGGCGCCGAAGGAAGCGGAGCTGCCCTCGCTGCGCCTTCTGGAAGGCGCCGAGCCGGTGGAAGAGACACCTGCGCGCACGCCCTGGTGGGTGTGGCTGATCCGTACACTGGCGGTCATTGCTGCGATCCTCGGGCTTTCCCAGCCGGTCTGGGCGCCGGGGGCGCGGACCACAGAGGCAGGCGGCGGGCCGCTGCTGATCGTGATCGACAATGGCTGGGCCTCTGCCCCGCGCTGGAGCGAGCTGACCAATGCGGCGAGCGCGACGCTGGACGCGGGCGACCGCGACGGGGCGGTGCATCTGTTGCTGACGGCCCCGCGCCAGTTGAACGCTGACCCGGCTGAGCGGATGTCGCGTGCGGACATGGCGCGGCGCCTCTCAAGCCTTGATCCCCAGCCCTGGGCGAGCGACCGGGTGGACGCGCTGGCGCGGCTGGACGCTTCAAAGCTCGCCCCGGCGCGCATCTTTTATGCCAGCGACGGGCTGGAGACCGACGGCGGCGCAGCGTTTGCAGCGGCGCTGGCCGCGCGGGCACCGCTGACCGTGTTTGCTGCCCCGCCGGAGGGACCGGCGGTGATAACCGGGCTTTCTGCGGAGACAGATGCCGTCACCGTGCGCCTGGCACGGGCCGACACGCGCGGGACGGCGCGGGCGTTTGTTTCGGCGCTGACGCAGGACGGCTCCGCGCTGGGGTCTTCTGAGGCGGTGTTTGCAGACGGCGCGCGCGAAGCAGAAGCAGAGTTTGAAATTCCGGCCGCCGCGCTGGCGCGGATTGCGCGGTTCAATGTGACCGGACGGCCGGGCGCGGGGACGGTATGGCTCTGGGATTCGGCCGAGCGGACGCGGCGGGTTGGCCTTGTGGACGCGGGCGCCGAGGCCCAGCCGCTACTCTCGGACATGCATTATATCCGCAAGGCGCTGGAGCCGTTTGCGTCGATCTCCACCGGGGATATCGAGACACTGGTGGCGGCGGCGCCCGACGCGATCATACTCTCCGATGTCGGACAGATTTCCACTTCTGACACAGAGCGCCTGACGGCATGGGTGGAGAATGGCGGGGCGCTGATCCGCTTTGCCGGGCCGCGCCTTGCCGCGCAGGGGGACGACCTGCTGCCGGTGACCTTGCGGCGCTCCTCCCGCGCCATCGGCGGGGCGCTTGCCTGGGAAGAACCGCAGGGGCTTGCCCCCTTCCCCGAGACCTCGCCCTTTGCCGGGCTTTCTGTGCCAGCCGACGTGCGCGTGCGCCAGCAGGTGCTTGCCCGGCCCGAGCCCGATCTGGCGCGCAAGACCTGGGCGCGGCTGACCGATGGCTCGCCGCTGGTGAGCGCCGACAGCCGGGGAGAAGGCACCCTGATCCTCTTCCACATCACGGCCGGGCCGGACTGGGGCGACCTCGCCTATTCGGGCCTTTTCGAGCAAATGCTGCGCCGGGCGATCTCTGCCGGGCGCGGCGAAGCGGTGGAGGATGGCGACGGCACGTACATGCCCCAGCTTTCTCTGGACGGTTTCGGCCGCCTGGCCAGGGCAAGCCAGAACGCCGCGCCGATCAAGGCTGCGGAGTTTGCAGATATCAAGCCCTCGGAGATCCATCCGCCGGGCCTTTATCAAGGCCCATCGGGCTCTCGCGCACTGAACATTGGCGCGAGCGCCGAGCCCAGACTGATGACGCAATGGCCGGTTTCAGCCCGCCTTCTGGGCGACGCGGAGGCGCGCTCGCTGCGGCTGGCCGGGCCGATGCTGGCGCTGGCGGCGGGGCTGCTGGCGCTGGACCTGTTCATTGCCTTGTTCGTAGCCGGACGGCTCCGCGGGCTGACGCGGCGGGGTAAGGTGGCGGCCAAGACAGCGGCCAAGACAACGGGAAGTGCGATGGGCGCGCTGATCCTCGCTTTTGCGTTCCTGCCGCCGGACGCAGCTCATGCGCAGGGCTATGAACTCCGCCCTGATGGCAGCTACCGGGCGATCCCTTCGCCCTCCACGCGCGTGGTACCCCTGCCTGAGGGCAAGGCGAGCCAGAAGGAAATCGACGCGGCGCTGGTCATGCGGTTTGGCTATATCGAGACGCCTGACCGGGCCCTCAACGAACGCACGCGGGCGGGCCTGACCGGCCTCTCCAACATTCTCAACATGCGCACTTCCGTGGAGCCGGCCGAGCCCCATTCGCTAAACCTTGAGACTGACGCGCTGGAACTCTACCCCCTCATCTTTTTTGTTGTGCCGGACAATGCCGGGCCGCTCTCCGAAGCGGCAATTGCCCGGCTGAACGCCTATCTGCGGGCGGGCGGGGCGCTGGTAATTGATACACGCGCCGGAGGCGACGCCGCGTCGCAAACTGATGTGACACGGCTGGAGAGCCTGCTGGCAGGGCTCGACGCGCCGCAACTCCAGATGGTGCCGGACAATCATGTTCTCTCACGCAGCTTCTACCTGATACAGGATTTCCCGGGACGTTTTGCCGGGCGCCGCCTCTGGATCGAGAAGACCGGAGAAGCTGGCGCAACACGCGGTGACGGGGTTTCGCGCCTCTTCATAGGTGATGCCGACTGGGTGTCCGCCTGGGCAGTGGACGCCAATGGCCGCGACCTGTACTCTGTAGACGGAGGGCCTCAGCAGCGGGAAACGGCGCGCCGGTTTGGCATCAATCTCGTGATGTATGTGCTGACAGGCAGCTACAAGGATGACCAGGTGCACATTCCGGCCTTGCTTGAACGGCTGGGCGAACGCGACGGGGATATGCCTGAGCCGCGCCTTCCGGGCCGCATTCCCGACGGAGGCCCGCGATGACAGAAGCGGTCCGCCTGAGCCTTGAGCCTTTCCTTGGCTGGCCGTTTCTATGGGGCCTGGTTACGCTCTCTATCGGGGCGTGGATTGCTTATTTCTGGCTGCGTGGGCGCGCCTGGCTGACGCGGGCGGTGGGCCTTCTGGTCATCTCCGCAGCGCTACTCAACCCGACGCTGGTGCATGAGGAGCGAGAGCCCCTGCCCTCGGTCGCGGCGCTGATCCTGGACAAGTCCGAGAGCATGCAGTTCGGGGAGCGCGACCGCGCCGCCAAGACCGCTTATGACGCGATCAAGGCCAGGCTTGCCGAAGACCCGACGCTGGAAGTGCGCACGCTGGAAACGAGCCCCGGGGACGATGGCACCTATCTTTACGGCGCCCTGGAAGGCCTGATGGCAGATGTGCCGCGGGACCGGATTGCGGGAGCGATCTTCGTGACTGACGGCCAGGTGCATGACCTTCCCGACCCGGCGCGGACCTCCGGGCTGATCGGGCCGCTGCACGGGATTGTGGCGGGCGACGAGAACCTCGGTGACCGGAGGATTGAAATCGTCAATGCGCCGAATTTCGGCATTGTGGGCGAGACGGCCACGCTCATGGTACGCGCCGATGATCCACGCGGAGGCGTGATCGACCTCTCTGTCTCCCTGAACGGAGGGGCGCCGGAGCGGGTGCGCGTCGAGGCAGGAACCGATACGCCGGTGCCGATCGAGATCGAGCGGCGCGGGGAAAATATCATCGTGATCGAAGCCCCGCCGGGGCCGGAGGAACTGACCCTGGCGAACAACCGCGCGGCGACCTCGATTGCCGGCGTGCGCGACCGGCTGCGCGTGCTGCTGGTGACGGGCAAGCCCAACCAGGCGGGACGTGTATGGCGCGACCTTCTGAAATCCGATCCGTCCGTAGACCTCGTTCACTTCACGATCCTGCGCCCGCCTTTCAAGGTGGACTATGCGCGCCCTGATGAGCTTGCGCTGATCGAGTTTCCGACCGAGGAGCTGTTCGAGCAGAAGCTGACCGAGTTCGATCTCATCATCTTTGATCAGTATGAGCGCCAGGGCGTCATCACGCAGGCCTACCTGGCCAATATGTCCCGCTATGTGGCCGATGGCGGCGCGCTGCTGATCGTGGCGGGCGAGCAGTTTGCGGGGCCGGCGAGCCTTGCGCGTTCGCCGCTCGCCTCGGTGCTGCCTGCTTCTCCGACCGGCGTGATCCGCACCGGCGAATTCGTGCCGCAACTGACCGGGCCGGGCAAACGCCATGCCGTGACCGCGCCGCTGGACGGGCAGAGCTGGGGCGGCTGGATGCGCTATGTCGAGGCCAATGCAGTTGCCGGCGATGTGCTGATGAGCGGGCCGGATGGGCGGCCTCTGCTGATTGTGGACCGCGTATCCAAGGGCCGGGTGGGCATGCTGATGTCTGACCAGATCTGGCTGTGGGCGAGCGGGCATGATGGCGGCGGGCCATTTGCCGAGCTGATCCGCCGCGTGGTTCACTGGATGATGAAAGAGCCTGAACTTGAAGAGCGCCGCCTGGCGCTGACCATCGAGGCGGGCCGGGCGAAGATCGAGCTGCGCACGCTGCTCGACGCGGCGCCGCCGCTGGAAGTGCAGACGCCCGAGGGCGAGTTGCTCACCCCGGACTGGAGCCCGGCGGGACCAGGCGCGTTTACCGCCGAGGCGCCGATTGAAGAGCTAGGCATCTACAGGGCACGCGCAGGCGGGCTGGAGGCGATTGCACTGAGCGGGCCGGAGAACCCGAAGGAATATACCAACCTTGAATCGACCACCGCCGTCATCGCGCCGGTGGCGACGGCAACGGGCGGGGGCGTGTTCCGGCTGAATAAGGCGGGCACGGACATTCCCGACATTCGCCGCGTGGGCAGCAACCAGAAGAATGCGGCCGGTAACAACTGGCTGGGCCTGCGCGAGCGCGGGGCTTATGCCGTGCGCTCGTCCACGAGCCAGGGGCTGTTGCCGGGGATATTGGCGGCGGGCTTACTGATGCTGTTCCTGTTGCTGGCCTGGCGGCGCGAGGGGCGCTGAAGCGCACCTCTTTCCCTTCAGGGCAAGGCAGCGCTCTCGGGCCGCTTCATCCGCTGCCTGACCTTCCAGATGAGGATGAGCGGCGGGATGGCGGCCACGGGGCTGAGAGCAAAGTAGACCGCAAAGCCGCCCATCGCCGAACCTGTAACGCCCTGCAACGCCACGACGCCAAGCCCGGCAAAGCCGCCGAGGAAATTGCTGAGCAACGACATCAGCGAAGAGAGCAGCGCAAACTGCGCGGCGGTGGCCAGGGGGTTGGTCAGCCGGCTCGCCCAGGCAACGATGGCCGCCATAGCCATGCCGCCGCTGAAGCCCTCAACCACTGTGGCGCCGGCCCAGACGAGCTTCGAGCCGCCCGACAGGGCCAGCGCGCAGAAGCCGAGATTGGAGACTGCCGCCAGCGTGACACCAATCGCCATAGCGGGAATTGTGCCAAAGCGCAGGCCGATGAGCCCTGCCGCCACGACGCCGCCAAGGGTGGCGGGAAAGCCGATCACCGTGCGCATGCCGGCAATCTCGGTGGTGGAGAAACCCAGGTCGATATAGAGCGGGCCGATCATCGGGGTGATGATCCCGTCCGGGATGAAGAAAACCGCGACCAGGGGCAGGAAGATGAAGACGTCTCTCCCGTGATCCTGCCAGAAGACCTTCAGGGGACGGATGAGCGCGCTGCCGATCTGGCCCAGGTCTGTGAGGGGCACAAAATCGCGTGGCTTCTTGGGTTCCCGCGCCAGAAGCAGGGCCGAGAGCCCGGCCAGGCCGCCGATCGAGGCAAAGGCATAAGCCGCCTGCCAGCCGATGAAGGCAGACGCGGCCAGAAGAGGCACATTGCCGAGGAAATAGCCCGAGCGAAGCCCGAGGATATAGGCCGAGGCCATCAGATCCTGTTCTTCGTCCAGCGCGCTTTCGATCCGCCAGGCATCCACCGCGATGTCCTGCGTGGCGGCAGCAAAGGAGGTGAGCATCGCAAAGCCGGCGAAGACGGCAAGGCCCGCCGATGGCCCGGTGAAAGCCATGCCGAGCGTGCCGATGGTGACGAATATCTGTCCAAGGAGCATCCAGGACCGCCGATGGCCGAGGCGCTTGCCGATGTATGGCAGCCGGATCGCGTCGACAAAGGGCGCCCAGAGGAATTTGGCGGAGATGAATATTCCCACCCAGCCCATGAAGCCGATGGCGCCGAGCGCGATGCCTTCCTGGCGCATCCAGTAGCCGAGCGTACTGCCGACCATGACCGGGGGCATGCCGGTGGCGATGCCAAAGACCATCGCGATGGCGACCTTTGGCTGGCGAAGCGATACCAGAACCTCTCGCAGGCCAGCCTTTGGCTGTACCGGCTCGTCCTGGCCGGTGACAATATCGGCCATTCTTCCTCCCGAAGCGCGAAGGACCGCCCCCTCGCCTCTTGATGACGGGCAAGGTTACAAGGTGCGGTCATGTGCGCTGTTGGTGAGTGTGTCAGCGCCTCCGGCGCCGCGCAAGAAAAAATCAGGGCGCGGTGACGAGGCCTTCCAGGAGGCTCGCATCTCCGGCGAGGTCTTTCACCATGATGCGGGAGGCGTCCTGAGGGCCCGGAAAAGTGAGACGCCCTTTTGGCACGACAGTGAAGCCGGCTTTGCCGAAGAGGCTGTGGGCGCCGATCAGGATGGCTGCGGGCCAGCCGGCGGCCTTGCCGGCCTCAAGCGCCGCTTCGGTAATCTTGAGGCTGAGAAAATTGCCGCGATGGGCCGGATCGACGGCGACCGGGCCATAGAACAATGCGGGGCTGCGCGATGGGCCGACAACCAGCGGCCAGACGCGGCAGACGCCGATGACCCTGCCCTCTTCAAGCGCGACGCGGTTGATCTCCGGCAGGGAGTGGGAATTCTCCCGCAGGCGCTCTGCGGTCTTGGCAAAGTGACCCGGGCCGAAGGTCACGTCGAAGAGGGCTTCGATCGCGCCGGCATGCAGACCTGGATTTTCTGGCACAATCTCAATCATCGCGCGGCGCTCTAGGGCGCATTTGGCCGTCTCGCAAGCGCGCTTGTGTGAACGCGCGCCCCTGCCCTGGTTTACGCTGGGGAGAAGCGGGCGTTCCGGTCCTCCAGAAGCGCGTAGGCGATATGGTGTTTCAGCGCGTCGGTGAGGGCCACCGGATCACCGGCCAGCGCGCCGGGAGGGATTGTTTCGCCAAAGGTCATCCGGAATTTCGAGCCGCGCTTGTTGAGGAGCTCATTGAAGAGGGTGATGTCGCGCAGCTCGCCTGAGAGCTGAGACAACAGGTAAAAGAGTTCGGAATTGCGGGCATCGAGATTGAGCGGAATGATCGGGGCAGCCTGTTTGCGGGCAAGGCCGACAACGGTGGGAAACCACTCCTTCTCGATCATCTGGCCGCTTTCCCTTCGGGCGAGACGGCCGGAGGGGAAGATGACCACGCATTTTTCCTCGGCAAAGGCGGCGGCGGCGCGCTTCAGGGTTTCGCGCGTCTTGGCCGGGGAGCGTTTTTCGGGCACCCATTCGACCGGGATGATGACATCCTCAAAGCGCGGATTGACCCGGATGGCGTCAGCATTGGCCAAGAAGACGATGTCTTTCCGCTTCTGTTTCAGGAGTTCCCAGACGGCGACCCCGTCTGCCAGGCCGGTGGGGTGATTCGCGGCAATGATGCAGCGGCCCGTTTCCGGGAGACGGTCCATACCATCGGCAGAGATATTGAAGGCGAGCTGCTGCGACAGCCGGTCAAAACTTTCCCGGCCGTTCAGTTGCACGAGTTCATCGGCCATTCGGCGGGCCTTGCCATAGCCAAGGAGGGTATAGAGGAGCGGGCGGGCAACCGGCCAGGCAGAACTGGCGCGCAGACGGGGGCAGCGCTCCTCGATCAGCGCGTCGACGATATGCAGGCCGGCGCGTTCCTCCGCCGGGAGAAAGGCCGCCAGCGCTGAAGACGGCGTGGGGCGGGCGAGAGGTTCATCGGTCATGAAAAGCGCGCTTCCTTCCCCCCAAAGATTTATGACGCAAATCATAGAGCCGAGGCAGGAAAACGGAAAGCCAGCTGTGTTTTCTGCGGCAAACCCTTAGATCCATCGGAATTTCAATACTTCGGAAAGTTTCGCTTTACCAAGACGCAAGATGCGCGTGGCAATGTGAACGTCAGACGGGCGGCGGTTTAACACCTCTCTCCCCAGGAACATTCAAAACTTTCAACGAGGTTGAGTTTAATGAAAGTGCTTTGGATCGAAGATCATGAGCCGGTGCGTACGATGCTGGCGCATGCAGCCGACAAGGCTGCGCGTGCACGTATTCCGGTAGATCTTGTTATGGCGGAAGGCCTGTTGGCCGCTGAGCGCCGCCTGCGCCTTGAGCGCTTTGATCTTGTGATCGTCGATCTTCAGCTGCCCGAAACGGGCGATGATGTGGATATGGCAGTCGCGCGCGTGGCCAATATGGGCAAGCACCGCATTGCAGTCGCCTCCTCCCGCCCTGAGCGCGACGAAGTTGTGGCCTCGGCTGCCCGCTGCGGCGCCAACATCCACACCCAGGCCGTTTTCAAGGCCGGGCTGAATTTCAACCGCTTCATCCAGCGCCCTGAGTCTTTTGAAGACTTCCTGCTGGAACTGATGCCTGCGGCGGGCGCACGCTCGGCGATTCGCGCCGCCTGACGGGGCTGGGCGCTTGCCGCCCCAGGGCCGGACTTGCTAAGCCGCCCGAAGCCGCTTCGGGCGGTTTCGCTTTTTCAGGGAAAGACGACCCCACCCATGGCAGACATCTTTTCCTATCCGGCCTCGCTGACGCTGATCATCCTGAATGTGATTGCCAGCCTGATCGCCTTCCGCAGCGCGCCGTTCAATAATCAGAACATCCTCTGGGTGGGACCGATGAAGGACCGGGGCGAGTGGCACCGGCTGATCAGCTCGGGCTTCCTGCATGTCAACGGGCCCCACCTCTTCCTCAATATGTATGGCCTCTACATGTTCGGGCCGGTGATCGAGCATGAGCTGGGGGGCGTGAACTTCCTCATTATCTATCTCGCCTCCCTGATCGGGGGCAGCGTGTGGGCCTATTGGTGGAACCGGGATAATCCGGACTATCGCGCGGCGGGCGCGTCGGGGGCGCTCTCGGGGATTATCCTCGCCTTCTGCATGATCGCGCCTTTCTCCATGCTGCTGTTTCTGTTCATTATTCCGATGTGGGGCATCGTGTTCGGGGTGGGCTTTGTGGTGTTGAGCTATGTGCTCTCCCAGCGGGCAAACCGGATCATCGGGCATGAGGCGCATCTGGGCGGGGCGGTGGTGGGCGTTGTGACGACGCTGCTGGTGGAGCCGCGGGTGTGGACCTCTTTCCTGGCGCAGATCGCCGAGAAGTTCGGCTGAGGCGGGGCGAACCGATGGGCGGTGTGCGCGCGAAGTATGAGGCGAAGGTGGCCAGCGGCGCGCTGACGGCCGACCCCGTGCAGGCAGACGCCGCCGATCTGCTCGACGGGCTGGCCGCGCGCCTTGCCAGCCAGCCAAAGCCCGGATTTTTCTCAGGAAAACCTGCGCCGGTGCGCGGGGTTTATCTCTGGGGCGGGGTCGGCCGGGGCAAGTCGATGCTGATGGACCTGTTCTTTGCGCAGGCCGTCACGAAGCCCAAACGCCGCGTCCACTTCCATGAGTTCATGGCGCAGGTGCATGAGCGCCTGGGCGTCTGGCGGAAAATGACGGACGCGGAAAAGAAGCGCTCTCCCTGGCGGGTGAAGTCTGCCGGGGATGACCCGATCCCACCGGTGGCCAAGGAGATTGCGGCCGAGGCAAAGCTGCTCTGCTTTGACGAGTTTCAGGTGGCCCAGATTGCCGACGCGATGATCCTGGGGCGGCTGTTTGACCAGCTGTTCCAGCGGGGCGTGACGGTGGTGGCAACCTCCAACCGCCACCCGGACGCCCTCTATAAGGACGGCATCAACCGCCAGCTTTTCCTGCCCTTTATCAAGGAATTAAAGGAGCGCTGCGAGGTACTGGAGCTGGTGTCAGCGCGCGATTATCGGCTCGACAGGCTGGTGGAGGCGCCGGTCTGGTATGCGCCGCTGGACGCGACAAACGCGGCGGCGCTGGACAAGGCCTGGGACCGGCTGACGCTGGGGGCGGAGCCTCAGCACTGCGTGCTGACGGTCAAGGGCCGCAAGCTGGAGGTGAGCCGGGAGGCGGCCGGGGTGGCGCGGTTCACGTTCGCGGAGCTTTGCGCGCGGCCTTTGGGGCCAATCGACTATCTGGCCATAGCCGGCACGTTTCATACGGTGATGCTGGAGGGCATTCCCCTCCTCTCTCCGGACAAGCGCAACGAGGCGATGCGCTTTACCGGGCTGATCGACGCGCTCTATGAAGCCAAGGTGAAGCTGGTGGCGAGCGCGGCGGCAGAACCTGGCGAGCTTTATCCGGAAGGCGACGGATCGTTCGAGTTTGAGCGGACGGCGAGCCGGCTTTTCGAGATGCGGTCGAAAGATTATCTCAGCCAGGCGCGCGAGGATGTCGATCTGGGCAATCTGTCTGAAAATTAAGGACATTTCGGGTCAATCGCGGGACAACCGGCGTCATAATGCCGGACATCCCGGGACAAATTGGGACAGTTCGGGACATTTCAGGACACTTTCGGACAGGGCTTGCGCAGGCGTCCGCCCCTCCTACATTTTCGGTATGGGCGGCCGACAAAGGCGCGGCCACCCCTGCGACAACACAGAGACGTGTTCCGGCCGGAAACCCGCGCCGGCCCCTCTTCCACACGCCTGCCTCAATTCCTATTTATGCAACTGCGTGATGATTGAATTGCGCACGCCCGGTGACGACGCTGCCGCTGAGCGGGGCTAAGCTCCAGGTGAGCTCTAAGAATGGGGCAGGCCGCCCAATGAGGGGCCGGCTCCGAACAGGAGGACTGAACATGGCGAATGGAAACGCAAAAAGCTCGGTCGCGCTAAGCCCCGAACAGGGCATGAGCCGCTATCTGAGCGAAATCCGCAAATTCCCGATGCTCGAGAAGAATGAGGAATTCATGCTCGCCCGCCGCTGGCGCGAGGATGAAGACACCGAAGCGGCCGAAAAGATGGTCACCTCCCACCTGCGCCTCGTGGCGAAGATTGCGATGGGCTATCGCGGCTATGGCCTGCCGATGGCCGAGGTGATCTCCGAGGGCAATGTGGGCCTGATGCAGGCGGTCAAGAAATTCGATCCGGACAAGGGCTTCCGCCTCGCGACCTATGCGATGTGGTGGATTCGCGCCGCGATCCAGGAATATATCCTGCGTAGCTGGAGCCTGGTGAAACTTGGCACGACGGCCGCCCAGAAGAAACTGTTCTTCAACCTGCGCCGTCTGAAGGGCGAGATGCAGGCGCTGGAAGAAGGCGACCTGAAACCCGAACAGGCCCGCCTGATCGCCGAAAAGCTGAACGTGACCGAGACCGAAGTCTATTCGATGAACGGGCGTATGAGCGGGTCGGACGCCTCGCTGAACGTGCCGATGGGCACCGACGGCGATATGGAATGGCAGGACTGGCTGGCCGATGACGAGCCCGGCACGGCGGAGACCTTCGCCAATCGCCAGGAACTCGACGCCCGCATGGACCTGCTGACGCAGGCGATGGAAGATCTTTCCGAGCGCGAGCGCCACATCCTGACCGAACGCCGCCTGATCGACGAGCCCAAGACGCTGGAAGAGCTGTCCGAGCAGTATAACGTCTCGCGCGAGCGTATCCGGCAGATCGAGGTGCGCGCGTTCGAGAAGCTGCAAAAGGCGATGAAGCGCATGGCGAAGGAACAGGGCTTGCCGGTTGGGGCGTAAGCTTTACTTCCCGCTGAAGTATAGCCTTCGAAGCCGCGTCTCCTGAAAGAGGCGCGGCTTTTTTGTAGGATTGAATCTGCGCCAAAGATGACATATATGTCATGGACATGCGTAGGAGATAAGGGGGGCATCGCCCCGCCGCGTTCACTATGGTTAGGCGGAGTATCTCATGCGGACAGAACACTATGCGGACGAAGACGGCAATTTCGGCGACTGGAAATCTCTGGGGGGCCAGTTGCGGGAACACCGGATACACGCTGAAGGCGGCCTCCGGATTTATTATTCCATCCAGAATGATGAAATTGTCCTTCTACTGATTTCAGGCGTGAAAAGTTCGCAGGACAGAGACATCAGGATCGCGAGAGAAAGGCTGTTGAACCATGAAACCCGAAAAAAGTAGGGTCGCCCCCTCCCGCCCCCATCTTGAATATCTGCGGGAATTGTACGCGAATGATCAGGAGGCCGTTGGCATGCTTGGCTACGCGCTGGAGCAGCTGGCGGCCGGGAATGATGAAGAAGGCAAATATGCCCTTCGAAGCCTGATCAAGGGCCGGATCGGATTTGAGGAACTCTCGCGTCGCACGGAGATACCCGCGCGCAGCCTCAACCGGATGCTCTCCAGCGACGGCAATCCTTCCCTCTCAAATCTCTCCCTGATTATCCGGCATCTGCACACAGAGCTTGGCGTTGAGCCCAACTGGACGCTGACCGCGGCGGCCTGAGAGAGGTCGCCCGTGGAACCTCCTCCCCTGCTCCGGCGTTGGTCGGGCAGAGGAAGGAGGCGCGAGGCCGATGTCGTTCAAGATTGTTATTCCTGTTTTAGCTGCCGCGCTGGGCGCGGGCTCTGCCGCCTTTGCTGATCCCCCTTCCTTTGCGCGCGGTGACAGCTTGCCGCCGGGCCTTGCCAAGCAGGGGAAGGTGCCGCCCGGCCATGCCAAGAAGATCTGGGGCAAGGGCCAGCATCTGCCGCCCGAATATCGCCGTGTTCATATCTCTGATTGGGACCGGTATGATCTGGCGCCCGCACCCCCAGGCTATTCCTGGGTGCGCGTGGAGCGCGACGCTTATCTGGTGGACGTGGCCAGCGGGCTGATCGCACAGGCGATGATTGGCGTGTTGCTGGATTGATGCCGCGCCGAAGGCAGGGCATGGGAGACCATGCCTGAGATTATCCCCATACTCGCAGCCGATGACCCGCGCGTGGAGGCTTATGTCTCCATCCGCGAGCGCGACCTGACGGGGGGTCATGGCGGGCGGTTTATCGTTGAAGGCAAGGTGACGCTGGAGACGTTGCTGCGGCGCGGCCGGTTTGGGGTGGAGAGCCTGTTTCTGTGTGAGACGCGGCTGGGGCCGCTTTCGGATATTCTGGAACATGTGCCGGACGGCGTGCCGGTTTATGTGGCGGCACAGGGCGTGATGGACGCGGTGGCCGGATTTGCGATGCATCGGGGGGTGCTGGCGTGTGGGCGGAAGGGAGAGAGTATTCCGCCCAAGGAGTTTTTGACATCGCGTGCGCGCGGGTCTCTATCCTTCGACTTCGCTCAGGATGAGCCCCGCTGTTCTACGTTGTTATTGCTGTCGGAGCTTTCCAACCATGACAATGTGGGGGCGTGTTTTCGCAATGCGGCGGCGTTTGGGGCGGATGCTGTGTTGCTGGACGCGGCGTCTTGTGATCCGCTTTACCGCAAGGCGATCCGGGTTTCTTCGGGGGCGGCGCTGTGGCTGCCGTTCAGCCAGGGCGGGACGGGGGCTGAGTTGATTGCGGCAGCAGAGGCGGCCGGGCATGAGGTGTGGGCGTTGACGCCGCGCGCGGACGCCGAGCCCCTACCCTCGCTGAAAGTTCCCGAGCGTGTGGCCTTGCTGATGGGGGCCGAAGGGCCGGGCCTGCCGGCGGAGATGATCGCGCGGGCGCGGCCGGTGCGTATTGCGATGACGGAGGGGTTTGACAGCGTGAATGTGGCGACGGCGGCGGCGATTGCGCTGGCGCATGTGTTTGGTGGGCGGGGGTGAAGCGAGCCCGCTCTATCCTTCGACTTCGCTCAGGATGAGCTCAAATGCGGAGCGCCCCACAAGCAAGGCGCAGGCGCAGCGGCGCTGAGCCCAAAGGGCTCAGCAACAGCCGCGAGCAATAATCAAAAGACCCTAGGCCGTTCGTTGCGGTCTACGTGGAGGCCGCATTCGGTTTTCTTCTGGCCGGCCCAGCGGCCTGAGCGGGGATCGCTCGGGTCTGCGGCGGGCTTGGTGCAGGGCCAGCAGCCGATGGAGGGGTAGCCTTGCGACACCAGCGGGTGGCGGGGCAGGTTTTTCTCTTCGAGGTAAGCGTCCACGTCTGCCTGCGTCCAGTTGGCGAGCGGGTTCACCTTGTAGCGGCCATCGGCATGTTCAAACACGGGCAGGCTCATCCGGGCGCCGCCATGAAAGCGTTTGCGCCCCGTGATCCAGGCGCCGAAGCCGACCAGCGCGGGCTCAAGCGGGCGCACCTTGCGCAGGGCGCAGCAGGCATCGGCATCGGTTTTCCAGAGCATGTTCTTGGGATCGAGCACTTTGCGCTCGGTTTCCGACGGCGTGATTTCGCGC
>JBKBIZ010000029.1:0-10446 GCA_046293975.1 Hyphomonas sp. | reverse complement strand
TGTTGAGCTGGCCTTTGGGATCAACCGCCTTGACCTCGGCCTTGTCGGGATGGGTCGTGCGCACACTGGTCAACCCTAGGTGCGCGATCAGCTTGTCGCGATAGTCCAGCGTCTGGGGGAAATGCATGCCGGTGTCGATGAAGACGATCGGGAGGGACGGGTCGACCTCGGCAATGAGAGCGAGCATGACGACGCTTTCGGCGCCAAAGCTCGACACATAGGTGAGCCCGCCCGGCCATTCGCGGGAAATGGCGGCGCGGAGGATTTCCTGCGCGGACGCATTCCGAAGCTCGCCATTGAGGCGCGCGAGCCGGTCGGTGGGCTCCTCGAATGTGTCGGTTTCAAAGGCCATGGGCCGGGGTACTTCCTGAGGTCAGCTGCGTCTGCGGAAGGCCGGGACCGAAGGGTCGGCAGCGGGCTGATACACCGCGCTATATTCGTTCAAGGCTTCCACTACTTCAGATAGGCCAGCACGGGCCGTCTCGTAAGCATCGAACCCTGAACGGTGCATGTAGAATATCTGATCCCTCAGCACATGGCCGACCGCCCGCAATTCGCCGGAATAGCCGTAGCGGCGGCGGATCAGCTGGGCCTGGCTGTAGCCGCGCCCGTCTGTGTAGCGGGGGAAATCGACCTCGATGAGCGCGAGTTCGGCGAGATAGGGCTCCAGATCCTCGGCCTTGTCGGCGGGCGACAGGCGTACGCCATCGGGCAGCGGGCCGTTTTCCTGGCCCTGTTTGAGGCCGAGGAAGCGCGTCAGGGAGGTGGTGAAATGCCCCTCTTCTGGCAAATCCGCGCCATCGGGCACGAAGGTCCAGTCATTGGCGATCTCGGCGCCGTTCTTAATCAGCGGCATAGAGCGCCTCCTGGAAGGGCTGGTGGCCGAGGCGCTCCAGCGTGTCGATGAACTTCTCGTCCTTTGAGGTGCGCTGGGCGCGGTAGAATTCCACGACGCGGTGGATGGCGCCGGGAACCTCGTCAGCTTTCAGGCCGGGGCCGACGATGGTGCCGAGGGCGGCTTTTTCGTCTGCGCGGCCGCCGAGGAGGATCTGATAAAATTCCTCGCCCTTCTTGTCGACGCCGAGGATGCCGATATGGCCGACATGGTGGTGGCCGCAGGCATTGATGCAGCCTGAGACGTTGATGTGCAGGCGGCCGATGTCTTCCTCATAAGCGGGGTCTGCGAAGAGCTTCTGCACTTCCAGAGAAACCGGGATCGAGCGGGCATTGGCAAGGTTGCAATAGTCGAGGCCCGGGCAGACGATCATGTCGGTGATGCGGCTCTCGTTTGCTGCCGAGAGGCCGGCTGCATGGAGCGCGGCATAGATTTCCGGCAGGTCGTCGAGGGCGACATGCGGGAGGATCAGGTTCTGCGCATGGCTGACGCGGATATCTCCGTGGCCGAACTTTTCGGCAAGGTCTGCGACGAGTTCCATCTGGGTGTCGGTCGCGTCGCCGGGGGCGATGCCGATTGGCTTCAGGCTGACGGTGACGGAGGTGTAGCCGGGGGTTTTGTGGGGATGCAGATTGATCCGTGCCCAGCGGGCGAAGGCGGGGTCTGCGGCGGTGGCCGCTTCGAGCGCCTGAGAGACAGCGGGTTTTTCGGCGAGTTCCGGCGGGGCGAAATAGGCGTGGATGCGCGCGATTTCGTCTGCGGGCATGTCGATCTTTTCATGCGCGCGCTGGGCAGCGAATTCTTCTTCGACCTGACGGATGTATTCGGCTTCGCCAAGCTCGGTAACGAGGATCTTGATGCGGGCCTTGTATTTGTTGTCGCGCCGGCCATAGCGGTTGTAGACGCGCATGATGGCTTCCAGATAATCGAGGATCTGGCTTTCGGGTACGAAGGGATTGACCAGCGTGGCGATGACGGGCGTGCGCCCCTGCCCGCCGCCGACCCAGACTTCAAAGCCGGTGACGCCGCCCTGCTGGCGGATGTGGAGGCCGACATCATGCACGCGGATGGCGGCGCGGTCATGCTCGGCGGCGGTGACGGCGATCTTGAACTTGCGCGGCAGGAACGCGAACTCGGGATGGAAGGTGCTCCACTGGCGGATGATCTCGCACCAGGGGCGCGGATCGAGGAGTTCATCCTGCGCGGCGCCGGCGAAATGATCCGTAGTCGTATTGCGGATGCAGTTGCCCGAAGTCTGGATGGCGTGCATCTCGACTTCGGCAAGCTTTTCCAGAACGTCCGGGATGTCTTTCAGGGCGACCCAGTTGAACTGGATGTTCTGGCGCGTGGTGAAGTGGCCAAAGCCCCGGTCATAGTCGCGCGCAACTTCAGCGAGGCGGCGCAGCTGGACGGGGCTGAGCTGGCCATAGGGAATGGCGATGCGCAGCATATAGGCGTGGAGCTGGAGATAGACGCCGTTCTGCAAGCGCAGCGGCTTGAACTCGTCTTCCAGGAGTTCACCCGACAGGCGGCGGGCCACCTGCCCGCGGAACTGGGCGACACGCTCTGCAACAATGCGGGCGTCGAACTGGTCATAACGATACATTTTTAAAGACTCCGTATCCGCGCGGGGCGCGTCACATGAGTGGGGCTCAGGGCTGTCATGCAATCTCCTGCGCGTGGGGAATGCCCAGCGCATCTTCTGTTCTCTGCACCCAGTTTGCGACAGAGGGATAAAGGCGCAGATCGAAGCCGCCCTCATGCGCCACGCGCGTATAGGCGACAAGGGCAATATCTGCGACGCAGAGCGCGCCGCCGGCAAACCAGTCGCGGCCTGTGAGGCGCTGCTCCATCACGCCGAGGGCGTTGTTGCCACGCACGAGCAAAGCGGGGTCGATCTCGGTGTCGGATTTCTTGAGGTAGTATTTCTGGTAGCGGCGCACGGCGATGGCGGTTTCATGGGAATACTGTTCCCAGAAGAGCCAGCTGAGCGCTTCGGCGCGCGCAAAGGCATCGCTTGGGATAAGGCGGGAGCCTTCGGCGAGATACAGCATGATGGCGTTGGACTGGGGCAGCGTGCGGCCATCGGGCCAGCGCGCGACGGGCACCTGGCCGGCGGGGTTGATAGCGAGAAAGGCGGGTGTGCGTGTCTCGCCCTTCACCACGTCGATGTCGACCCATGTGTAGGGGATGCCGAGGAGGTCAGCGGTCCATCTGGGTTTGAGGCAATTGCCGGAGACGGGGTCTCCATAGAGGGTAAACCCGTCAAACTTTGGGGCAGACATCAGGCCGTTTCCTGCTCGCGGGGCGCCCCGTCAAATCCGCCTTCGGAATAATGGGCGCGCAGGGATTCGCGCAGCGTCTCGCGGCCGGTGATCTGGCCCTCTGCGGTGACCTCCATGAAATACGGATCGGTGACGAGGCCTTCCTGACGGGCGGCGTCGGCGAGGCGGGCTTCGGCTTCATCGCCGGTGAACACGCCGAGCTGGGTGATATCTTCCGTCCACGATCCATCAGTTTTCATCCAGACGGTGCGGCCGGTCGCGGTTTCCCAGGCGGTCACGGATTTGGGGGTTTCGGGTTTCAGCTTGGGGCGGACGGAGGTCATGCGGCGGACTCCTTGAAATCTGGCTGGCGGGCGGGCGCGCCAAACCAGGCAAAGCCGGACGCTTCGGTGACGATGGAGGCGATGCGGCCCTGCTCTGCGGGGAGGCCTGCGACCTCACCGATGATCAGGAGCGCGGGGCCGCGGATGCCTTCTTCTTCGACGAGGAATGGCAGCTCGGCGAGCGTGCCGAAGACGCGCAGCTCATCGGCGCGCGTGCCATTCTCGATGATGGCCACGGGGGTTTCCGGGGCGCGGCCGGCGGCGACGAGGTTCTCGGCAATTGCCGGGGCCGTATCGACGCCCATGAAGACGACGACCGTCTGGGCCGGGCGCGCGAGGGCGGGCCAGTCAAGATCGGGCACGCCGCCTTCCTTGGCATGGCCGGTGACGAAGGTGAGCGTCTGGGCATGGTCGCGGTGGGTGAGCGGGACGCCGGCGGAGGCCGCGCAGCCGAGCGCCGAGGAAATGCCGGGTACGACATGCACTTCGATGCCTTCGGCGCGGACGGCTTCAAGCTCCTCCCCGCCCCGGCCGAAGATGAACGGGTCGCCGCCCTTGAGGCGCACGACGCGCAGGCCCTCCCGCGCCGAGGCGATCAGGCGTTCATGGATTTCTGTCTGGGGCACCGAATGGTCGCCCTTCGACTTGCCGACGGGCACGCGGGCGGCGTCACGGCGGATGAGGGAGATGATCTCCGGGCTGACGAGGCGGTCGTAATAGACGACATCGGCTTCCTGGATGAGGCGGAGGGCTTTGAGCGTCAGGAGTTCCGGGTCACCCGGGCCAGCACCGACGATGTGGACGACGCCGCGCGCGCGGCCGGTGGCGCGGGCCTGCTGGCGCAGGAGGGCTTCGGCGCGCTCGAGGTCTCCGGCATAGGCGGCCTCGGCGGCAGGGCCGGCAAAGGCGCGCTCCCAATAGCGGCGGCGGGCGGTTTTCTCCGGGATGGCCTCTGCCACGAAACCGCGCAGCGAGCGGGCGAGCGCGGCGAGCTCGCCGACGCGCTGGGGCAGCAGGGCTTCGAGCTTGGCGCGGATGGATTTGGCGAGCACCGGCGCGGCGCCGCCTGAGCCGATGGCGGCAACGATCTCGCCCCGGTCCAGGATGGAGGGGACGGTGAAATCGCAGTCTTCGGGCTGGTCGACGACATTGACGGGGATGTTACGGGCGCGGACGGCGGCGAGGGCGCGGGCGCGGTGGGCGGCATCTTCCTCGGCGATGATGACGAGGCGGGCGCCCTCGAGCGCGGCGGCCATTTCGGCGCGCGGCAGGATTGCTACCCGGCGGGCAAACTCAGATGTGAGCGCGGCGTCGTCAAAGCCGCCCACGAGCACGACATCAGCGCCGGACTCGTTGAACAGGCGCAGCTTGCGCGCCGCTTCTTCGCCGCCGCCAAAGACGACGATCCGGGCGCCTTCGAGGTTAAAGAAGGCCGGGAACTGGCGCATGGCGCGAACTTTCTTATTAGAGACACTACATCGACGGATACACAAAACCCGCTTGACGCCTCAGGCGCAACGGGCAACCCCTACAGCGATCATTTAGAGAAACTATCTATGTCAGAACCGTCCGATCGCCTACCCCCGCTCAATGCGCTGCGTGCCTTCGAGGCTGCGGCGCGGCGCCTGTCGTTCACCCAGGCGGCTGAGGAACTGAATGTGACGCCCGGCGCGATTTCACAGCAGATCCGCCAGCTGGAGGACTTTGCCGGGACGCCGTTGTTCAAGCGTACGGGGCGTTCCGTTCTGCTGACAGATGCCGCGCAGGCGAGCCTGCCGCTGGTGCGCGAGGCGTTTGAGCGGATCGCCGAGGCGGGCCGCGTGATGCAGGCCCCTGCCCGGAAAGGGCGCGTGATGATCTCGTCGGCGCCGTCTTTTGCCGCCAAATGGCTGGCCCCACGCCTGGAGCGGTTTCAGCAGCAGAATGAAGGCATCGAGGCCTGGATTTCAGCCGACATGTCGCTGACCGATTTCAATACGGCCGACGCTGACATCGCCATCCGCTATGGGCGGGGCAATTATGACGGGCTGAAATCGGAAAAGCTGATGGATGAGACGGTGCTGCCGGTCTGTTCGCCGCGCCTGCTGGAAGGGGCGAACGCCATCCGCAAGCCTGAAGACCTGCGCCATCATACGCTGCTGCATGATGAGAGTTCGGAGAACGACCCCTCCTGCCCCGACTGGACAAGCTGGCTGCGCGCCCATGGAGTGACTGGTGTTGAGGGCGGCCGGGGGCCCCGCTTCAATCAGGGCATTCTGGTGATCGAGTCGGCCGCCGCAGGGCGGGGCGTGGCGCTGGCCAAGCAGGCGATTGCGGCCGCTGATCTGGAAGCCGGGCGGCTGGTGGCGCCGTTTGCCAATGGCTCGATCCCGATTGATTTTGGCTATTGGCTGGTCTGGCCGAAGGGGCGCCATCTTTCGCCGGAAGTGCGGGCGTTTATCAAATGGATCAAGGATGAAGCGACCAGCAGCGAGGTGGTCGGCGTTTAGGGACGCAGCTTAGAGCGCGGCGTCCAGCAGCAGGAAAGCGGCGAGGCGCGGGCTGGCATTGCGGCTGGTGCTCTGGGTCTGCTCGAGGGCCGCGAGCGCGTCCGTACGTTCGAAACGGACGAATTGTTTGGCCATATCCATCAGGCGCGGGTCGCCGCGCAAGCGCTGGACCACGCGGTCAAACTGCTTGCCGCCCTGTTCGATGGTGGCAGCGTGGCGATCTTTCTCGCCGCGCTGGGCGGCTTCAGCGATGCGGCGCTTGGCTTTGGGCTTCAGCGCGTCTGACAGCGGGATGCCGGAATTCTGCAAACGCTCGACCACGGCTTCGGCAATCGACTCGCGGTCGGCCTGGGGCGGGGCCTGGTCCTTGCTGATGTCGGAGATGATTTCGCGCCAGGGAGCGGGGCCGCTGCCATGACTGCTGCCATTGCCGTTGCCGTTGCCAGTATTTGGGACTTTGATGCTCTGGGGCGGCGGGGCGACGTAATCGGAAGCACGGCGGCGCGGGGTTTCGGGCGCGCTGTCATCATGGCGGCGGCGCAGACTTGCCGGGGGCGGATGATCTGGCTCGCGCTCGCGCGTGGGCGGCGATGGGCGGCCGAGGACAACAGGGCCCTCCTCCAGGATGCCGTGATCATTGCCAGCCTGCGCGGCGGCGATGATGGCCTCGGCGCTCGCCTCGAAGAGATCATCGTCAAGGCTCTGCCTGGGGGCAGAGGCCGGAGGCGTCATGGCGCCATTTCCGTAGGCGGAGGGACGGGTCTGGCTGGGGCCGCTCTGGAAGGGCTGGACCGGCGCCTGATAGGGCTGAGGCTGCTGGGGCGCGGAAATAGGCGTGCGCGCGGCGGGCGGCGTCAGGGGCGCGGCGGCGGCAGCGGAGCCGGCCGGCATGTAGGGACCGGCCAGACGGTCGAGCGCTTCGCTTTCAAGGCGCGCGGCAAGGCCGGCAGCGCGCAGGGCGTATGCTGCCTGCTCGCCCGTCTCGCGCAGCTTGCTCAAGGAACGGTTGGCCTCTTCAGCGGCGGCGCGGGTGGAGGCGTTGATCTCGGCATTGGCGTGGCGGGCGCCGTCAATGGCCGAGGCGACGGCGTTCTTGAGCGCGTCGCCCGTGGTGGCCGCAGCGGCGGCGGCGACTTCGCTGGCGCGCACGGCAGCGTCCACCGTGCGGCGGGAGTGTTCGAGCTTGTCTTCCACGCGGCTGATCGAGAAGGTCAGCGCCTCGGTGCGCCCGGAGGCGTCGCGCGCAAGATCATCGAGGGATTCCATCCGGCGGGTGAGTTCTTCGCCAGTCTCGTGCATGGCGATGAGGCGCTGTTCCAGCGCGGCGTCAGCGCGGCCGACTTCATCGCTTGCAGTGCGCGCGGCGGTGATCATCAGCTGGGCTTGGCGGGGAATGGCGTCGCTCATCGCGGTGACCTGTGCGCGCAGATCGCGGGCAAGGGTTTCGAGGGCATGACGCTCCTCCCCCAGACGGTCTGCCAGATCGCGGGCATTGTCGGCGGCGGCGTAGGAGACGGACTCAAGGCGCAGGCGTTCGTCGCCGATCTCGCCGGCCATCGCCTTCATGGCGGAGAGGGCGTGGGCCATCGCATGGTCGATCTCGGAAGCAGACTGTTTCATCTGCTCGGCAAAGGTAATGCCCTCATGACCTGCTTCCCGCGCGGGCGCCATCAGGCGGGCGGCCGCTTCGAGCACGAGCGCATTGGCCGCCGCAGACCGGCGGCTGGCGCGCGCCATATAGCCGGCCGCCACCATCAGGAGCGCCGGGATGAGCGCGGCGATGCCGGCAGCGACGAGAAGAGCTGGGTGGTACTGGCTGAGGAAGGCGATCCCGCCGAGCCCGATCAGCGCAGCAACAAGACCTGCGAGCCAGAGGAATGCCGAGATAAAAGCGAGCGTGACCATCCAGCCGCCTCCATACTGGGCTGCCTCAAAATTCTGCGAGGCCTCGTGTCGGACAAGGTCATCCCGGCCGGACCGGCGCGCAGAAGGGGCTTCCGTCATGCTATGTGTATAACCTGCCTTACAGGTTCCTGCGAGCGCTGATTGCACGCGAAGGGAGCGCTAATGCCCTGTTTTTTCGAGTCAGGGCAGGAGGGAAAGGGTTACCGATGAGTCACGCTGATCGTCGGGCGCCTTTTCCGGGGTCGAGGGTGCAAACTCCAGGCCGATCAGAGCGAAGATCGCAGCCAGCACAAGATTGCGGACGAAAATCAGAAGTTCGGTCATGATCGTAAAACCCAGCTGGCCCGAGGGCCGGTTTGTTCCGTGCGCGGCAATATAGCAGAAATGGACGTTCGCGGCAATTGGCCCAAATTGAAAGAATTTGCCTCCGCTTGCCGGTTAACGCTGTGCTAACCGCGCCGCCGCAGGGTCTGCCTCGCTAACAGGAGCCCGTGATGCCCGCCGACACTCCCCTGCCCGTTCTGGACCTTGAGCATCTCTCTGCGATGACCGGGGCGGACACGGAGCTTTCCCTGGAAGTGCTTGGCATCTTCCGGGAACAGGCCCAGCTCTGGTCCCGGATGCTCGACCCGCGCAGCGAGGCACGGCAATGGGCCGACGCGGCCCACACACTGAAAGGGGCAAGCCTCGGCATTGGCGCGCTGAAGCTGGCGGCCGCCTGCGAGCGGGCGGAAAAGGCCGGCCGGTCAGAGAGCCCGCCGAGCCCGGCGCATGCCGCCGTGCTGCTGGGAGACGTCAAGGACGCCTTGGGCGAAGCGCTCGAAGCGGCCGCCCGCGCCGCCTATGAGTTGGGCTCGCCCGGGGCCTCATCGGGGACGCGCAGCGCGTCATAGCTTTCAAATTCATAGGCGATGCAGCGGTCGATCAGCATCCGCCAGACCGGCTCGGCAATCGCCGGCGAGAGGCCGTGCCTGGGGCATTCAGCCTTCACCTTGTCAACGACATCCTCGATCCGCGCGCGGTCGTGCACGGCGGCGCGCGGGCCCTTGATGC
The DNA here is from genome assembly GCA_046293975.1 of Hyphomonas sp. Classification (GTDB taxonomy): domain Bacteria; phylum Pseudomonadota; class Alphaproteobacteria; order Caulobacterales; family Hyphomonadaceae; genus Hyphomonas. Next base: position 1,496 of record JBKBIZ010000029.1, on the reverse strand, counting down.
GGGCCGCGGCATTCATGAAGGATTGCCGCTCGGCGAGGATCTCGACCAGCAGCCGGTCAATCCGGTCGATCTCATAGCGCACGTCCGCCATCGTCTCGGCGGTGTCAGACGTGTGCTTGCGCGTGTCGGAAGTATAGGTCGTCATGCGGCCTCTCAGAACTTTCGCCTTGCCCTATATGGGCCTTGGCCCGCCCGCAAGGGAACGGGGCGCTGCGCCGCAGCTTCAGGCTTTGAGTTTTGGCAGCCCGGCTTCAGCCCGCAGCCGGGCAATCATCTCCGGCACCTTGCGCCCGGCAATATAGCCCCAGGGCGTCTGGAAGGCCGCGCTACCGATGGCCGAGAGATGAGGCTTGAGGCGGACGGTGTCCTTGAACAGGACCATCAGCACGGCAAAATTATTGTGTGCAAAGCCGGCCTCGGCGAAGGAAAGCTCCGGCCCCTGCTTGAAGTCTCGCCGGAAACGGTCGTCCAATTCCGCCACTTCCGCCCTGAAGGCGTCAGACTTCACCTTGTCGCGGAAGGCGGCGATCTCGGCTTCATGCTCGTTCATGGCGGTCTGGTAGAGCCATTCCTCGATCCATGCGCGGGCCTTCAGCGCCAGGAAGGCGGCGTTGGGCGCCCCGTCCATCGCGGTCTCGGCGGCCGCATGCATCTGCCCGGTGCTGCCATGCCATTTCGGGGCGAGGTAATTCATCCGCGCAAGCTCTGCGAGGACATTGGCTTCGCCGCTGGCGCGCAGGTCTTCTGTCACCGCTTCAAAGCCGCCCCGCGGGGCGCCGGTGAGCATCATCGCGCGGAAGCGGAAGCCGTGGAGCGCGCTGTCGCCGGGGGTGAGTTCGGCAGCTGCGCGGAGGAGGTCTTCGGCGACGGCGGCCATCTCGGCCATGTCCATCACCTGAGACTGGCTCGTGCGGTCAGCCGTCGCGAAGCCGCGCAGACGGTGGGCCCAGACATAATGCAGCCCGCCGGCGAGGGCATACATTGCCGGGTGGCCGTCAAGCCGGGGCAATGCCGCGCCAATCTCCGAGACCTGGCCGAGCCCATCGAGGAAATGCAGCCGGTCGGCCGGCGCAAGGCCCGCATAGAGGGCGGCGAGTTCCGCCCCCTTCCCGGCTTCAAGCAGGGCGAGGCCGGGCAGGACATGCCGGTTGCCCTCGGTCAGATCGAAATCAGACTTCTTCTTCCCGAACAGCCCGAGCACGCGTCAGCCGCCCGGCTGCAGCTTGTCCTGCGTCTTCGTGTCGAAGTCGCTGGCGTCGTGACGTTCCCAGAGCTGGCTTTCGGGCTTGCCGAAGGTGCGGTTGACCATCCGGCCGCGTTTGACGGCAGGGCGCTCGGCGATCTGCGTCGTCCAGCGCTGGACGTTCTTGTAGCCTTCAACTTCGAGGAACTCGCCCGCCTCATAGAGGACGCCCTGCGCGAGGGAGCCATACCAGGGCCAGATCGCCATGTCGGCAATCGTGTATTCGTCGCCTGCCATATATTCATGGCTCGCG
>JBKBIZ010000299.1:0-589 GCA_046293975.1 Hyphomonas sp. | reverse complement strand
GAGCTGGCTGATCGGACGGGCGTTCAGCGACGGGAACGAGCCGACGATGCCGGCCTTGCACTGGGCGATCACGAGATCGGGCCCGGAGATGATGAACAGCGGCGAGGCGATCACCGGCAGGCGCAGGCGGTCGCGAAGAACGGGCGGCAGGGCCATGGAACAGCATCTCCGGCTATGAATGTACACTGTAAGTAAAACGCCTGTTTGGCCGGCGCAAGCGGTTTCCCCGGTTCACGCAACGGCAGGCGCGGGCGGATGTCGCGCTTGACGCACCTAGCGGCAGGGGCGCATCACGCGCCCGTATTTATGCGTCGATAATGGGGAGATACGCGGTTTGTCCGGGACCATCCTGCCGCTGGCCGACGACTTCGCGCCGCCCGCCCGCGAGGCCTGGCTGAATCTGGTCGAGAAGACCCTCAAGGGCGAGACCTTCGAAGACGCCCTGGTGCGCCAGACGGCCGACGGGCTGGCGATCCAGCCGCTCTACACCGCCGACGACGCGGCGACCGTGACCCGCGACCTGCGCGCCCGCGACGCCGACCGGCCCTGGGACCTGCGCATGCGGGTGGCCCATCCCGATCCCAAACAA
>JBKBIZ010000298.1:0-589 GCA_046293975.1 Hyphomonas sp. | reverse complement strand
GGGCGGGGCGACGCCGCCGGGCACCACGACCTGCGCGCGCCAGCCTGTGCCGAAAGCCTGGTCGGCCAAGTCATAGACGGGCCCGACCGGCGGTGCGGCCGGCGGGGTGCTGACGCGCGGGATCAGGAAGCGCGGCCCGTCGGGCGGCGGCGCGTCGCCGAACAGATCGCGTTCCTCGTCCAGAAACCGCTGGATCACCTGCGAGCGGTCCACGTCGATCTCAAAACGGCGGACGCGTTCGTCCAGCGCCTCGACCAGACCGGGCACATCGGCGGACTCGTCCGTCAGCCGCCAGTCGATCAGGCCCATAACCTCGTCGAGGTCGAACGCCAGTTCCCCCTGAACACGCGTGACCAGACGCGGGATGGAAAAGGTCTGGCCCTTCTGGGACGGGGCGAGGGTTTCGACCGCCGCCAGAAACTGAGCCGAGACGGTCGGCGCGGCGGCGGCGAGGGCGGCGGCGAGGCCGGGGCGACCGAGGTCGGCGACCCGCACGGTCAGGCCGCCGTTCGGCGCGACCGTGACGGCGGCGCCCGCCTGTTCCAGCACCGCGCGAACCTCGGGCGTGTCGGGCGCCGGGACGAAAACC
>JBKBIZ010000297.1:0-589 GCA_046293975.1 Hyphomonas sp. | reverse complement strand
GATTCTCTGAGCAACCCATCCTCCGGCTGAAGCTAGACAGTAGATCAGCGGCCTGAACCGTCCCGCACAGCCACTTACCGCCGACTGCCACCAGCCGTCGTGCGCGAAGCGCGCGGGCCTTCCAGCGGGCGCGGCAGGATGGCGTCGAGGCCGGACACGTTACCGGCCACAGCAACCCCGCCGCAGAAGTAGAACCTCTTGCCCAGTGCAACGCCTGCTCCCCCGTCCCCTCTGGGGATGGGGGCTGGGGGGTGGGGAAGCCCGCCGCAGGCGCCCACCCATGACCCCTTCCCGCCTGCAAGGCTGGCTCCTCGCCCTACCGGGCCTGATCTTCGTGGCCGTGTTCCTGGTGCTGCCGCTGGCCAGGACGCTGTCGGAGGGCGGCGTGAACCTGTCGGTGTGGGCGGACCCGTACTTTCAGGGTCGGTTGTGGTGGACGCTGGCGCAGGCGGGCGTGACGACGCTGGCGGCGCTGCTGGTGGGGGTGCCGCTGGCGTTTCTGCTGTCGCGGTTCGAGGTGCGGGGGAAGGCGTTGTTCCTGCGGCTGTTGCTGCTCCCGTTCGTGACGCCGACGCTGGTGGCGGTGCTG
>JBKBIZ010000296.1:0-590 GCA_046293975.1 Hyphomonas sp. | reverse complement strand
CCCGGAGCCAAATCAGCAGAATTGAAGGCCAGCCGAGATAGAGCACGCCGTAGGCGGCATCGACCGCCTGTTGTCCGCGCTTGCGGGCAAGAAGGCCTGCGGCCGCAGCACCGAATACAAAGGTGACAAAAGCCACCGACATGACGCCGAAATAGGCGCTGACGACGGCGGCCACGACGGCCAGAGCCACCGCGAAACCGACGGGACGCGGGGCCTTCGGCGCGCTCATGGCGCCCCATTCGAAGGCCAGAACGACGCAGGCGGCCAGCATCAGCGCCAGAAACCAGACGCCCCCGAACCAGGTGGCGGCGACCGCCGCCGGCGCCAGGGCCGTCCACCGCTCCAGCCGCGCCCCGACCCCCGCCGCCAGGGCCGCCGCGACCGCGTCCACCAGCGGGACCAGCGCCGCGCGCAACTCGGCGAACACCGCGTCCACCTGCGCGGCCGTCATGCCCTCGTCCGAGGCGTCCACGAAGAAATCCATCGGGTCCGCGAACTCCGGGAAGTAGGCAGCCCGCTGCACGCTCAGGTCCAGCGTCCGCTCCAGCAGCGGCACCATCCGCGCCCAGTCGTTCGCGGGCCGTGCCTCC
>JBKBIZ010000295.1:0-590 GCA_046293975.1 Hyphomonas sp. | reverse complement strand
CGCGAAGAGCTGCGACTGGTAGAAGACGTAGGCATAGATGCCGACTGTGATGAGGCCGAGCGGGAAGTTCCAGATGTTCTGCCGGGTGACGAGCCAGACGCAGAAGACGCCGGTGACGAAGGCGATGGCTTCCAGCGGGCTGGCGGCGCCGGTGCGCCAGGCGGAAAAGGCAATGCCGGATGTGGCGAGGACAAATCCGGCGAGGATCGCCTTGCTGGGAAGGCGGGAAGGGGCTGATGCGGTCATCTAATGCGCCCAACCTTATGTCTGGCGGAGAGGTGCCCCACCCTAGCCCTCCCCATAGTCATGGGGAGGGGACGGGTTGCGTCTGGGGGAGGCGCCAGCTCCAGTATCGGCGTCAGGCTTTGCCCATCTCGATTTCGAGATTCTGGGCAACTTTTTCGATGAAGCCTTCGGTCGTCAGATAGCCCTGGTCGGGGCCGACGAGGAGGGCGAGGTCTTTGGTCATGAAGCCGGCTTCGACGGTCTTGATGATGGTCTGCTCAAGGGTCTGGGCGAACTTGCGGACCTCAGGGGTTTCATCCATGCGGCCGCGATGGTCGAGGCCCTGCGTCCAGGCGTAGATCGAG
>JBKBIZ010000294.1:0-590 GCA_046293975.1 Hyphomonas sp. | reverse complement strand
CGGCTTCGGCGCCTCCGCCCCCGCCGAAGTCCTCTACGACAAGTTCGGCATCACCGCCGACGCCGTCGTCGCCGCCGTCAAAGCCCGGCTCTAAACCGTCTTCATCTCCCTCTCCCCCTGCGGGAGAGGGAGACCGCGCACGGCGGCGCAGCCGTCGTCCTGGCGCGGTCGGGCGAGGGGTCACGCCGACCGCAAAGCCCAACATCAACCGACCCCTCATCCGGCCCTCCGGGCCACCTTCTCCCGCAAGGGGAGAAGGGACGTTGGAGCAGACGATGAAACCCGGCGTCCTCGGCCTTCTTCTGACCCTCGCCCTGGCGGCGCCCGTCGCCCACGCCCAGACGCCTGCCCCCATCGCCGAAACCCCCGCCGAAACCCCCATCGTCATCGGCCGGTCCTACGCCCTGCCCTCGGCCATCATGGGCGCGACGCGTGAGATCAACGTCTGGCTGCCCCCCGGCTATGCCGACAGCGGCAAGACCTATCCCGTCCTCTATGTCCTCGACGGCGGCCAGGATCAGGACTTCCACCACATCTCGGGCCTCGCCCAGCTCGGGACCGTCGCCGGCACGACCCGCGACGTCATCGTG
>JBKBIZ010000293.1:0-591 GCA_046293975.1 Hyphomonas sp. | reverse complement strand
ACCTCGGCCGCCGTCCATGCGGCCCTGCCGATGAAGCGACGAACGATCACCGGCCGCATGACCCGTCTGTGCCCATGGCTGGAGGCGCCCAGCGACGGCGAACCCATCGAGGCGGCTGCGGCTCTGCTGGCGGCGGTGGCGGCCCTGCGCGGTGCGGCCGTCACCTTCGGCTGCGAGGCCGACCGGTCGGCGTTGAAGATCGAACTGACCGACTACCTGTCCACCTGGGCCAACGAGGCGCTGGACAGCGTGGCGGACGGGGAGGCGGAGAATGCCGATCATGTGCTGCGTCTGGTCGGCGTGGCGGCCCGGTTCCTGACGCTGATCGAGGCCTTGGAGGCGGCGCGGGCCGTGCGGCGGCGCGCGGCGTCGGCGGAAATGGCGCGCCTGGGCTGAAACGACGCCTCGCCCGGCGTTCGCGGATGGGTTAGACGGCGAGGATGATCGCCTTCTGGATGATGACGGGACTGGCGGCGGCCTTGGCCGCCCTGCTGGTGCTGACCGGCGCACGGCGCGGCGCCGATCCGGCCGCAGGGGCCGAGACCCAGGCCGGCTCGCGCGAGATCGAGGAACTGGATCGGCTGAAGGCGC
>JBKBIZ010000292.1:0-591 GCA_046293975.1 Hyphomonas sp. | reverse complement strand
GGTTTTTTTTTTTTTTTTTTTTATTTTTTTTTCTCTTTGTGGTGCCCTTCTTTGCCCACCCCTCCCCCCCCCCCCCCCGGGGGGGGGGGGGGGGGGGGGGGGGGCCAGGCCCGCCGCCAGGCGCAGCTACAAGACGAAACGGACCCTCACACCCGAACGGTGGCCAGCAGTGACTCCAGCCCCCCCTCGTACCCGTCAACGCGCCCCCATTCGGGCAGGAACGCCTGGGTGCGGGTGACTTCGTTGGGCACGACGACGACGTGCAGTCCGGCGGCGGCGGCGGCGGTGGCTCCGTTGAGGCTGTCTTCGACGGCGAGGCACTGGTGGGGTTTCAGGCCGAGTCGGTGGACGGCGAGGGTGTAGAGCTCGGGGTCGGGTTTGACGCGGGTGACGTCGTCGCGGGTGGCGAGGGTTTCGAAGTGGCCGAGCAGGTCGTGTTGTTCGAGCCAGCGGGTGACCCAGGCGCGGTCGCTGCTGGTGGCGAGGGCGAGGCAGAGGCCGGCGGGTCGGATGGCGTCGAGGACGTTTCGGACGCCGGGGCGGAGGTCGGCGGCCTGGATGTCGGCGTGGATGGTTTCGAGGAGTTGGGCG
>JBKBIZ010000291.1:0-592 GCA_046293975.1 Hyphomonas sp. | reverse complement strand
ATCGCCCTGCACGGCCTTGGCGGTCGGCAGCTGCGCGGTCGGTTCGGGCGCCGTGTGGACGGGCAGATAGATGGTGAACACCGCACCCTTGCCCGGCTCGCTCTCGGCAAAGATGAACCCGCCCGACTGTTTGATGATGCCATAGACGGTCGACAGGCCGAGGCCGGTCCCCTTCCCCACTTCCTTGGTGGTGAAGAACGGCTCCCAGATATGCGCGAGCACGTCGGCCGGGATGCCCGATCCGGTGTCGGACACACGCAGCGCGGTATAGTCGCCGACGGGCAGGACATCCTCGTCCATCGCCCGCACTTCATGCGCCGCGACGCTCAGCGTCTCGATCGTCAGCGTGCCGCCGCCATTGGGATTCTTCGCCAGCATCGCATCGCGCGCATTGACGGCAAGGTTGACGACGACCTGCTCCAGCTGCCCCGGGTCGGCGCGCACCGGGCCGAGGTTGCGGCCGTGATTGACCACCAGCTCGACCGTCTCGCCCAGCAGGCGTTTGAGCAGGTTCGACACTTCGGAAATGATGTCGGGCAGTTGCAACAGCTGCGGCCGCAGCGTCTGCTGCCGCGAAAAGGCAAGCAGCTGG
>JBKBIZ010000290.1:0-593 GCA_046293975.1 Hyphomonas sp. | reverse complement strand
TGCGCCTGTTCCATGTCGCGCAGAACGAACATGTCGTCTCCGCCGCCCGGATCGAGGAAAGCGAGGAAGACGCCGAGGTCAATCTGGCCGACAACGAAGTCGAAACCGCTCCCCTCCCCGACGCGACCCCCGGCGACGATCTCGCCGCCGGGCCGGAGGGCGGCGAATAGACTTCGTACCGTAACCGAAATGGGTTAGGCTCCCCCGATCTGCATTCGGGGGAGCCGTCCCATGCAATACAGCCTGCTCAAGCACCGCATTCCCGCCGCCGATCGCCCGCGCGTCGTCGCGCATCTTCAGCGGCTGATCGCCCAGCTCGACGCCGACATCCCGGACAAGGACAGCGAGCGCAACCTGCTGCTCGCCACCTGGAACATCCGCGATCTGGGCAAGGCCGGCAAAGGCTGGGGCCATGGCAACCGCCTGCCCGAAAGCCTGTTCTACATCGCCGAGATCCTCTCGCGCTTCGATTTCGTCGCGGTGCAGGAGGTGAACGAGCTTGGCCCCTGGTACGACATCATGGACATTCTCGGCCCCGATTGGGACTTCATCGCCACCGACGTCACCCACCGCAAGCTCGGCGGCAATGGCGA
>JBKBIZ010000028.1:0-32901 GCA_046293975.1 Hyphomonas sp. | reverse complement strand
GCGGGAATCGCGTCTTCCAGATTGGCGAGGATCACGTCCACAGTCGGGGCCATTTCCGGCACCTTGGCGCGTACCTTGTCGAGATGGGGCGGCACGAAATGGATCATGCGCTCCAGTTTGACGGGCAATTCGCGATAGGGCTCCGGCGCGCCGATCGACAGGGGCTTGAAGAAACTGCGCGGCGTTTTCTGGCTCATTGGAGGCTCCCTTTTGCGGGCCAAGGATTAGGCCCCGTCCTGCAGCGCGTCAAACAGGCTGGCTGTGACGGAACGCGCGCCGGGTTTGTGCGTTTATGACCACAGAAAACACGAAAGGTACTCTCATGTCATTTCTCATGATCCTGCTCACGATCTTCCTGCCGCCTGTGGCCGTGCTGCTGAAGGAAGGCCTCGGCCTTCAATTCCTGCTCAACGTCATTCTCACGCTAATCGGCTGGTTGCCCGGCGTTATTCACGCCTTTTGGGTGAACACGCGCGGTTCGGCGATCGCCTGAATTTCCTAAAGCCGGCCTTTGGAAGCTGTTGCCATCGGGTGGGCAGTTTCCAGCAGCTCGGCGAGTTCGTCGGTCAGGACGTGGGTGTAGATCTGCGTCGTGGCAATATCGGCATGGCCAAGAAGGGTCTGCACAACCCTGAGGTCTGCCCCGCCCTGAAGCAGATGCGTGGCATAAGCGTGCCGCAGGGCGTGAGGGTATACCCTTTCAGAGCGCAAACCTGCCTTCCCGGCGAGGTCTTCCAGCATCTGACCAAGTCTCCGGCGTGTGAGGTGCCCCTCCTTGCCGCGCGAGGGAAACACAAATCCCTCCTGCTTGCTGCGCATGAGGGGATTGTCCGGAAGGCTTTCTTCGCGAACATCGAGCCATTCTGACAGCGCGATCAGCGCCGCCCGGCCGAGCGGGCAGAGGCGGTCCTTGCCGCCCTTGCCGCGAATGATGATGTCAGCGCTCATCCATTGCCCGGCCTTACGGCGGGGCAGGTTGCCTACCCGCAGCGTCACCAGTTCGGAAGCGCGCAGGCCCGCGCCATAAAGCAGCTCAACAAGGCATTTCAGGCGTTTATCTGTGCCACAGGCCTCGATCAGCCGGGAAACTTCCTCCCGTGAGAGCACATCGGGCACTTCCCGCTCAGGGGAGGGGCCATCAAGCCGGGCGGTTGGATCGTCTTTCCGGTCGCCTTCCTGAAACAGGAACCGGAAGAAGCGGCGCACGGCCGAGAGCTTCCTTGCCTGTGTCGAGGGGGCCATCCCGCGCGCGGCAAGGTCTGCCAGCCAGCCCGAAAGGTCGGAGGAAGAGGCCGTCACCAGGCGCAGATGGCAAAATTCTGACGCGTCCAGCAGGTCGCGCCCATAAGCATCGAGCGTATTGGGGCTTGCGCCCCGCTCGGCCGACATCATTTCGAGAAAAGCGCCGATGCGCGAACGGTCATCCATCCGCAGGAGGCTAAGGAAACGCGGTTAAGGGCGCGTTTCTCCCTATTCGAGCGCGCCTTCGACAGGTATGCGGATTTCGCCTTCTGGCGGCGCGTTCTTGACGGCGCGCTGGCCAAGCCACCACATGGCCCCGATGACCGCGATGGCGAGAATGACGAAGAGGATAAGGTATTTGCGCATAGAAACCGGTCCCGCAAGCAAGTGTGGCAGGGCGAATCTGCCTGCCGATTGCGCCGCCTATGTGGCACCCCTAGGACATCTGCGCAACGCCGGGTAATAAGAACACATGCCTTCCGATCCTGAGCCATCAAGTACCCCGCTGCCCTTCGAGGGCCGCACGATTGCGCTTGTCGGGCTCATGGGCGCCGGAAAATCGACCGTTGGGCGCCGCCTTGCCGTAAAGCTCGGCCGGGACTTCTATGACAGCGACCATGAAATCGAGAAGGCGGCGGGCCTCTCGATCTCCGACATATTTGCAAAACACGGCGAGGCCGACTTCCGCCGCGGGGAAAAGCAGGTGATCCGGCGCCTGCTGGATCTGCCGCCGCATGTCCTGGCTACCGGTGGCGGGGCCTATCTTGACGCTGACACGCGCGCCATCCTGCGCGAACGGGCAATTACGGTCTGGCTGGACGCGGATATCGAAACGCTCTGGCGGCGTGTTCAGAAGCGCGACTCGCGCCCCCTGCTGCAACGCGCTGACGCCAAGGACCACCTGGCCAATCTCGCCCTGGATCGTGAGCCCTTCTATTCGCAGGCAGACCTGGTCGTCCATTCCAAGGACGGTCCGCACACCCAAACGGTCAATGCGATCCTGAAAGCCCTTCAGACCTGGATACCTCAATGAACACATCTTCTCCGCCGGAAACGGTGCGCGTCGAACTGGGCGCGCGGGCCTATGACATTCTCGTGGGGCATGGCGCGCTGTCGGAACTCGGCCCGCGTCTATCGCTCATGCTGAAACGGCCGCGCGCTTTTGTGCTGACCGATGACACCGTGGCGCGTCATCATAAGGGCGCCCTGGAAGCGGCGGTGAAAACAGCCGGTATCCAGCTGGACTGGTTGAGCCTGCCGCCGGGCGAGAAAACCAAATCCTTCTCCCGGCTTGAGGGCGTGCTTGACTGGTTGCTCGCAGGCGGGGCGGACCGGGGCGACACACTGATCGCCTTTGGCGGCGGCGTCATCGGGGATATGGGCGGGCTCGCCGCCAGCCTGATGAAGCGCGGCATGGGGTTTGTGCAGGTGCCGACCACGCTGCTGGCGCAGGTCGATTCGTCCGTTGGCGGAAAGACGGCCGTGAATACCTCGCGAGGGAAAAACCTCATAGGCGCCTTCTACCAGCCGCGTCTCGTGATCGCGGATACGGCGCTTCTGGCGACGCTTCCCGAACGCGAGTTGAAGGCCGGTTATGCCGAGATCGTCAAATACGGCCTCATCAATGATGCCGCCTTCTTCGACTGGCTGGCCGTGAACGGACAAAAAGTCCTCGCGCTTGAGCCTGAAGCGGCGCGTTACGCGGTGGCACGATCCTGCGCGGCCAAGGCAGCGATTGTCGCCGAAGATGAAACCGAAACCGGCGTGCGCCAGCTGCTCAATCTCGGCCACACATTCGGGCATGCGTTCGAGGCGGCCAATGAGTACAGGGAGAACCTGCTGCATGGCGAAGCGGTAGCCCTCGGCATGGCGCTTGCCTTCCGCTATGGGGCAGCCAGCGGCATTACCCCGCCTGCGGATGCTGCGCGGGTGACGGACGTGCTCGGGGCCTCGGGGCTTCCGGTGTCGCTTGACGGATTTGACCGTGCCCGCTTCACAGCAGAGCGTCTCGCCGCCCTCATGCAGCAGGACAAGAAAGCCCGCGCGGGCCGTGTCCCGTTGATCCTCGCGCGCGGGATCGGCGCGGCATATGTCCATCCCGACGCCGACCTTGCCTCAGTCGAACGCTTCCTCGCCTCTGAACTTGCCAACGTCACCTGACAGGAACTGAGACCACACAATGATTGCCGGATACGTCATCGCCATTGTCATCCTCCTGATGATTTCAGGGTTCTTCTCGGGTTCGGAGACAGCGTTGACGGCTGCCTCTCGCGCTCGGATGCACGCGCTGGAAAAGGACGGCGACAAGCGCGCCCGGACGGTGAACCGGCTGCTTGCCAACCGGGAGAACTTCATCGGCGCAATCCTGCTCGGCAACAATGTCGTCAACATCCTGGCCTCAGTTCTGGCGACATCCCTGTTTACTGCGTTGTTCGGGCAGGGGGGGCTGGCGCTTGTGCTGGCCACTGCCGTGATGACGGTACTTGTTCTGATTTTCTCCGAGGTGATGCCGAAAACCTATGCCATCACGCGGCCGGATTCTGTGGCGCTTGTCGTGGCGGGGCCCATTTCGGTGGTGGTGAAAGCGGCCTCCTGGATCATCAAGCTCATCCAGCTGATCGTGAATGGGGTGCTGCGCCTTTTGGGCGTTGGCGCGCCAACGAGCCCGCTATCGGCAGAAGAAGAAATCCGCGGCGCCATCGACATGCATGCAGCCGAAGGCGGGGTGGATAAGGAAAACCATCTCCGCCTCGTCGGCGCGCTCGACCTGAAGGATCTTACCGTCGAGGACGTAATGATCCACCGGAAGAATATCTACATGCTGGACGCGAGCCTCGAGCCGCGCCAGCTGATCATGAAGGCGCTCTCCAGCCCACACACCCGCCTGCCGCTGTATCGCGGCGAGAAGGAAGAGATCATCGGCATCCTGCATGCCAAGGATCTGCTGCGCGCGGCCTTGCCCCTTGGCGGGGATGTCTCGAAGCTCGACCTCGACTCGATCCTGCGCAAACCCTGGTTCGTACCGGAAACGACGCCGGTGCAGGAACAACTCAATCAGTTCCTGGCTCGCGGCCAGCACTTTGCTCTCGTGATTGACGAATATGGCGAGTTGCAAGGCCTCATCACGCTGGAAGACATCCTCGAGGAAATCGTCGGCGCCATCCATGATGAGCATGATGTGCAGATTCAGGGCGTACGCCCGCAGGCTGATGGCTCGGTGAATGTCGATGGCTGGGTGCCAATTCGTGATCTCAACCGCGCGACCGGATGGGATCTGCCGGATGAAGAAGCTGTCACAGTTGCCGGTCTGGTCATTCATGAGGCCCAGACGATCCCTGAGCCCGGCCAGAGCTTTGTCTTCCACGGCTACCGTTTCAACGTCCTGCGCCGTCAGCGCAATCAGGTGACCGGTATCAATGTGTCGAAAGCGGCGCCTGTGGCGGAGGTAGACTAGTCCCGGCGCGTCAGCCTGGCTCAGGCGCGCGGGCCTTCAGGGCCAGGGCGTGCAGTCCGGTATCGAATTCCTTCTGTAACACCATCATGACCGCGCGCTGCACCTGAACGCGCGAAAGGCCGGCGAAGGCTTCGGAGACAATCTCTACTGAATAGTGCGTCTCCCCGCCCGGGGCGGCGCCGGCATGACCCTCATGTTTGTGGCTGTCATCCGTAACGGTGAGGGACACAGGCCCGAAGGCTGCGGTCAATATGTCCTTAATGCGCATTTGTCTGTCGTTTGGTTGTGGCATGTTTAACCGGCGCTCCCTATTATGTGGCCCCATGTCAGACGGCGAACCATTCAGATACCGAGTCAAGTTCACGGATATACGCGTGAAGCCCCCTGCCGACGAGACGTCGCGTGCACGGGCGAAGCGTACGCGCGTGTGCGAGGAGCCTGGTTGCGACCTTGAGGGCTCCCATCCTGCGCCGCGCCGGAACGGCAAAGGGCGCCACTGGTTCTGCGATGCGCACGCGGCTGCCTATAATCGAACATTCAACTTCTTTGAAGGCATGTCCGAGGCCGAAGCGGCCGCTTTTCTGCGCGCTGAGCGCTATGGCCATAAACGCACCTGGCGCATGGGCAACGGGCCGCTCGGCGGCCGCAAGGCAACCGATCCGCAAGATCCCCGCCGTTGGGCGGGACGCAGCTTCTTTGATATGGATGATACGCCGGCAGCCGAGGAGCGTGTCCATGCGCATCGCTCAAGCCTCCAGATCCGGGCCCTCAAGGAGCTTGACCTTGAGACAGATGCCAAGCCCGCGGAAATTCGGGCGCGCTATGCCGAGTATATTCGCCGCTTCCACCCGGATTCAAACAAGGGTGACCGCTCAAGCGAGCATAAGCTGGACCGTGTGATCCGCGCCGGCAAACTGCTCAAGGCTTCCGGCCTGATGAAGAGCTAAGCCCGGGGCGCTCCATAAACAATCCAATACAGGCGGCCCGGCTTTCTGATGCGCGGGCACAGGCAGATATTGTTTCCAGCTTCTAAGGTCACGGCCCTTTTCTGAATGGGTGCCCGAGGATTCCACCAAGAGATGTAACATCCGTAAGCAGACTATAGGCGCGTTCTTTGGTGGTTCCGGTTCCATGTTGCAAATGCGAAATGCGGTGTGACTCCAGATTGCCTTTAAACACTACAGAACATACCGAACAGCCGTTTTGTAAAACCGACGTTCTTGATCCGTACAAAAACATATCCCGTGTAAACCAATCAGAGACTCTTCTGAAAGCTTCGAGCAACAAAGTTGCGCTATGGTGGAAGCATATAAGCAAAACAATACACGCACAGAATGGACAGGTGGAGTATGATCAGGAAACTTATGGCAGTTGCAGCTTTGGCTGCCTGCGGGCAGGGGGCCTACGCGGCCACGGCAACAGGAACGCTCGACGTTCAGGCGACTGTCGTGAATACCTGCGTGGTGTTGACCACGCCCGTGGTGTTTGCAGGGGTCGGGCTGGATGAAGTAACGGCAAACGGATCGATCACTGTGAACTGCACGAACACGAGTGCATTCACTGTTGCCCTTGATGGCGGCGATTCCGGTAACATCAGTGCCCGGACGCTGACCCATGCCTCCTTGCCAGCGAGTTTCAATTATCAGCTCTACACCGATGCCGGTCTGACGACAGTTTGGGGCGATGGTGTCACCGGTTCTCAGGCAGACGGAGCAGGGCCTTCGCAGACCCTCACCGTCTATGGCCGGACAACCAGCACACCCGATACAGCCGGCGCCTATTCTGATGAAGTTCAGGTGACGGTCACCTACTGAGGAAACTTGATATGAGACCCCTGGCCCTGCTCCTGATCGGAGCTGTATGGTTCCTGTTGCCCGCAAATGCGCAAGGGCTGGCGATCGCACCGATCATGGTCGAGGCGCCGGCGGGGGGCGGGGCGACGTCCCTAACTCTGAGTTCTGATCTCGATCATGATGTCACGGTACAGGTGCGCGTTTTCGATTGGACGCAAAAAGAAGGCGAAGAGCAGCTTGAGCCAGCAAGAGGCCTTCGGTTTGCACCGGAGATATTCACCCTGCGGCCCGGCACATCGCAGGTCATTCGCATGTCTGTGCCAGACACGGGCGGGGCAGGGGCCTGGCGGATCATAATCGACGAGCTTCCGTCCCCTGAGGGTCTTCAGGAAATACGTGCCGCGCAACTCTCGATCCGCTTGCGGTATGTCCTCGCCATGTTTGCGGGCGATCCCGCCAAGCCAGAGAGCCTGGAGGCGCGTCTGGGTGAGGAGGCGCTCCATCTGCGCAATCCCGGGCCGGGCTGGCTGCGGTTACATGATCTTTCGCTCCAGACCGATCTTGGCGAGGCCGTTCCGGCAGGGCCCGGCATTCTATATCTTCTTCCCGGGAGTGAGATGGGCTTGCCGCCACCTGAGCAGGTTCGCGTCAGCGCGCTGAACTACTCCGTGAACGGCCGGCCGTTCGCGACCATGATCCGTCACGTGAGGTGAGACCCGCGCCGAGATACGGATTTGCAGTGTTTGCCTTGCTGCTCTGCGCCGTGATGACGGCCAGAGCGGCGCCATCAACAGGCGCGTTGCCCCTGGTGGCCATGCCGGAAAGCCTGGCCCTGCTCGTCGAGGCGCGGATCAATGGCGAGCCTGTCAGCGGTCTGGTCGGTCTGGAGCTGCGCGGGGATGGCTGCGCCTCGATCGAGACCGCGCCGCTCAGGAACGCCGGGCTTTATTCGGGAGATACTGAAACAGAATGTCTTCACTCTGTTTCGGGTATTGAATACAGGCTGGATCAGGAGACCGCACAACTCCACATCTATGCTGCCAGAGCATCTTCGCAACGGCGTGTTGTCTTTCCCAAACAGGATTATGCAAAGCCGCTTCCGGGATTGATGGGAGGTTATGGTCTCTCAGCCCAGCGTGTTCAGACCGGCTCTGACGACTTCCTCAATGCGTTTGGGGATCTCTCCGTTACGCTACATACGCCGCAAGGCCGGATACAGAATGATATCGTCGGTTCTTATGGAGATGGCGCGGGGCGGGTCCGCCGCCTCATGACCGTCTATGAGCGCGACTTCCCGGACACACTGACGCGCATCAGCATAGGTGACAGCTTTACGCGCACTCCGCGCTGGGGCCGTATCAGCGCCTTCGCTGGCGTGCAGTATGGCACGGACTACTCGATGGACCCCAATGACAACTGGCGGCCATACCGCACGTTTCAGGCTCTGCTGCGGGAACAGTCCGAGGTGGATGTCCGGGTGAACGGGATAATCCGGCAAAAGCAGAGCGTTGAGCCAGGCTACCGCAATTTCGAAATCCGGCCGGAAACTGGCCTGAACGAAGTCGAGGTGGCTATTCAGGCAGCAAATGGGCTCAGCCGGATCGAGGATTACAGCTTCTTTGCATCCCCCGAGGCCCTGGCGGCGGGGGTAACAGATTACTCGGTGAGCATCGGTGTGCCCCGGCAGTTTACAGGCATCTCATCGGAGTATCACGGTGACGTGGTGGCGAACGGTCTTTTCCGGCGCGGTATAAGTGATGACTGGACGGCAGAGGCTTACTCGGAGGTTGGCAATGGCGTTGGGCTATTTGGCGGGGGCGGACATTACGCGGCGGGGAAGATCGGTATATTCAGCCTGTCAGCCGGAATGAGCCGCAGCGAGGAAGGGCGATCCGGTCATCTCCTGTCGACAGGGTTTGAGCGCAGCTCGCGGCGCGGCTCTCTTCAGGTTCAGGCCCGATTTGCCGATTCTGACTACACCGATACAGTATCCGGGTTGGGGAGTGGCTTTCCTGATCGTTCCATTCGCGCCAGTGGCGGCGTCTTTACATCAGCCGGCTCGTTTCGTGCCTCCTATGTCGAGGAGGAAGACAAGGTGTTGCGGGACCGGCGCTTTCTTTCGCTTGGCTGGGAAAAGCCATTGCGCGGGGACCGCTTCTCATTCTCGGCAAGTGCCTACAAGGATTTTGAGCGCGATGAGACCGGGTTTGCCATTGGGCTGCGGACAAGCTTTGGCGCCTATTCAGCCGGCGGGGGTTATCAGTCAGCCGGCGGGGGCACTTCAACCAATCTGCAAGTCACCCGGTCCCGCATGCCGGGGGAGCGTGTCCAGTGGGGGCTTCGCGCAGCTGACAGTGCGGCGGGAGCCGTTTATCAGGGCGACCTGGCAGCAGATATTGGCGCCGCAGATCTCATACTCAATGGGGGGGTATTCGGAGACACAAGCCAGGCCATGGCGGGTGTGCGAGGAGGCTTTGCCGTGATGCCGGGCGCAGCGTCCCTACAGCGCCACACGACAGGCGCGAGCGCCATCGTGCGGATACCTGAACTCAAGGGGCTTCCCATCTACAAGGACAACCGCATCGTTGCCGTGACCGGAGAGAATGGTGTCGCCGTTATTCCGGGCGTTCGCCCCTATGAGGTGAACACGCTCAGCCTGCGCCCCGAAGATGTGCCGCTTGAATATGAAGTCGGCAATTTCAATGCGCGCTTCATCCCACAGCGCGGACTTTCCGAAGTTCGCTTCGATATCCGTCGCGAAACGGTTCTGGCCTTCACTGTGCTGACTGAAGACGGCGCGCCCCTTACGCCTCGAAACCGGGTTGAACTTCTCGGTTCTGGCCTTGTCTGTCCGGTCGGGCTTGAGGGCCGCGTTTACTGTTCCGTTGCCGAAGACGGGGACACTGTTGCGGTAACCACGCCTTTGGGCCGGTTCATAGAAACGGTCGCCTCGGTGCGGGGCAGGGGTGAAATGCGACTTCGGCCCGGCGGCGCCGTCAGAATGGCAGGAATTGACTGAATGTGGCGCCTGATTGCCCTCGTTGTGTCCTTGATTGTCCTGGTTTGTCCTGCCTTGGCGCAATCGTGTTCGGTCTCGTCGACACCGATGAGCTTTACGCCCTATCATGCGTTTTCCGGCAATTCCTCCACCGGTAGCGCAACAGTCAACGTGACCTGCTCGGGCTTGCTGTTTGTCGGTGCGACCTATGAGGTCCGGCTGGGAAGCGGCCAGTCAGGCGATATCAATGACCGCAAGATGAGGCAGGTCAGCAGCGGCAGCGAGCTTGGCTATCAGATATATCTCGAATCCGGTCAGGTATGGGGCAACGGTGTCCAAGGCTCGACGATCAATAACTTTTTCCTGCTGGGTCTGTTCACGCGAAACCGAAATCACTCGATTACCGGCACCATCCCGGCTAACCAGCAGGTTAATTCAGGGAACTACTCAGACGCGGTAACTATGACTGTGATCTGGTAATCTCGCAGTCCTGAAGCGTGATGGCGTCATGGCCGCATAGACATCCGCCGCGCAAAATGGTGAAAGCGCACAGTATCGGAATCAGGGCTGCATTTGCGCCCCCCACGGGATGACAGGACGATGAGCAAAGGCTTGGTGACACTGGTTGGAGGCTCGGGATTCATCGGGCGCTACGCTGCGCGCGCGCTGGTGGAGAAGGGCTGGCGTGTCCGCGTTGCCTGCCGCCGTGTGCACACGGCAATCGATGTGCGCCTTGCCGGTCCTCCGGGCTGGGTCGATGTGGTCCAGGCCAACATCCGCGACCGCGCTTCGCTGGAACGCGCGCTGGATGGCGCCGACGCCGTGGTCAATCTCGTCGGCATCCTGTTCGAGCATGCCAGTCAGACCTTTGAAGGCGAACATGCGGGCGGTACGTCTCTTTTGGCTGAGGTGGCCCGGGAAAAGGGCATCGAGCGCTTCGTGCAGATCTCTGCCATCGGGGCCAATCCCGAGTCCAGATCGCCTTATGGCCGCAGCAAGGCGGCCGCCGAAGACTCCGTCCGTGAGGTATTGCCCTCTGCCGTCATTCTGCGCCCCTCGATTGTCTTTGGCCCGGAAGACCAGTTCTTCAACCGTTTTGCCAATATGGCCCGGTTTGTCCCGTTCATGCCGGCAATTGGCGGGGGCAAGACAAAGTTCCAGCCGGTTTATGCCGGGGATGTGGCCATTGCCATCGCTGCTGCGGTAGAGCGTGAAGATGCTGCCGGGAAGACCTTTGAGCTGGGCGGGCCGCGCAGTTATAGCCTCAATGAGGTCTATGACATCGTTCTCGAGACCATTGGGCGCCCACGGTTCAAGATACCGCTGCCCTTCTTTATCGTCCGCCCTATGGCGTACATCACAGGTGCTGTCTGGCGTTTCATCCCACCTTTCTCCTGGGGGCTTTTTGGTGATCCGCCACTGACCGGCTCGCAGATCGAAATGCTTGCGAATGATAATGTCGTGGCAGAAGGCGCGCTCGGCATGGCTGCACTGGGGGTGACCCAGCTGGAGTCGATTGAGGCGATCGTGCCATCTTACCTGTGGCGTTTCCGGCCGTATGGCGAGTTCCACAAGGCCAGCGAAGCCTGACGATCAGCCCAGTGAACCGGCCACGATAGGGGAGGTCGCCAGCAAGGCGATTCCCAGGGCGAAACGGTACAGCACAAAAGGCAGGAAGCTCATCTTCCGCAGGAGCGCCATCAAAAGCCCGATGGACGCATAGCCTGACACAAAAGCCAGCGCCGCCACGATCAGGCCATCTGACATAGTGGCGCCTGCGCCGTCTGCCGGGGCTGTTGCAAGCCCCATCATTCCGTAAAGGCTAACAGCGGCCAGGATGGGCGCCCCGATAAGCATCGCGAAGCGCGCAGCCTCCACCCGCTCATAGCCGAGCGCGCGCGCAGCCGTCATGGTGATGCCTGAGCGGCTGGTGCCGGGTATGATGACGGCAATCAGCTGACTGGCACCGATCAGGAAGGCATCCCGAAGCGTCATGTCGCCTTCTGACCGCGACTGGGCGCCTTTTGCGTCGGCCCACCAAAGCAAAGCGCCGAAGACTATGGTTGACGCGGCAACCGCGTATACGCTGCGCATCGCGGCCCAGACAGCATCAGGCGCCAGGCTTTCGTAGATTACGGCGCCGAGCAGCGCGAAGGGCGTTGCGACGAGAATACAAAGCGCCAGGCGCGCGCCGCTCGAAAGCGGCCGCTTTGTTACAGGCGCCCCCAAAAGTTCAAATCCGCCCAGAATGGCCGCGCCCACATCCTTGCGGAAATACAAGAGCATCGCGATCAAGGTGCCGGTATTGGAGGCAGCGTTGAGCAGCACTTCATCCTGTCCCACCAGGCCGACTAAGTCGGATGCAAGCATCACATGCGCCGAGGAAGAGATCGGCAGCCATTCGGTAATTCCCTGAATGAAGGCGATGAAGATGAGCTGGATAATCGACATGGCGCGAGGGACACCTCCTGGTTCCTTGAGGCATCGCTACTGTAGTTTCGAGAAAAAAGCAGGTCAAATAATAGATATCATATAGGTATATATATGCGCAATTTAGGCCTCAGTGCGTTCCAATAAATAAGATAAATTATACTATAAATATCAATTTGATGCATATCTCTGCTCGCGGAGCTTGTGAGGCGTCAAGGTGGGATTATAGGAAGTGCTCGAGCAATTTTGGGATAAGCCTATGGCCGAGCGTATGTTGCAGTTCACCAAAGTTTCTCGGGCGATGCCCGAGAAGCGGAGCGCGAAAGAGCGTGCGGAAGACTTTCGCGAAATCTATGGCGAGTTTTCTGCCGAGGCTGCCAAGGCGCAGGCCAGCCGCTGTTCGCAATGCGGCGTGCCATTCTGCCAGCAGGGCTGCCCGCTCCAGAACAATATTCCCGATTGGCTGAAACTGGCTGCCGAAGACCGGCTGGAAGAAGCCTGGCGTGTATCTTCCGCGACAAACAACATGCCGGAGATCTGCGGCCGCATCTGCCCGCAGGACCGGCTATGCGAAGGCATCTGCACGATTGAGCAGTCCGGTCATGGCACGGTGACGATCGGCTCGGTCGAGAAATACATCACCGACACGGCCTGGGCGGAAGGCTGGATTCAGCCGATCAAGCCGCCGCGCGAGCGCAGCCAGTCGGCGGGTATCATCGGCGCGGGCCCGGGCGGCCTTGCCGCCGCCGAGCAGTTGCGCCGCAAAGGCTATCAGGTAACGGTTTATGATGCCTATGATCGTGGCGGCGGACTGCTCATGTACGGCATTCCCGGCTTCAAGCTGGAAAAGTATGTTGTAGAGCGCCGTATCCAGCATCTTGAAGCATCTGGCATTTCATTCCGCTTCAACACGCGCGTCGGGGCGGATGTCTCGCTCGCCGACCTGCGCGAGACGCATGATACCGTGCTCATCGCGACCGGCGTCTATTCGGCCAAGGATCTAAAATGCCCTGGTATTGGTGCGGACGGAGTTCTCTCGGCGCTCGATTATCTTACTGCGTCCAATAAGGTCGACCTTGGCGATAAGGTTGAGGCGTATGAGGCGGGCGTCCTGAACGCCGAGGGCAAGCGTGTTGTGGTCATCGGCGGCGGTGATACGGCGATGGACTGTGTGCGAACAGCCATCCGCCAGGGCGCCAAGTCTGTCACCTGTCTCTATCGCCGTGACCGCGCCAACATGCCGGGCTCACAACGCGAAGTTCAGAATGCGGAAGAGGAGGGGGTCGTCTTCGAATGGCTCGCCAATCCCGAAGCCATCATCGACAGCAAAAGCGGCAAAGTGAAAGCCGTGCGGGCCAGCCGCATGAAGCTCGGCGAGCCTGATACATCCGGGCGCCAGTCTCCGGTAAAAACCGGTGAGACGTTTGACGTGAAGGCCGACATGGTGATCAAGGCGCTTGGCTTTGATCCGGAAGACCTGCCGGAATTGTTTCATGAACCTTCGCTCACAGTGAATCGCTGGGGCGCGGTACGGGTTGATTACGCGACCCTGGAAACAAGTCTGCCGGGCGTTTACGCGGCAGGCGACATCGTTCGCGGCGCTTCGCTTGTAGTCTGGGCGATCAAGGATGGCCGCGACGCGGCTGAAGCAATGCATAAGGCAATGAAGGCCGCTGAGGCGGCCGCAAAAGTGGCGGCGGAGTAAGTCAGATGTCCGATTATGTGACGAAGTATGAGCAGAACCGCCAGCGCCTGATCGACGGCCATGCCTACAATCCCGAGGACGAACGCGACGCTTGTGGTGTTGGCCTTGTTGTGGCGCTGGACGGCAAGCCGCGCCGCGAGATCGTCGAGATGGGCATTCGCGCGCTCAAGAATGTGTGGCACCGCGGCGCCGTTGACGCTGATGGCAAGACCGGCGACGGCGCGGGCATCCGCCTTGACGTGCCACAGGACTTCTTCCGCGAGCATGTGAGCCGCACCGGCCATAGCCCGACCGATGACCGCATCTGCGTCGGCCAGATATTCATGCCGCGCACGGACTTTGGCGCGCAGGATGTTGCGCGGACGCTGGTTGAACGTGAAGTCCTGAACTTCGGATTCTACATCTATGGCTGGCGCCAGCCGCCGGTGGATGTCTCCGTGATCGGACAGAAAGCGAAAGACACACGGCCCGCAATTGAGCAGATCATGTTCCGCGATGCGCGCGGCCGCTCTCCTGAGGAGCTCGAGAGGGCGCTATATATCTGCCGCCGCCGGATTGAGCGGCGGGCGCGGGAGGCGGCGATCCAGTCTTTCTATATCTGCTCGCTCAGCCACAAATCGCTGATCTATAAAGGCATGTTCCTGGCTCAGGACATCGACAATTTCTATCTCGATCTGCGTGACGAACGGTTCGTGTCGGCCTTTGCGATCTATCACCAGCGCTATTCGACCAACACATTTCCGCAATGGGCGCTCGCCCAACCCTTCCGCACCATTGCGCATAATGGCGAGATCAACACGTTGCGCGGCAACCGCAACTGGATGAAGAGCCATGAGATCCGCATGGTGTCCGAAACCTTTGGGGACCATACGCAGGATGTGAAGCCTGTGATCCCGGATGGCACATCGGATTCGGGCGCGCTGGATGCGGTGTGGGAGCTACTTTGCAAGTCCGGCCGTCCGGCGCCGATGGCCAAGGCGATGTTGATCCCGGAGGCCTGGTCCAAGCGGGATTCGGTGATGCCGGTCGCTCACCGCGCGCTTTATGATTACTGTAACTCCGTGATGGAGCCCTGGGATGGCCCGGCAGCGATTGCCGCCTATGATGGCCGTTGGGCGGTTGCGGGCCTTGATCGCAATGGCTTGCGGCCACTTCGTTACTCTCTGACTACTGACGGTATTCTGGCCGTCGGTTCCGAAACAGGTATGTGCCCGCTAGGCAATCACGAAGTCACACGCCGCGGGTCCATTCCGGCGGGTGGCATGATCGCTGCTGATCTTGGCACAGGCAAGTTTTACGATCACCGCGAGATCGTCGATTTCCTTGCGGCGCAAGCGCCTTATGAGGAGTGGCTGCAGGCAGTTACCGAGCTTGAGCCGGAAATCGGCCCGGGCCCGGAGCCGGTTCTGTTCAACAAGGAAGAGCTGCTGCGCCGCGAAACGGCTGCGGGCTATACGCTTGAAACGCTGGAGCTGATCCTCGCGCCGATGGTGGAAAGCGCCAAGGAAGCGCTCGGCTCAATGGGCGACGATACCGCGCCCGCAGTCCTGACTATGGCCTATCGCCCGATGAGCCATTTCTTCCGTCAGAATTTCAGCCAGGTCACTAACCCGCCTATTGATCCGTTGCGCGAAGGCCGGGTGATGAGCCTTCGCACGCGGTTCAAGAACCTCGGGAATGTGCTGGATACGGACAAGTCTCAACAAGAAGTGTTCGTGCTGGAAAGCCCAGTTCTGACGACAGGTATGTATGAGCGGCTCATTGAGCGCATCGGTCTCGGCACGGAGATCATTGATTGCACTTTTAATGCTGCGGATGTCACTTCAGAAGGTGCCGCGCTCAAGGAGGCGTTAGAGCGCATCCGCCGTGAGGCAGAGGAAGCCGTTCGCGCTGGCCGTGAGCACATCATTCTTACAGATGAGCATCAGTCTGCGAGCAGGATCGCCGTTCCTATGGTGTTGGCAACCGGCGCAGTACATTCGCATCTTGTGGCGCAGGGGCTGCGCACCTTCTGCTCGATAACGGTCCGCTCGGCAGAATGTCTTGATACGCACTATTTTGCTGTTCTGGTCGGTGTGGGCGCAACCTGCGTCAACGCTTATCTGGCGCAGGACGCTATTGCTGACCGGCATGCGCGCGGTCTCCTGGGCGACATTTCCCTCGGCAAGGCCGTGCAGAATTACAAGGAAGCCATCGAGGCTGGTCTCCTGAAGATCATCTCGAAGATGGGTATCTCGGTCATCTCCTCCTATCGCGGCGGATACAACTTCGAGGCACTGGGCCTCTCCCGCGCGCTGGTGGCAGATTATTTCCCCGGCATGTCGAGCCGTATTTCGGGTCTGGGGCTTGCCGGCCTGGAAGAGAATGCCCTGGTACGCCATCAGAAAGCGTTTGATGAAGATGTGATTTCGCTTCCCGTAGGCGGCTTTTATCGCCTGCGCGCCTCAGATGAACCTCACGCGCTGGACGGGAACCTGATCCATACGCTTCAGGCGGCCTGCGACCGCGGCGATTATTCGATTTACCGGAAATATGTGGACGCCGTTCACAGCCGCGATCCGCTTCAGTTGCGTGATCTTCTGGACTTCAAGTCGGCCGGTCCGAAAGTGCCGCTCAGCCAGGTCCAGTCGATCAACGAAATCCGCAAACGCTTCCTGACGCCGGGCATGTCGATGGGGGCGCTCTCGCCTGAAGCGCATGGTACGCTGAACGTCGCCATGAACCGGATCGGCGCAAAGTCCGTGTCCGGAGAGGGCGGGGAAGATCGCGCACGCTACCGGCCGCTGCCAAACGGCGACAATATGAATTCGGCGGTCAAGCAGATCGCGTCCGGCCGGTTTGGCGTGACCGCTGAGTATCTCAATGAATGCCGTGAGATCGAGATCAAGATGGCCCAGGGCGCAAAGCCCGGCGAGGGTGGGCAGTTACCGGGTTTCAAGGTCACCGAACTTATCGCCAAACTCCGCCATGCGACGCCCGGCGTGACTCTGATCTCGCCGCCGCCGCATCACGACATTTACTCGATCGAAGACCTCGCTCAGCTGATTTATGATCTCAAGCAGATCAATCCGGATGCGCGCGTTTGTGTGAAACTGGTCTCACAGTCGGGAGTTGGAACGGTCGCGGCAGGGGTCGCCAAGGCCAAGGCGGATATCATCCTGATTGCTGGCGGCGTCGGTGGCACGGGCGCCAGCCCGCAAACGTCGATCAAATATGCGGGTCTTCCCTGGGAGATCGGGCTTGCCGAGGCCCATCAGGTGCTCTCGCTCAACAATCTCCGTGACAAGATCACTCTGAGAACGGATGGCGGGCTGCGCACTGGCCGTGACATCGTTATTGCGGCGATGCTCGGCGCTGAAGAGTATGGCATCGGCACGGCCTCGCTTGTGGCGATGGGCTGTATCATGGTGCGCCAGTGCCATTCCAATACCTGCCCGGTTGGGGTCTGCACGCAGGACGAGGCCCTTCGCGCCCACTTCACGGGCAATCCGGACAAGGTGGTGAATCTGATGAGCTTCATCGCTGAGGATGTACGCGAGATCCTTGCTTCGCTCGGCCTGAAATCTCTCGATGAAGCTATCGGCCGAACGGACCTGCTCAAACAGGTCAGCCGGGGGGCAACCCATCTCGACGACCTCGACCTCAACCCGCTCCTGGTTCAGGTCGATACCGACAGTCCGGTTGTCTACAAGCCGAACCGGCGCGAGCCGGTGGAGGATACGCTGGATGCTCAGATCTTGCGCGATGCTGAACCTTTCTTCGAGCGCGGCGAGAAGATGCAATTGGAATATGGTGTTCAGAATACGATGCGGGCCATCGGCGCGCGTTCCAGTTCCCGCATCACACGGAAGTTCGGCATGCATGCGCTGCCCGAAGGCCGCCTGCATATCCGTCTTGAGGGGTCTGCGGGCCAGTCGCTCGGCGCCTTCAGCGTGCAGGGCCTGTTGCTCGAAGTTCTGGGTGACGCCAATGACTATGTCGGCAAGGGGCTTTCCGGCGCGAGCATCGTCGTTACGCCGCGCCCGCGGGATCGCCGTGCTTCGGTGGGGGATGCCATCATCGGCAATACCTGCCTATACGGGGCAACCTCCGGCAAGCTCTTTGCCGCCGGCACGGCAGGCGTTCGCTTTGCGGTCCGCAATTCCGGCGCCAAGGCGGTTGTTGAGGGCTGCGGCGCGAATGGCTGCGAGTATATGACCGGCGGCCGCGCGGTGATCCTTGGTCCCGTCGGCGACAATTTCGGCGCGGGCATGACTGGCGGCGTTGCTTTTATCTGGGATCCTCAGCAGCGTTTTGAGCGGGTGGTGAACCCCGATTCGATCGACTGGTATCCGCTGGCCGATATGCCGGACGAATATATCGGCGAGGCGAAATCGCTGATCGAAGAGCATGTCCGCCGCACGGGTTCGGTGCGCGGCAAAGAGCTTGCCGATGCCTGGGACGCGACCCTCAGCCAGATGCTGATGATCGTGCCCAAGGAAGTAGCAAGCCTCCTTCTGACGCGTAAAGGTGACAGCGCCAAACGCAAGCAGGCTGAGCGGGCCTGATCCGGAAACGGATCAGGCGGCTGGTTTTTTACGGCGGATGCGGGGCCAGAGCAGGCGCAGCCAGATCCAGAGAAGCGCTCCAAGGAGCAGTAACCAGGGAAGGCCAAACGCAAAGCCGGTAATGACTGCGGCGGTGGCCGAGGCGAGGTTGGCGAAGAAATCGCCGAACGCGCGACCAATCGCATTGCCGCCTTGCGTGACAGCGTCGCGTTTGGTCTCATAGCTGATGGTGAGCTGGCTCATATTGACGCGTTGGCGCAGCGCAGCGAGGGTGGATTTCAGGGAGTCGATCTCGCCATTCACCCGGGCCAGTTCCCGCTCCGTTTCCAGGATTTCCCCCAGCGCTCCCGGCCGGTCGGCCAGCAGCTGTTGTAGCCTCCCTCTCAGGGTTTCGAGCGCTTGGACCCGCGCGTCGGTATCAATGATCGAGACGGTAAGGTCTTCTGCCGTGGTCTGACGGTTGGAGATTTCGCCTTTGGCGGCTTTTGCCTCGTCTTCGACGCTGCTCAGAAATCTCTCGATCCATGTGGGCGTGGCGCGCAGGCTGAGCGAGCCGTTCATGTAGTCTGAATCGTAAGAGCTAATCCAGGAGTTGGTCACCACGCAGACGGTGGGGCCAGCTGCATTGCAGGCGGCGACATGGGCCTGCTGCGTGGGCTCGATCGCTTTCAGCGGCAAGCGCATCCCGACGCTATGGGAGTAGGCGATGAATTGCTGCACCGTGGGTTCTGCCGAACCGGTTTCTCCCCTGATTTTGGCATCCCCGCCGCCCCCGAATTGCTGCACTGCCATTTCTGGCGCTGGCGCAGCCATCGGCGGCATGGCGCCGCGCTCCGCGCCGCAGGCGGCAATGAACAGAAGCGGTAAAGCTGCAATGGCAAATGATCTGAGCATGTTGTGTGTCCTCCCCGGTACGGGCGTCAGCAGGCATCATCTCCTCAAAAATGGCAAGAGGATGCCCGAAGCGCGGTTGAAAGGAGAAAGCGTCCGGTCAGGGCCGGAAGCCAGTACGCCTTTCCCCGGCTTCGAGGATGCGCTGCGCATGCTGAACGAAGTCAACGACCAGGGGCCTTGTGTCCCGCGGGTCGATGATTTCCTCCGCAAAGAAACTTTCTGCCGTCCGGAAGGGCGAGCGGATCGCGTCGAACTTCTTGTAGAGCTGGTCCTTGAGGGCGTCGGGGTCTTCGGCTTCGGAGAGTTCCTTCCGGAAGGCGGCTTCTATTCCCCCTGCCATCGGCAGGGAGCCCCAGTCGCCACTTGGCCAGCAATAGCGCCATTTGGTCTTTGACTGGTTCATCATGGCAGACCCGGCAAGACCGTACGCCTTGCGGATAATCACCGAGCAGACCGGAACGCTGGCCTGATAGACAGCCGTCATCGCGCGCACGCCTGCGCGCGTCACACCGGCGGTCTCGGCTTTCACGCCGACGGCAAAGCCCGGGCAATCCACGAAATGGATCACGGGCAGGTGAAAGGTCGAACAGAGGTCCATATGCCGGGTGACCTTGTTACAGACGTCCGCCGTCCAGGCGCCGTCCAGGAAGAATGGGTCGCCGGCCATGATCCCAACCGCATGGCCATCAATCCTGGCAAGGCCGGTTACGATCCCCCGGCCCCAATCATGGCCAATCTCGAAGAAGCTGCCCTTGTCGGCGACCGCTTCGACGATGCGGCGCGGCTTGTAAGGCGTGCGCCCATCCTTTGGCACAATGGAGAGAAGGCTTTGCTCTTTGCGCTTCGGGTCGTCCGCCGGCTGAACGCGCTCTGGCAGATGATGGACCGAAGGGGGCAGGTAGGACAGGAACTGGCGCGCGGCGATGAAGGCATCGGCCTCACTGTCGACGACGTTGTCGACCGTGCCGTTCTGTCCCTGGATCTTCCAGCCACCCAGTTCTTCTTTTGTGACGTTCTCGCCCAGCGCGATGGCCACCGGCGGGCCAGCGACAAATACCTGGCTGAGTTCTTTCACCATGACACTGAAATGGCTTGCGGCGACCCGGCCAGCGCCCATGCCTGCGCAGGGCCCGAGGGCGAGCGACACGAACGGTACCTGCGTCAGGCCATAGACAATCTCATTCCAGCCGGGCGTTTCGGGGATATAGGTGCGCGGGTCTTTCTCCAGCATCTTGACCGAGCCGCCCCCGCCGGTGCCGTCGATCATCTGGACCAGCGGCATCCGGTATTCGGCGGCCATCCTGATGGCCTGGACCATCTTCTGCCAGATGGAGGCATCGGCTGCGCCGCCCCGAACCGTGAAGTCGTCGGCCAGGATAACGGCGGGCTGTCCGTCCAGGCGCGCCCGTCCCATGACCGAGTTTGACGACATGAAGCCGTCCAGTTCGTCATCCGGGCCATAGCTCGCCTTTCCGGCGATTTTCCCGATCTCGTGAAAACTGCCGGGATCGGCCAGAAAGGCAACCCTTTCCCGAACCGTGAGTTTGCCGCGTCCGCGTTGGCGCGAAACCGGCTCCTCGCCCCCCATCCCCTCGGCCAGACGTTCCCGGCGGCGGAGCTCTTCTATCGATTTTTCCCAGCTCATGGATTTCACCTGACCGATGTGCCGCAAGGCGCGTCAAGGGATTCTTCTTGCCGGGCCCCGCCCGGTTTGCTTTATCCCCAGCAGGTATCAATCCAAGGAGGACGCCTGATGGAACTCGCCCAACTTACTGAGCGCGCAGCAGCAGCCGTTGCTGGCGGCAGCGATTTCAAGAAAAAAGTAAAATTCGACTTCGGCAGCGCCGGTAAACTCTTCATTGATGGCGCCGCAGGTGTGGCTGACAATTCCGACAGCGCCGCAGACGCGACGATCTCCGTCAACTGGGACGACTTCACCAAGCTCGCCGCCGGCGCGCTTGACCCCACCATGGCGTTCATGCAGGGCAAACTCAAAGTTGCCGGCGACATGTCGGTTGCCATGCAGCTCCAGTCGTTGATGAAAAAACTCGCTGGCTGAGCCATCTGACTCAGATCGCTTGACGCATTGGGCCGCCCCGGGGAGACCTGCGGGCGGCTTAATTTTTTGGTGCTGGGAGAGCTGAGCATGGCGAATTCCTCCGGTGACAGGCGGAGCCAGTTTGTTGAGGTTCCGGGCAATACCCCGCCACAGGGCGCCGAAATCATATGGTTTGAAGGCTCTGAAGGCCGCCGGCTGAGAGCCTGCATTGCGCCCGCCCTGTCTTCGGCCAAGGCGCGCGGCACCGTGATCGTCTGTCCCGGGCGCACAGAGTTCATTGAAAAATATTTCGAGGTCGGCCGCGAGCTGCAGCAGATGGGCTTTGCGCTCGTCATCCTCGATTGGCCGGGGCAGGGCCTTTCAGACCGGCTCCTGCCTGACAGCAAAAAGGGCCATATAGACCAGTTCGAAACCTTCATGACAGCGCTCGCAAGGGGTCTGGAGGCGCTCGATAGCCGGCTGCCGCGTCCCTATGTTTCGCTGGCTCATTCGATGGGGGGCGCAATCGCATTGGCGGCCATCGCCAAGGGTCTCGTGAAGGTCGAAGCCGCCGCTTTCTGCGCGCCGATGTGGGGGCTGAAGTCGCCTATTCTCGGGATGCGCTATCTTGTCTGGGCCATGCGCGCGACAGGCCGGTCGGGCGATTATGCCATGCAGCCTGGCCCGCCGGAGCGGTTTGAAACCAATATCGTGACGCATGACAAACGCCGCTGGGATATGCAGCGCGCCCTCATTGACGCCCATCCTGATCTGGAACTCGGCCCGGTCACATGGGGTTGGCTCGGCGCCTCGCTGGATATCTTCGCGACCTTCTCCAAGCCGAAGTCTCTGGCAAATGTGACCATCCCGGTCTTCGTCGCCTCGGCAGGGGACGAGAAGCTCATCGACAATGCCGCCCATGGCAAGATCGCCGCGCGCCTCAAGGATTGCGACCACATCACGGTAGACGGTGCGATGCATGAGATCCTGATGGAGACGGACGACCGCCGCGCCGAGTTCTGGGAAGGCTTTCAAAGATTGCTGAAGCGTGCGGGCATCTGACCCGGCACGGACAAAAATAAACGGGAGGAAATATTCATGGAGATCATTTCACTATCGCGCATAATTGCTTACTGGGCCGCGCAGCAGCCAGGCCGCCCCCTGCTCAGCCATGAAGGCAGGGACGTCAGCTGGGCCGAATTTGACGCCCGCACCAACCGTCTCTCTCGCGCCTATCAGCAGCTGGGCGTTAAACAGGATGATTTCGTCACCATTTCGCTGCCCAACAGCATTGAGTTCTTCGAGGCCTGCTTTGCCGCCTGGAAAGCTGGGGCAACACCCCAGCCCATCTCTGCGCGCCTACCGAAGCTGGAGCGGGATCAGATCGTCGAGATCGGCGCGCCAAGCCTCGTCGTGGGTGTTCCCGGTGGGGACTATCCGCAAACGGCATGTGTTCCCCAAGGCTTTGAGCCAGACGCCAGCCTTTCAGATGCTCCGTTGCCGGAGGTAACGTCTGCCAGCTTCAAGGCCATGACATCGGGCGGCTCCACCGGGCGCCCGAAGCTGATTGTTTCCAAACAGCCCGCCGCCACAGACCCCGACGTGCCGATGCTGGAGATCCCTCAGCAGGGCTGCATGCTGATCCCTGGCCCGCTCTATCACAATGGCCCGTTCCTCTGGGCAATGACCGCTGTGTTCAAGGGCTGCTCCGTCGTCGTGACCACACGGTTTGACCCCGAAGAAACGCTGAAGCTGATCGAGAAGCACAAGGTGGATGTCGTCTACACCGTACCGACCATGATGCGCCGTATCTGGTCGCTACCCGAAGATGTGCGCGGCCGCTATGATCTCTCAAGCCTCAAGGCGCTCTGGCACCTGGCCGCGCCATGTCCCGCATGGCTGAAGGAGTGTTTCATCGACTGGCTCGGTCCAGAAGTGATCTGGGAACTCTATGGTGGAACAGAAGGGCAAGGGTCGACCACCATTCAGGGTACGGATTGGCTCAAGCACAAAGGCTCGGTCGGAAAGCCACTGGAAACCTGCGAGATGAAAATCGTCGGAGAGAATGGCGAAACACTTCCGCCGCGGGAAGTTGGTGAGGTCTTCATCCGGCCAGTGGCTGGCGCGGGTACAACCTATCGCTATATCGGCGCTGAAGCCAAAGCGATCGAAGGTGGATGGGAAAGCCTGGGCGACCTGGGATGGATGGACGAAGACGGCTTTCTTTATCTCTCTGACCGCCTGTCTGACATGGTTATTGTCGGCGGCGCCAATATCTATCCGGCCGAAGTCGAGGCAGCGATTGAGGCCTATCCCGGTGTTCGCTCGTCGGCCGTCATCGGCCTGCCGGATGAGGATATGGGCGCCCGCCTGCATGCCGTGATCGACCGGCCTGACGGGCCCGTGGAGGATGCTGCGATGATTGCCCACCTTTCCGAACGCCTCGTGCGTTACAAGATCCCCAAAAGTTTCGAGTATTCTGCCGAAGCCGTCCGGGACGATGCCGGCAAGGTTCGCCGCAAGGCCTTACGCGAGGCGAGGCTCGCCGCCCCTTGACTTCCCCAAGGACGCTATACGTCCCGTCCTGCCACATCCAAGGGAGGATAAGACCATGAAAGTAGCAGCCGTCAAAAAGCCCGGCGGGCTCCAGAGCCTCGTTATTGAAACGCGGGATGACCCAAAGCCGAAGGCCGGCGAAGTACTGGTGCGCGTGCGCGCCAGCTCGCTCAACTATCACGACTTTGTCGTCGTACTCGGCGGTATCCCGACCCCGGACGGGCGTATCCCGATGTCAGATGGGGCAGGGGAAGTCGTCGCCGTGGGCGAAGGCGTCACCAAATGGAAAGCTGGTGACAAGGTTCTCTCGCTGTTTTTCCCGGGCTGGCAGTCCGGCCAGATCGAAGGGGCCGGCTTTGCGGGTGTGCCCGGCGATGGCGCGGATGGATTTGGCGCAGAATTTGTCGCCGCGCCCGAAACCGCCTTCACGCGTATGCCCGAAGGTTGGAGCTTTGAGGAGGCCGCGACGCTTCCTTGCGCGGCCCTGACCGCTTGGCGTGGCATGTTCGTGGAAACGAAGACCAAGCCAGGCGACTGGGTTCTGGTTCAGGGCACGGGCGGCGTTTCTATCTTTGCCCTGCAATTTGCCAAGATGGCCGGCGCCCGCGTCATCGCGACCTCTTCTTCCAATGAGAAGATGGAGAGGCTCAAGACCCTCGGTGCCGATCATGTGATCAACTACAAGGATACGCCTGAATGGGGCCGCAAGGCGTTCGAGCTGACAGGTGGGCGCGGCGTCGATGAGGTTGTCGAAATCGGTGGTCCGGGCACGATGGCCCAGTCGATCAATGCCTGCCGCCCCGGCGGCCATATCTCGCTGATCGGTGTTCTGACCGGTGTGTCCGGTGAGGTTCCCACTGCCGCGCTGTTCTCCCGCAACATCACGGTTTCGGGCATCACGGTCGGTTCGCGCCGTCACCAGGAAGACATGATCGACGCCATTGAGGCCTCAACCCTCCGCCCGGTGATCGACAGCAAGTTCCCGCTGGATCAGATCGCCGCTGCCTTTGCCCATCAGGCAAGCCAGAAGCATTTCGGCAAGATCGTTCTGACGATCTGACGTCCAGCGAAAATTCAAGCTTGGAAAGCGCCCGCCTATTCGGCGGGCGCTTCTTTTATGCGCAGATCTTCAAGGATGCTGTCGCCGTCGGCCGTTTCAGGATCACCATTGGACTTGTGAATGCCGTAGACCACGCCCGAAAGCAGCAGGATGGCAATCAGGTTGGGGAGGGCCATCGAGGCGTTTGCGATATCTCCAAACAGCCAGACGATATTCACCTCGGCCATCGCGCCAATGAAGATGATGACCACCCAGATGTAGCGGAAGGGTTTCGTGGCCCATTCCCCGACGAGGAAAGTCACCGCCTGTTCGGCATAATAAGACCAGCCGATGATCGTGGTGAAAGCAAAGAGCGCAAGACACAGCGTCACCAGCCAGCCCCCGACCGGCCCGGGGACCGCGTCTGTGAAGGCCTGATTGGTCAGCGTCGCCGGGTTGTGACCCTCCGCCATCCACATATGCGTCGTGGTCTCGCCTGCCCATTCCTTGAACTGCGCCGCCGTTGCCCAGTTGCCTTCGGCGGTCAGGATGACGAGCGCCGTCATGGTGCAGAGGACCATCGTGTCGATGAACACGCCGATCATGGCGATCTCGCCTTGCTTGGCAGGGTTTTTCATCTGTGAGGCCGCGTGCGCAATCGGGGCGGAGCCCTGGCCAGCTTCGTTCGAGAACAGGCCCCGGGCCACACCGAAGCGAACCGCAGAAAGGACGGCGTAGCCTGCAAGACCGCCTGCGGCCTGGTTCAGGCCAAAGGCGGAGGAGAAGATCATCCCGAACGCGCCCGGAATGTATTGCAGGTTCAGGAGCAGGATCACGATACAGGCGAGAATGTAGAGGGCTGCCATTGTGGGCACGAGGCTGCCCGCCACGCGGCCAATGGATTTAATGCCGCCCACGATCACGGCGAAGACCAGGCCAGCCAGAATGATGCCCAGCAGCCAGAGCGGAATGCCGATGCCGCCATCAGAAAAGGCCGAATGAATGTTTGCCGTCAGGCTGTTTGCCTGGATCATGCCGCCTGTCGCAGTTGCGGAGAACAATGTCCCGACGCAGAAAATCGCCGCGAGCCAGGTCCAGTTCTTTCCGAGGCCCTTTTTGATGTAATACATCGGGCCGCCATTGATACGGCCATTCTCGTCGATTTCACGGTATTTGATGGCCAGCGAGCTTTCGGCGAAGGCCAATGCCATGCCGAAGATCGCTGTCACCCACATCCAGAAGATCGCGCCGGGCCCGCCGAGTGTCAGGGCCGTAGCCACGCCGACGATGTTACCTGTCCCGACCTGGCCTGAAAGGGCAGTCGACAGCGCCTGGAAGGGTGTGATGGCGGCAGGGTCGCCATTGCCCTTACGGCCTTTCCAGACCTCGACAATCGCCGGAATGAATCGCAGCAGCGGCCGGCCTCCAAGGCGAAGCATGAAAAACAGGCCAGTGCCAAGCAGGATGACGGCGATCGGGCCGACGGGCAGCACCTGCTCTCCGCCCCATTCTCCACCCCAGATGAATCCGCTGACATTCTGCACGCCAATCTCAAGGCTGGCATAGAATTTTTCGAACATGAACAAGGGCCTCCCCGGCGCCAAAGATGTCAATTTGGGGGCACACTAGCCCGCTTCTCGCACCTGTGAAGCCTAAAGCTGTTGTAGGACGCACTGCATGGAGGAAGGTTCTTTCAGCTTGCCCGCTTTTGAGGCATAAGCCGCCAGATGACCGGCACCCCCGACCAGAAGCCTCCCGGCGAAAAGCCTATGAAGGGCCTGTTTATCAGGACTTATGGCTGCCAGATGAATGTTTACGATTCCGAGCGCATTCGCGATGTGCTGCGGCCGCTCGGCTATGCGCCTGTGGATAGCCCGGAATCGGCTGATCTTGTTGTGGTCAACACCTGCCATATCCGTGAGAAGGCGACCGAAAAGGTCTATTCCGAGCTCGGCCAGCTCAAGCGCATGAAGGAAGCCTCCGGCGGGCGCATGACGATTGCCGTTGCCGGCTGTGTCGCCCAGGCCGAGGGCGAGGAACTCATCCGCCGCCAGCCTGCGGTCGATCTGGTGCTCGGCCCCCAAGCCTATCACAAGCTGCCCGAGATGATCGCCCGCGCCAGCCGCGCGATAGGTGACCGTCTGGAAACCGAGTTCGACACGGTCGAGAAATTCGACGCCCTTCCCAAAACGCGCGAGGCCGATGGCCCGGCCGCTTTCGTCTCCGTGCAGGAAGGGTGTGACAAGTTCTGCACCTTCTGCGTCGTGCCCTATACACGCGGCGCTGAAATGTCCCGCCGGGTGGATGATATCGTGTTCGAGACGCGCAGCCTGGCCAGCCAGGGCGTGCGTGAGATCACGCTGCTTGGCCAGAATGTGAACGCCTTTCACGGGCCCGCCCCGGCCCTTGAAGGCGGGGAAGACTGGACGCTTGGCCAGCTTTGTCGCCATTTGTCCAAGATTGGCGGCATTGAGCGCATCCGCTACACCACCAGCCACCCGCGTGACATGGATGACGACCTGATTGCCGCTCATGGCGACACGCCCGCGCTGATGCCTTTCCTGCACCTGCCGGTGCAGTCCGGTTCGGATCGCATCCTGAAAGCAATGAACCGCGGGCACACAGCCGACCACTACCGCGACATCATCGCCCGCGTGCGCAAGGCGCGGCCGGATATTGCCATTGCCTCTGATTTCATTGTGGGTTTTCCCGACGAGAGCGACGCTGATTTCGAAGCGACGATGCAGCTCGTCCGGGATATCGGCTATGCCATCGCCTACTCGTTCAAATATTCCTCTCGCCCCGGCACGCCGGCGGCGGAGATGCATGGCCATCTGCCAGAACCTGTAAAAGACGAGCGTCTTCAGGCGCTTCAGGCCTTGTTGCGGACGCAGCAGACCGAGTTCAACGCCTCTCAGATCGGCAAGACATTGCCCGTCCTCGTCACGGGCAAGGGCCGGAATGAAGGCCAGATGCATGGCCGCTCGCCCTATCTACAGGCGGTTCATTTTGATGGGCCGGAAACCCTGAACGGTCAGATCGTGGACGTGAAGATCGTCGGCGCGAGCCTCAATTCGCTGGCCGGTGAACTTCTCCGCGTCGCTGAGGCCGCTCTGTGACCGGAAAACGCCGATCGACCTCTGAGCCTGAGCCGCAAAAGGTCAGCCGCCTTTATGAGGTGCGCGACGGTGAACGGCTGCGCGATCTTTGTGGGCCCCATCACCGCCATTTGACCCTGCTGGAGACGCGTCTCAAGGCGTTTGACCTCCAGGCGGAGAGTCAGGGCGGCGGCATCCGGCTGAGCGGAACCCAGGAGGGCGTTTCCATCGCTGAAGCTGCGCTCGCCGATTTTGAGCGGCGTCTGCGCGGCGGTGGAGAGCCCAGCGAAATGGAGTTGGACGGTGCGCTTCAGGCGGCGCAATCCCCCTCGCAATCTTTCTCCGGCCTTCGCGGCCTGAAAAAATCCGTCACCGCGATGACGCGGGGACAGGCAAAGTATCTCGATATTCTCGCCAATCCGGATAATGCACTGGTGTTCGGTGTCGGCCCTGCGGGTACCGGCAAGACCTTTCTTGCGGTCGCAACCGGCGTTGCAGAACTCAATGCCGGCCTGCGGCAGCGTCTGATCGTGACGCGCCCGGCGGTTGAGGCGGGCGAGAAGCTCGGCTTCCTTCCCGGCACGCTGGAAGAGAAGGTCGATCCCTACATGCTGCCCATCTGGGACGCGCTGCGCGAACTGATGGGCCAGGAACAGATGGAGCGCCGTATGGCGCGCGGCGAAATCGAGGTTGCGCCCATCGCCTTCATGCGCGGACGAACCCTGAAGAATGCCTTCGTGATCGTTGACGAGGCGCAGAACACGACCGCCGCACAGATGAAAATGGTGCTGACCCGCCTTGGCCGCGACAGCCGCATGGTGGTCACCGGAGATCCCGATCAGGTCGATCTGCCGGGCAGTCAGGAATCCGGCCTAAAACAGGGCCTGCGCATCCTCAAGGATGTCGAGGGCATTTCCGTGCACCGGCTGACGGCGGCAGATGTGGTGCGCCATGGTCTGGTCAGCCGTATTATTGATGCCTACGCCGCGTCCGGGGAGAGCTAGAGCCCCCGCCATGATTAGTTTCGACCTTATCGTCGAGGATGACAGTTGGGCGGCGCTCGGAAACCTCGAAGCCCTTTGCCGGAAAGCCTTTGACGCGGCCGGTTCAGTTGCGCCCGTCGCCGAGGGCAACATCGCGCTGCTGCTGGCTGATGACGCCGCCCTGCATCAGCTGAACCTTGGTTTCCGCGGCAAGGACAAGCCGACAGATGTGCTGTCCTTTCCGTCCCTGCCGATGGACCGGCCATTTCTGGGAGACATTGCCGTCGCCTGGGGCGTCTCTGCCTCTGACGCAAAAATCCAGGGGAAGGGGCTCGATGTTCACCTTGTCCATTTGCTGATTCATGGCTACCTGCACCTTCTCGGATACGATCATGAGACGGACGATGAGGCAGGAGAAATGGAAGCGCTGGAAATAAAGGCGCTTGCCTCTCTCGACATTGCTAATCCATATCTGACTGACAGTTGAAATGAGCGATTCAGACCCCTCCGACGCCGCCCCGGTTGGCCGATTGCGACGCCTCTTCGGGTTCCGCAGGAATGCGGCTGAGCCTGTGGCGCTTGCCAACAGAGATCCAGATCCCACTGACGCTCCCCAGGTGATGCGGCTCAGGCTTGCGGAGTTTGAAGAGTTACGCGTGTATGACGTCATGGTGCCCCGCGCGGACATCAAGGCTGTTGAAGCAGGAACGGGTGTTCAGGACCTGTTGGAATTTTTTGCCGAAGTCACTCATTCGCGCCTGCCGGTGTTCCGGGAAACTCTGGACGATCCTATCGGTTTTGTTCACATCAAGGATCTTGTCGGAGAGCTGGCCAAAGGCGGGCCGCCCCCGCGCCGCCCGCTGGAGCGGCTTCATCGTGAGGTGCTATACGTTCCCCCCTCGATGAAACTGACCGATCTTCTTGTGAAGATGCAAGCCACACGTATTCATCTGGCGTTGGTTGTGGATGAGTATGGCGGCACGGATGGCCTGGTTACTCTGGAAGACCTTGTTGAAGTCATCGTGGGTGACATTGAAGACGAACATGATGATGAAGAGGCAATGTTCGTCCGCCGCAGCGCCCGTGTATGGGAAGCTGATGCGCGCACCGAGATCGAAGACTTCCAGGAGGAGACCGGCATTGATCTCAGTCTCGATGATCTGGATGCGGACATCGACTCGCTTGGCGGCGTCGCGTTTGCCTTGGCCGGAAAGGTTCCGGTCCGAGGGGAAGTGCTGCGCCATCCTGGCGGCACCGAGATCGAAATTGTCGATGCGGACTCGCGGCGTGTGCGTCGCTTGCGCTTGCGGTTGCCTGAGCCCCCGCTTCAGTCTGCCGCTGAGGAGTAAAGTAGTATGAGCAAAGCTGTGCGCAGCCACGGGTTTACTGCGCTTGGGCCTTTGCACGAGGCTTTTGCGCGCTTGTCGGGTCTGCCCGCGATGGCGGCTGCGTTTGCGCTTGGCGCCTTGTCGGCCGTTGCGTTTGCGCCGTTTCACTTCAGCGCCGTACTTGTCATATCGTTCACTGGTCTTGTATGGATGATTGACGGCGCACGTTCGCAGGCCCGCTGGGGCAGGGCCGTATTCCTGCGGGGATGGGCATTTGGGACAGGCTTTTTTCTGATCAGCCTTCATTGGGCAGCGATGCCCTTCCTGGTCGATCCCGCCAGAACAATCTGGTTCATCTGGATGCCGCTCATTCTCCTGCCTGCGGGCATGGCGATCATCTGGGGCGTGTTCACGGCAATGGCGGGGGCGTTCTGGTCCGCGTCGCCTTCGCGGGTTTTTATCTTCTCTCTATTTTTTGCGCTTGCCGAGTTCACACGCGGTCATCTCTTTGGTGGGTTTCCCTGGAACCTTCCGGGTACGACCTGGATTCCGGGTGGGGCGCTGTCGCAGGCCGCCTCGCTGGGCGGCGTTTACTGGCTCACGCTGATGACCGTATTTGTCATGGCCTCTCCGGCCGCGCTGGTGGATACGCGCGAAGGGCGTGGCATACCGTTGCGCGTTGCGCCGGCGCTGGTATCTGTCGTGGCACTTGCTCTCGGCTGGGCATGGGGCGCAGACCGGACCGCGGAAACCTCCCCCCTCACAGACCAGGCGGTTGTTGTGATGGATGCGGGCGTACCGCAGGACAAGTGGGATACACTCGGGCCCGACCCAGTGCTCTACGAGTACCTTCGGATGCTAACTTATCCAGACAGCCGCCCGGGCGACATAGTCGTCTGGCCGGAAGCGGCCGTACCGGCCTACCTGCTTCAGGACGCCAACGCGCTGGATGCCATCGCTGCCTATATTGGCCAACGTAAGCTGATTGCGGGCACAACCCGTTATGAGCTTACCACGACCGACAGCCGTACCTATTACAACAGCCTCGCCGTAATGGATGAGACGGTTAATCATACCGGCCCGCTGGCGCTATATGACAAGCACAGGCTCGTCCCCTTCGGAGAGTTGGCGGCCATCAATTTCATTCCCTACGGGTCGCAGCTCAGCAGCATGCTGCCCCCGACGGTGCAGCGGCTTGCGGCAGACGGGTTTCGTCCAGGCGCGGGCGCCACAGCTGTCGATACCGGAGGGCTTCCAGCCTTCGTTGCACTGATCTGCTATGAGGGCCTCTTTCCCGAAATTTCGCGCGGGGTGAATGTGACAGACCGGGCGCAATGGATGGTGTTGATTTCCAACGATGCCTGGTTTGGCCGCGGTATGGGGCCTGCCCAGCACTACGCCCAAAATCGTTACCGCGCGATCGAGACTGGCCTGCCGCTTGTGCGGGCTGCCAATCGCGGCACTTCCGGGATCGTTGATGGTTATGGCCGCGAAATTATGCGGACCATTCCTGCCGAAACGGCGCCGGAGGGATGGTCCACATCCTATGGCCGGGCACGCTTGCCGGTTGCGGCGGATATTACGGTGTTTCAGGGCCGCATCGGAGCCGCGCTTTTCTGGCTAGCGCTCTGCCTATTCGCAGTACTGGCCTTTGTGACCTGGAGACGATAAGGCCTTATCTTTGCGTAAGCAGCGGTTATATCCGGGATAGGCATGTCAGAAAGCAAACTGCCGAGCGATACCGACAGGGTTGTCGGGCAAAGCATTCGCCGTCGGCGAAGAGAGCTCAAGCTTACCCAGGAGAAGCTGGGAGAATTGCTCGGCCTCACATTTCAGCAAGTTCAAAAATACGAGAAGGGCGTCAATCGGGTATCAGCGGGCCGGCTTTTTGAAGTCGCCGGTGTGCTGGGTGTCCCGGTGAGCTATTTCTTTGATGGGGCAGAGGAGATCGCCCTTCGCGAAGCTCCCGGCCTCGCAGAAGATTATGATGAGCCGCTTCTGACGATACTCTCCGATGAAGTCCTTCAGCTGGTCGAGGCGTTCCAGAAAATTGAAGATGTCTCCTTGCGGAGTTCGCTCCTCGCGACAGTTCGCGCGGCAGCTTCTGCATTCGACAATCGGGCTTCAGATGTCAGCCCGGGCACTTCAGATCGTATGCAGAATGACTGAAACAGGGAGTCCAGATTTCAGGGACCGCCCATTGCGGAGCTTTGGCCGGACGGGCGGGCGCCCCCTTTCATCCAGGCAGAAGGTTCTCATGGCGGAGAAGCTGGATGCCTGGCGTGTGCCTGACGGAGATGCGCCGATTGACCTTCAGCTGATGTTTCCCAGCAAGCAGGCATACTGGCTGGAAATCGGATTTGGCGGGGCCGAACATATGATCGCGCAGGCGGCGCGTAATCCGGCTTCTGGTATAATCGGGTGCGAGCCGTTTCTGGAGGGAATTGCCAAGGCGCTTGCCGGTATTGATGAGACAGGGGCAGACAATGTTCGTGTCTGGCCGGACGATGCACGGCCTCTAATCTCACGCCTGCCGGATAACAGTCTGGACCGGGCCTTTATTCTGTTCCCGGACCCGTGGCCGAAGCGTCGGCAGCACAAGCGCAGGCTTATCCAGCCAGCATTCCTTGCAGCGCTGCATCCAAAAATGAAACCTGGGTCTGATATCCGCTTCGCGACAGATGTGAAAAGCTACGCAGACGAGGCCTTATTGGCATTTCTCTCCGATGGCCGGTTTGAATGGGCGGCAAATTCAGCCGATGACTGGCGTTGCGCCCCTGCCGATCATGTGACGAC
>JBKBIZ010000289.1:0-593 GCA_046293975.1 Hyphomonas sp. | reverse complement strand
CGATCAGCCGCAGCGAGCGGGCGATATGCTTGATGGCATCGGGGTGGAACAGCAATTGTTCGCGCCCGGCCACCAGGAACATGCGGATGAGGTTGACCGGTTCCTTCTCGAAAACA
Source organism: Hyphomonas sp. (assembly GCA_046293975.1). Taxonomy (GTDB): domain Bacteria; phylum Pseudomonadota; class Alphaproteobacteria; order Caulobacterales; family Hyphomonadaceae; genus Hyphomonas. The sequence continues at coordinate 477 of JBKBIZ010000289.1, read as the reverse complement.
TCGGGGCTGGCGATGTTGAGCCGGCCGGTATCAAGCACGAAGTCGGGCTCGCCCTTGATCTTGCTGCGGCCCTGGCGAAATGGCGCCAGCACGCGGCCCACCAGGTCCATGTCCTTGGCGTGGTTGAATTCAAGGCTGGCGCAGATGATGCGGGTCAGGTCGCCCACATCCTTGGCGACGAGGAAATAGCGCTTCATGAAGCGCTCGACGCCCAGCATGCCGACCCGCTGCACATAGCCCATGCGTTCGGCCAGTTCGGGCTGCACATCGAAGGTGAGTTTTTCCTCGGCCCGGTGCGTCACGAAATGGAGGTGACAGCGCACCGCCCAGAGAAAATCCTCGGCGCGCGAGAACAGGCGATATTCGGCGCCGGAGAGCACGCCCTTGCCGACCAGTTCATGGCTGGTCTTGACCTGGTAGAAGTATTTGCCGATCCAGAACAGCGTGTTGAGGTCGCGCAGGCCACCCTTGCCGTCC
>JBKBIZ010000288.1:0-593 GCA_046293975.1 Hyphomonas sp. | reverse complement strand
GGGCGAGGTCTTCGCTGCTGCCGCCGAACTCCATGATCGCGACGACCTCGCCGATCAGTTCGCTGACGCCGCCGCCGATCATGTGCACGCCCAGGAGTTTGTCGGTCTGGGCGTCGGCGATGATCTTCACGAAGCCGCGCGTGTCGCCGTGGCCGAGGGCGCGTCCGTTGGCGCTGAACGGGAACTGCCCGGTCTTGATGCTCAGGCCCCTGTCTTTGGCCTGCTTCTCGGTCAGGCCGGCCCAGGCGATCTCGGGGCTGGTGTAGATCACCCAGGGGATCACGTCGTAGTTCACGTGCCCGGCCTGCCCGGCCAGCATCTCGGCGAGGGCCACGCCTTCCTCCTCGGCCTTGTGGGCCAGCATCGGGCCGTGGGTCACGTCGCCGATCACCCAGACGCCATCCGCCACCTTGAAGTGGTCATGGTCGATGAAGCCGCGCTTGTCCGGCGTGACGCCGACGCTCTCCAGACCCAGGCCCTCGGTGTAGGGGCGACGGCCGATGGCGACCAGGACCACGTCGCCCTTGATCGTTTCGGCCGCGCCGCCGGCCGAAGGCTCGACCGTCAGTTCGACCCCGTCCTTGACGGACTTG
>JBKBIZ010000287.1:0-597 GCA_046293975.1 Hyphomonas sp. | reverse complement strand
GGCGGACTTGCTGATCCTGACCGGGAACGTGGCGCTGGAGACGATGGGTTTCCGTACCTTCGGTTTCTCGGGTGGTCGCGCGGATACCTGGGAGCCGGATCAGGACGTCTACTGGGGGCGTGAGACCACCTGGCTGGGCGGCGACGAACGCTATGCCCACGGCTCGCACGGGGTGGTGAAGCCGAGTGACGAGGCCGTGCTGGTCAGCGATGACCGGGCGGACGGCGACGAGCATACGCGCGATCTTGAGAACCCGCTGGCCGCTGTGCAGATGGGTCTGATCTACGTCAATCCCGAGGGGCCGGACGGCAATCCCGATCCGATCGCGGCGGCGCGCGACATCCGCGACACCTTCGCGCGGATGGCGATGAACGACGAGGAGACGGTCGCCCTGATCGCGGGGGGCCACACCTTCGGCAAGACCCACGGCGCCGGCCCGGCCGATCACGTCGGCGCAGAGCCGGAAGGCGAGGGCCTAGAGGCGCAAGGGTTGGGCTGGACCTCCAGCTTCGGCACGGGCTCGGGCGGCGACGCCATCACCAGCGGGCTGGAAGTCACCTGGACGCAGACGCCGGCCCAGTGGAGCAACTTCTTCTT
>JBKBIZ010000286.1:0-598 GCA_046293975.1 Hyphomonas sp. | reverse complement strand
CGGCGGTTCGGATGATGCGGAAGTCGCCGGTGAAGAGGGCGGCGAGGGCGAAACCTAAAACCAAGACCCTCTCCCGGCGGGAGAGGGCTTGAGCGCCCGAGAGCGAAGCGATCGGTCTGCGCGAATGGGTGAGGGGGTAGGCGGTGCGAATTGGCCCACCGGCCGACCCTCATCCGGCCCTCCGGGCCACCTTCTCCCACTGGAAGAAGGGAAGATTGAAAGGGAGCGGCCAGTGGACATCCTGATCAACGGCCTTCCCGCCACACCTGAGGACCTGGCCCATCAGGCCTTGGTCAACTACGGTGCCTACACCTCCTTCCGCGTCGAGCACGGTGCCGTCCGTGGCCTGGACCTGCATCTCGCCCGCCTGGACCAGGCCGCCGTCGAACTGTTTGGCGAAAGCCCTGGCGAGGCAGAGTTCCGGCGTCTACTGGCGCTCGCCGTCGCCGGTCGCGACGCCTGCTGGCTGCGCGTCAGCCTGTTCTCGCCCGAGATCGGCCATCGCAACCCGTCCTTCGTCGGCCGGCCAAAGGTGATGACGGTAGTCTCGCCCACGCCGCCGCCGCTGGCGAGCAGCGTGCGCGTCACCGCCGTCTCC
>JBKBIZ010000285.1:0-598 GCA_046293975.1 Hyphomonas sp. | reverse complement strand
GCCGAGGTCTGTCGCGCGCGCGACATCGCCATCGTCTCGGACGAGATCTATCACGGCCTCAGCTACGTCGGCCCGACCCCGTCGATGCTGCAGTTCGCGCCCGACGCCATGGTGATCAACAGCTTCTCCAAATACTGGAGCATGGCCGGCTGGCGACTGGGCTGGCTGCTGGTTCCTGAGGGCCTGATCGACGCCGCCCGCGCCTATATCGGCAATATGTTCCTGACCCCGCCCAGCCTCAGCCAGCATGCAGGCCGGGTGGCCATGGACGCGGTGGATGAGCTGGAAGCCCATATCGACACCTATCGACGCAATCGCCAGCTGATGCTGGACGCCCTGCCCGCCCTGGGTCTGCAGAAGATCGCGCCGCCAGACGGCGCCTTCTACATCTGGGCCGACATCGGCCATCTGACCGACGACAGCGTGGCCTTCTGCGAACGGTTGCTGCGCGATACCGGCGTCGCCACCGCGCCCGGGGTCGATTTCGATCCCATCGACGGCCATCGCTTCATCCGCATCAGCTTCGCCGTCTCAACACCCGAGGTGGAGACGGCTCTGACGCGACTCACGCCGTGGTTCGCGGCGCGAACGCCGCTCT
>JBKBIZ010000284.1:0-598 GCA_046293975.1 Hyphomonas sp. | reverse complement strand
GTATCCTCGTGGACCCGTTCATACCCATCCCAGGAATGCGCGGATATTGCCGGGATCGCGAGACTTTCATTGATCACGTCAAGCCGAAGGGGGCGGCTATGATCAGCCACAGGAACAACGTCACTTTAAGGTTTGTAACTCAATGAGGGCCACCCCACTCCAAGCCCCGCCGTTACAGCCAAGAAGAAATAACTCACTGGAATAAATAACTATTTCACCAGACTACGAATCTGGGGGTCGGGCGTTCGAATCGCTCCGGGTGCGCCACTTTCCCAATCGTCATCGAAAACGCTGCGGAAATATCGTCCGCAGAATCGTCTTGCGACGATTGCCACACATCCTTGCTTCACGATCCAGCCGAGACGGCTGGATTGTTCTCAGGATCGTCTGGGGCGGCGAACCTGCGCCGGAGCTCGCCAAGGCGCGCCGGTTCACGTTTCGCTCTAACCAAATCAGGCTCGTTCTGGTCGTTCGGTGAGTCCGCTTTCGGCAGTGATGGTCTTGTGGACCGAATAGCGCGTGCACTCGCGGCCTCACCAGCACTCAGAACGTCTTACGAAGACGCAGCGAGTAGAAGGTTCGCGGGTCGATGGTGCGG
>JBKBIZ010000283.1:0-599 GCA_046293975.1 Hyphomonas sp. | reverse complement strand
CAAAGAACCGCAGCGCCAGGGCCATGGCCGCAAAGGCCGAGGCGTAGGTGGCGACCCCGAAGGCCGCCGCCGTCATCGCCTTGGTCGCCGGATCGGTCATGGGGACCAGATGGGGGTCCGGCCCGCCCGCCAGCATCAGGGCCGTGGTTCCGGCTCCCATCGCCAGTCCCAGATAGGCAGGCCACCAGGCCTGTATGCGGGCCAACAGATCGCGTCGGCGGTCCAGCAGGGCGCCGAAGCCGAAGGCCAGGCCGAACCCGACCAGGGCTGGGGTATTGGGGATCAGTCCCGCGTCCGGCGTCGGCACGCCGAAGAAGGCGATCCAGTTCGGCTGGAACCACAGGGCCAAGGCCAGCGGCGCCCCCAGCACGAACGGTCCCCACGGGCCTATAAGACCGGCCGTCACCCTATCGACCACGCGCGCCCAGGCGCCGGTCCGGTCCAGCGCGGCGAAGGGCGCCCTTAGAATCAGCAGGGCGACATAGAAGATCAGCAGCGCCCACAGGAACCACAGGTGGGTCAGCGGGATATTGGTCCAGTCGTATTCCGGCGTCGGCGGCGCATCGGCGGCCGTCATCCCTTGCAGGCCCGCGTTCCAG
>JBKBIZ010000282.1:0-602 GCA_046293975.1 Hyphomonas sp. | reverse complement strand
GCCGGCTCCGACGTGCAGGGCATCCGCACCAAGGCCGAGCGCTCCGGCAACGGCTGGGTGCTAAACGGCTCGAAGACCTTCATCACCAACGGCCAGACCGCGAACCTGATCATCGTCGTCTGCAAGACTGACCCGACCCAGGGCGCCCGCGGCACTTCGCTGTTGGTGGTCGAGACCGACAATGCGCCCGGCTTCGAGCGCGGCCGCAACCTGCACAAGATCGGCATGGAGGGGAACGACACCTCCGAACTGTTCTTCAACGAGGTGAAGGTCCCAGGCGACAACATCATCGGCGGCGGCGAAGGCCAGGGCTTCGTCCAGCTGATGCAGCAACTGCCCCAGGAACGGCTGAACATCGCCGTCCAGGGCGTCGCCGCCGCCGAGCGCGGGCTGGAGGCGACGCTGGCCTACGTCAAGGAGCGCAAGGCCTTCGGCAAACGGGTGATCGACTTCCAGAACACCCAGTTCAAGCTGGCCGAGGTCAAGACCAAGCTCACTGTCGCCAAGGTCTTCGTCGACCACTGTATCGGCCTGCACCTGAAAGGTCAGCTCGACGCCGCCACCGCCTCCATGGCCAAATACTGGGTCACCGACATCCAGGG
>JBKBIZ010000281.1:0-603 GCA_046293975.1 Hyphomonas sp. | reverse complement strand
ACGAAGACGACATGGAAGTTGCCGTCTCCGACGTGCCCCAGGATCGGACCTGGGATCGATGCGGCTTCCAGATCGGCCTTGGTTTGGGTGATGCACTCCGCGAGACGACTGATGGGCACGCACACGTCGGTGGGCCAGCCGACGCAGCCCTTGCGAAGACCGATCGCGGCGTAATAGGCCTCGTGCCGCGCCTTCCAGAGCTTGGCGCGCTGTTCTGGCAGGCTCGACCATTGGAATTCGCCGCCGCCATTGTCCGACGCCAGGGCTGAAACCGTCTCGACCTGTTCCTGAACGTAGCGTTCCGAGCCGTGAAACTCGAAGAAGAGCGTGGTCTGCTCGGGATAGTCGAGCTTGGACCAGGCATTCACCGCTCGCATCTGGACGTCATCCAGGATCTCGACGCGCGCCAGCGGGATCCCCAGCTGGATCGACTGGACGACCGTATCGACAGCACCGCCTAGGGTTTCGAAACTGCAGACGGCGGACAGGATGGACTCCGGAATGCCGTGCAGACGCAGGGTGACCTCGGTGATGATCCCCAGGGTGCCTTCCGAGCCGACGAACAGGCGGGTCAGATCATAGCCGGCGGCCGACTTTCGAGCG
>JBKBIZ010000280.1:0-604 GCA_046293975.1 Hyphomonas sp. | reverse complement strand
CGACCTGGCCGAGGCCGCGTGGAGCGCGGCCAACGTCGTGCTCGACGTCCTCGACGAGCGCCGCCTCGCCCGCGCGCTCCCGTTCGCGCGCGCGGCGCTGGACGCCCCGCGCATCAACTCCCTCGCCGCCGCGCCGCCGGCGACGATCCCGTCGATGGCCACCTGGGTGCGTCCGCCCGTCACCTCGGCGTTGACGACCGTGGCCCCGCCGCTCAAGCCGTCCTCGCGGTCATGGTTGTAGTCGGCCAGTTCCCCGGCGTCGACGCAGTCGCCGAAGAAGCAGATGCTGCCCCATTCCCCGCCGCGCGAGTCCACGCCCTCGGCCGGCGTGTCGGGCAGGCCGGTGATCAGGTTCCCGTTCGCGTCGATGATCTTGTAGTTGGGATCCATCATCTGGACCCAGTGGGTCGGATCGAACCAGTCGCCGTTTCCGCCGGTCGTGGTGACATATTTGTAGGGGTTGTTGGCGACGATCCAGTCGGTGAACAGATACAGGGGCTGATAGCCCGCCGTCGTGCCGTAGCTGGCCGATCCCTGGCCGTTGAAATAGCGCGAGCCCAGCGAAAGGACGCCTGCGATCACCGGCGTGTCGAAGGCCCGATCC
>JBKBIZ010000027.1:0-34279 GCA_046293975.1 Hyphomonas sp. | reverse complement strand
TGGTCTGCGGACGGCATCCATCCGAGTTTAAATATGTGTTCTAATAGTCCCCGCCGACGGCCACATAGAGATTGATCGCTGCCGTCAGACGGTCGAGCCGGGCCAGGACATAGGTGTTGGCCGCGTCGAAATAGTTCTGCTGGGCATTGAGGAGGCTGGTGAGATCGCCCGTGCCGGCCTGATACTGGATTTCGGCGGCGCGGAGGGCTTCCTGGGCAGCGTCCCGGGCGATCAGAAGCTGGGCTTCGCGGGCTCCATTCGCGTCGATGGCCTTGAGGCTGACATCGACATCCCTCAGGGCACTGAGGATCGACTGGCGGTATCCGGCGAGCTGGCCCTCGCGGCGCGCCTGCGCCCCTTCAAGCTGGGCATCGAGGCGGCCGCTGGAGAAGATCGTCTGCGCGACGGACGCAGACAGAGAGCCGACAAGATCGGTGCCACCGGTCAGCACGCTGGAGAGCCCTGCCCCCAGATCTATGCTGGGGAAGAAGGCGGCGCGGGCGGCGTCGATATTGGCATTGGCGGCGCGCAGGCTGGCTTCCGACTGCATCAGGTCTGGCCGGCGCAGCAGCAGGTCTGATGGCAGGCCGGGGTCTGCGATGGGCAACGTGATGGCCAGAACGTCCGCCTGCGGCGCAGTATATTGCTGCGGGGCGCGGCCGAGCAGGATGGCGAGGGCGGTTTCCTGGCTGGTGATCTGGGACTCCAGCTGCGGGATGCGCGCACGGGCATTGGCAAGCTGGACCGACTGGCTGGACACGTCGAAACCGGAAATGACGCCGGCTTCATAGCGAAACTCGACGATCTCGAAGATGCGTTCGGAGATTTCGAGGTTGCGCCGGGCCACGGCGAGTTGTTCGCGGGCGGCGAGGAGATTGAACCAGCCGGCGGCGACATCGGACTGAACGGTCAGCTCCAGTGCGCGCTGGGAGAAGACGGCCGCGTCCAGATTTGCGAGGGCGGCGTCGCGGCCGGCGGCGTTGGCGCCGAAGAGGTCGAGCTGGTAGCTGGCCGAGAGGCGGGCGCTGGCGTCGATGTCGTCAAGGCCGGATGTGGTGTTGCTGCTGGAGGAGAGGCTGCCGCTGGCCTGCGGGAGGAAGGCAGCGTTCGCCGTTCTCAGCGAGGCGTGGGAGGCGTCGACATTGGCGAGGCCCTGGGCGAGCGTGTTGTTGGCGGCGAGCGCCTCTGTGATGAGGGCGTCGAGATCGGCGGAATTGAAGCTTTCCCACCAGGCGCGCTCAGGCGCGCTGAGAGCGGCGACTTCGCTGGCGTAATCGTAGCCACCCGGCAGGGTGAGACCGGCATCGGTGGCGGTTTCCCGCTGGATGGGATTGAGGCTGGCGCAGCCTGCGAGGGCGAGCATGGAAGCCGATATGAGCAGTGGACGGATCATGAGGCTTACTCCGAAGCGAGCGCGGCGACGGGGTCGAGGCGCGATGCCTGGCGGGCTGGCAGGAGGCCGAAGACGAGGCCGGTGCCGAGCGCCGAACTGAAGGCGAGGATGGCGGGAAGCGGCGTGACCGCGACGGTCATGCCTGATTGGGCAAGGATGAAGACGATGCCGAAGCCGATGGCGACGCCCGCGATACCGCCGAGGCCGCCGACGACGAGGGATTCCACGATGAACTGGGTCTGGATGTCGGAGCGCCGGGCGCCGGTGGCCATGCGCACGCCGATCTCGCGGGTGCGCTCGGAGACGCTGACGAGCATGATGTTCATGACACCGATGCCACCCACGAGCAGGGAGATGGCCGCAACTGAGCCCAGGAGGATCGAGAAGGAGTTCTGCGTTTCCTCGACCGAGGCGAGGATGGAGGCGGTGTTGCGGATCTGGAAGTCTTCCGTACCGTGACGGGCGAGGAGGAGCGCATGGGCGGCGGCTTCGGTCTCGGTGATACGGTCTGTGTTGTCCACGGCGATGGTGATCGAGGACAGATAGCTCTGGCCGAAGATGCGCATCATGCCGGTGGTGATGGGGATCAGGGCCACATCGTCCTGATCCTGCCCCCAGGATGTCGCGCCTTTGGATTCGAGGATGCCGGCGACTTCAAACGGTGCGCCACCAAGGAAAACATATTGGCCGACGGCGCTTTCAAGGTTGTCGAAGAGGTTTCCGGCGGTGGTTGTGCCCAGAACGACAGCGCCGATGCGATTGTCCACATCCGCCTTGGTAAAGAAGGTGCCGTGGAGCATGTCGCGGCTCTGGGCGATGGGCCAGGCTTCTGAGGCCCCCTCGATGGAGCTGGAATAATCCCTGCCGCCATTGCGCAGAGTGGCGTTGGTGGTGCGTGACGGGACGGCGGCCAAAATGTTTTCAAGCTCGCCGAGGGCCTGAGCATCTTCGAGGGTAAGGGTAGCGATGGCGCCGCCACGCATGCGGGTGCCGGGCGCGCCGGGGCGTACAAAAAGAAGGTTGGGGCCCATCGATTCAAACCGGGCCATAACTTCGGCGCGGCTGCCTTCCCCGATGGCGAGCATGGCGACCACGGCCGAAACGCCGATGACGACGCCGAGCAGGGTTAACGCCGTGCGGAAGAGATTGGCTCGCAGCGAGCGGAAGGCCATCTTTACCGATTCCATGACCTGCGCGATGGGCGATGGCCCTTTGCGCGCATAGCGGTATTGCGGGGCTTCTTCGGTGGCGGCCTGTTTGTTGCCCGTATCGGAGACGATCTTGCCGTCGCGGATTTCGATGACACGCCTGGCACGGGCAGCGACTTTCTGGTCGTGCGTGATGAGGATGATCGTGCGGCCCGAGGCGTGGAGCTCCTCAAGGAGATTGAGGAGGTCGTTGCTGGAGCCGGAGTCGAGGGCGCCGGTGGGCTCATCAGCGAGAATGACCTCAGCGTCGTTAACAAGCGCGCGGGCGACGGCGACGCGTTGCTGCTGGCCGCCGGAGAGCTGGCCAGGTTTGTGGTGGATACGATCGCCCAGGCCGAGCTTGGCGAGGAGACCGGAGGCTTTCTCGCGGCGCTCTCCCAGAGAGAGGCCGGCATAGACGGCCGGGATCTCGACATTCTCCGAGGCGCTGACACTGGCAAGCAGGTTGTAGCGCTGGAAGATGAAGCCAAACGTCTCGCGGCGCAGGGCGGCGAGGCCATCAGCATCAAGGTCGGATACGTTCTGCCCCCGGATGGAATAGACGCCGGTGGTCGGGCGGTCGAGGCAGCCCAGCATGTTCATCAGCGTTGACTTGCCAGAGCCAGACTGACCCACGATGGCGACGAATTCGCCGCTCTCGATGGTCAGCGAAACACCGTCCAGCGCGCGGACTTCAGTGTCACCGGACCCATAATACCGGGTCACGTCTTTGAGGTCGATCAGAGGCGTTATCATGACGTGTTACCCGGTCAGCCGCGACGCATGCCGCCTGGAGGCCCCATGCCGCGCGGCCCTTGCTGATCCTGGCCCGCCGGACGCGCGACGGTCACTTCGCCTGTCACCACGGTCTGGCCGGCGTCAAGACCGAATAGAACTTCCGCCTGCGTACGGGTTTTGAGGCCGATAAGCACTGGCCGGGGACGCGGCGTGCCATCCGGGCCCATGACCAGGACGGTTGCAACCTCCGCATCGGGGTGCGCATTGCGAGCTTCGGTGAAAGCTTTGCGGCGGCTGTCATCCTGTGGATCACGGGCGCTGGCAGGTTCACTGGCTTCCGCTTGCATCAGCCCGCCGCCGGGACGACCCTGGCGGCTCTCACCCCCGGCAGATGCCGTCTCGCGTCCGCGATTACCCTCGCCCTGCCCCTGCGGCCGCTCGCGGCGCTGGGGATTGGCCTGAAGGGCGGTGACGGGAACCAGCACGGCATCCTTGGCCGATCCGGTAATGAAGAAGACCTGCGCGGTCATTTCCGGCTTGAGAAGATTGTCCGGGTTGGCGATGTCGAGAAGGGCCTTGTAGAGGACAACATCGTTGAGAACTTCCGGGGTCGGAAGGATTTGCCGAACGGAGGTTTCCCAGCGGCGCGTGGAGTCGCCCAGCGTGGAGAACCATGCCTGCTGGCCGGGCTTCACGCGAAGGACATCCGCTTCCGACACATCGGTTTCGACAGTCATGATCGTCAGGTCAGCCAGCGTCAGGATTGTCGGCGCCGTCTGGTTTGCATTGAGCGTCTGGCCCTCAACAGCCGCCAGCGATACGACCGTTCCCGAGATCGGGGCGTAGATGTTCGTGAATTCGAGGGTTGCCTGCAAGGCGCGGAGAGATGAGCTCTGACGGGTAATCTGCGCATTTATCGCTTCGAGGCGGCCGACTGCCACAGCATATTCGGCCTGGGAGGCTTCGTAAGAAGCACGGGCGATGGCGTCGTTTTCAAACAGCATTTTGGCACGGTCCGCATCGGCCTTGGCGAGCCCCAGAGAGGCCTGCTGCTGTTTGCGGCTGGCCTGAAGCTCAAGCAGTTGGGCGCGGCTGCCTTCGACGTTGGTTTCGGCAATGGTGGCGTCAATGCGGGCGAGAAGCTGGCCCTGTTCGACAATATCACCGGCGTCAACGAGAAGCTCGGTCAGCTGACCGGAGACCTGAGCGCCGACCGCAACGGTATCCTTGGGGGCGACCTTGCCGGCAGAAGAGATCGACACTTCGATATCCCCGCGCGTCACCTCGGCGGTTTGATAGACAGGTGCCTTTTCGCCGCCCCAGATCGCCTGCCAGGCAAACCATGCGGCAACTACAGCAACAGCCGCAATGATGATCCAGGTCCAGCGCGCATTCATCAGTTTGGTCTTGGTCATGGGTAACTCAGCTTCAAATGGTCTCTAAGGCTTCAACGTAGGCCCGGTGATTTTCCGTCGCGCGCCTCTGCCAGAAGGCTGCGCATATGTCCCCGATGTTCCCGCAATAGCCGATTTCCACTGACAGATTGTTCTCGTGAACGCGGCAATTGATGGCGCGATGACACATTTTACGGCCCTTCCCGTCCCCAAAGAGACAGGATGACCCGTAAACGGCTATCATCATGAATGGGTCGCAACCGCCTCTTCAGCGGCGCGGGGGGCTTACTCTGCCACAGGCGTGCTGGTTTCTGTGGCGCTCGCAGGCTCTCTCCGCTCCGACAGGAACCAACCCAAAATGAGCGGCACGAGGATGCCCGGAAGGCCCTCATAGATGCTCTCATGCCAGCCAAGCCCGAAGCGCCAGAAGAGCGCGATGCCAACCCCGAGCACCAGCATCACGATCGCCACAGGCTCGGCGACCCGCCGGCGAAGGGCATAAAGCGTCAGCAAGGGCGCAAAGGCCGAGGCGAGCGTGGACCAGGCCAGGATGACGAGGGCGAACACACTCTGATTGCCGGAAAGGGCAAGCCCCAGCGCGATCAGAATGGAGACGGCCGTGGCGGTCTTGAGCATGAAGGTGGTTTCGAGCCGTTCGGGCGCCAGATCATGGGTGAAGGCAGCCGAGCAGGAGAGAACAAGCGAGTCGGCGGTCGACATGGTGGCCGCGAAGATGCCGGCCAGGATCAGCCCGACGAGGACGGGGGGCAACAGCTCGACAGCCATCATCGGCAGGGCGAGTTCGGGGTCGATGTCGGCAAGGTCTGGCAGATAGAGGCGCGAGAGCATGCCGACACCGGTCGCCAAGATATAGAAGAGGGTGAAGTAGCTATAATACCAGGCGCGGGCCCGGCCCATATTGCGGTCATGATCGAGCGCCATGAAGCGGACCATGACATGGGGCTGGCCGACCACCGAGAAGCCGGCAAACAGCCAGCCGAGGACGAAGAGCCCCATTCCGAGCGCGCCGGGAAAGAGGAGATCGTCCGGGAAAGGATCAAGGAATCCGGGGATTGCGCGCCAGAGCTCCAGCGCGCCGCTGACCCCGCCCACACCGGCGAAGGCGGCGATGAGCAGGATCGTCATGGCAATCATCATGGTGATCGACTGGGCGCCGTCTGTCCATATCGACGCGCGAATGCCGCCGACGATGGAGTACAGGAGCACCATAGCGGCGACCATGACAGCGCCCGTCCACGGATTGATGCCAAGCACGCCTTCAAGCGCCTTGCCGCCCGCGGAAATCTGCGCGCCCGCATAGGCGATCAGGAACACGACCATGATGACGCCGGCGATCTTCTGCCAGACGCCGAAGGTCTCGCCATACCAGCGGGCAATGACCCCGGCGAAGGAGGCTTCGCCGGTTTTCGCGGTCGCCTGGCGCAGGCGTTTGTGAATGAAACTGGAGCCGATGAAATCCCCCACGATCCAGCCGATCATCAGCCAGATGGCGGCAAGGCCTGTCTGGTAGGTGAAGCCGATGACGCCGATGAACATGTAGCCGGAATTATTGGTGGCCACGGCCGAGAGCCCGGCGAGCCAGGGGCGGACGCTGCTGCTGGCGAGGTAATAATCCTTGCGCTTGCCCGTTGCCTTGCGGCCAGAGGCAAGACCGATGGCGACGAAGGTAAGCAGTATAAGGACGAAGCTGATGGCGGTGATCATGAGGCAGTCTCCTGCGGGGCGGCAGGCCAGGGCCCGGAAAATAGATCTGGCTGTTCAGGCTCGCCGCGCGGATCAAACTCCGCAATGGCAAGGCTGGTGGCCGGTGAAACGGAAAAGGGTTCGCGGGCCTCGGTGGGCACACCGGCCGAGACGGCGGCGCGGGAGAGGCAGGCGATGGTGAGGCCGGTGAGCGCGAGGCCGGCGAACAGGAAGAGGCCGCCCCCGCCGGGAATGAGCTGAAGGAAAGCGCCCCCGATGAGGGGGCCGATGACGGAACCGATGCCCCAGACGACGAGGATGCCCGCCATCATGGAGGTGATTTCTTCGGGGGCCGCGCGGTCAGCGGCGTTGGCGACGGCGACGGCGTAATAGCTGAGCGATCCCGCGCCGAAGAGGGCGGCGAGGAACAAAGTGAGCAGCGGAATATTGATAGCAGCTATCAGCGCCAGGCCCAGAGCGGCCCCGGCGCCGATGGCGGCGGCAGCGGCAATGACGATGCGCCGGTCCAGCCGGTCCGACAGGAGCCCGATGGGCCAGAGGCCGATCATGGCGCCCGCGAGGATGGCGCCATTGAGCTGGGCGGAGAAGCCGGCGGCGTCTTCCGGTCGGATGGACGCGGCGAAGACCGGGTAGAGCTGGGCGACGGAATTGTTGACGGCGCCGGCGCAAAAGGCGGCGAAGACGGAAGCTGGCGCGAGGGCGAGCAATCGTCTGGGTCCGAACGGTTTGGCGGCGACGAGCTCGGGCTGGCTGCGATTGGTGGCGGCCACGGGAAGCAGCGCGGCGATGAACAGGCCGGCCACCACCATAAAGGCGCCAAAGCCTGAGAGCGCGGCAGCCACCAGGAAGGGCGCGGCGATGGCGCCGGTCTTGGAGACCATGTGGTAGAAGCCGAGGATGGCGCCGCGTTTCTGAGGCGGCGCGGCGTTGGCGATCCAGCTCTCCCCGGCGGTGAGCATGCCGGCGGCCCCTGCCCCCGCGAGCGCCAGCAGCAGCGACCAGATCACGATCTCCCGCCCGGCGATGGGCAGCATCAACGCGGCGAGCGCGCAGATGCCCGCCAGCAGCGTGAAGGTGCGGATATGGCCGATGCGGCGGATCTCGTGGGGCGCGATCAGTGTGCCGCCGAGGAAGCCCGCCGAATAGGCCGAGGCGACGAGGCCGATGCCGGTTTCTGCCACGCCGTTAGCGAGCAGCTTCAGCGACATCACCATCGCCAGCGCCGCCATAGCGCCTTGCAGGAGCGTCAAGGCGGCCACCAGAACGAGGATGTTCCGGTAGACCGCAAATCCGCCGTGTCCGGACAGGACCAGCCCCGGCCTGCCAAGGAGACGTGTCATGCCGCCGGGCGCAACGCCTCCGCGCGCGGGGCCGCGACGCTCACCTGTTCGACCAGCGCTTCATGCAGGGCGCAGATGGCCTTGTCGAAGTCGTCCTCCTGGATCACCGCCTGAATGTCAGTTTTGCGGGAGACCTGGTGGAGGCCGATGATTGGCACATCGGCGTCATGCAGAGCGGTCAGGGCTTTGGCCGTGATGCCGGGCACGTTGATGTCGGCGCCGATGACGGAGACGATGGCGACGCGGCTGGTGGTAACCTCTGCGCCGGGGAGCTTGGCCTCGATATCGGCGGCTGCACGTTTCAACGCTTTGCGGCTGCCTTCAACATAATGCGTAATCGTGTTGGCGTTGGAGCATTTCGACACGATACGGATGGAATGCCGGGTGAGCGCGTCAAGTATGGCCGCGTCATAGCCCTTCTCGCCGACCATATCCTGATCGAACACTTCCAGCGCGAAAACGCCCTTGAGGCCGGTAACGATTTCGGCCCGGGGCTTTTCCGGGGCGTAGTTTGCGCAGATGACGGTGCCGCCATCCTGGGGGTCGAAGGTGTTCTTGACGCGCAGGGGGATGCCCGCCTGGCGCAGGATTTTGGCGGCTTTGGGGTGGACGGCTTCCATGCCCATATTGGAGAGCTGGTCTGCCACATCGAAATTTGTGAGACCGATCTTCCGCACTCTGTCCTGACCAACCAGATTGGGGTCGGCGCTGGAGAGGTGGAACTCCTTGTGGATGATGGCCTCATCGGCGCCGACGAGGGCAGCAAGGCGCGAGAAGGTAACCTCGGTGTAGCCGCGCCCGAACTGGCGGACGAGCCCTTCGCGGCTGCTGGCATAGCCGGTGACGATGGGAAGCTCGGCGGAGAGGTCTATGCCGCTGAGGGCGTCCTCCATACGCTCATCCATCGTCATGTCGCGCTCGTCGCGCCACGCGGTGAGGTCGACCGCGCGGGCGTTTACGCCGTGCTTCTGGAGGAGGAGCGCCGTGTTGAAGGCCGAGTGCGCTTCGCCGAGCGAGGAGAGCACTTCCTTCACAGTGGCTAGGTTTTCGTCGAGGCGGAACTGACCATAGGAACACAGGCGGTGAAGGTCGATCAGGCAGTTGCGGACGTCTTCGATCCGCTCCCGGACGAAAGTATCCGCGACAGCCTGCTCAGGCTCACCGGCGAACATTTCTGCATTCTTCGCTTCCATTGCTTCGGCCACGGAGGCAAGGGCTTCGGTCCAGGCCCATTTGTTACCTGCGCCCGCAAACAGGCTGAACACGCCCGGCTCGCCGGATTTCTTGTGTTCAAGCAGGCGGTTGGTCATGCCGGAATAGGCCGAAACGACGAAAATGCGGTTATAGATATCCGCGCCCTTGCGGCCACCGATCAGCACGTTTTCCAGCACGACTTTCGTGTTGGAGATCGATGTGCCACCGATCTTTTCGACGGTGCGTTTCATCTCAGCGTCCTCCAAGAGGCAGCGGCGGAAGCGCCTTGAGCGGACGGACCGGCTCCTTCACCAGGCGGTGGGCGACGAATTCCGGGCGCGGCTTTGTCTCGCCAAAAGGATCGACCAGCCGATTGCTCCAGGCATTGAACACGAAAAAAGCATTGATGCGCTCATAGGGCGTGATGTTGCTGTTGGAGCCATGCATGGTGTTGCAGTCGAAGATCACCACAGAACCGGCCTTCGGCGCGGGGCCGACAATGCCGCCCTTTTCGGCCAATTTCGTCAGGCTGTGGCCATCGGGGACGCCGTATTCCTGCTTTTTCAGAGACGCGCGATAGTGGTCCTCCGGCGTTTCGCCCACGCAGGTGACATAGTTCATATGGCTGCCCGGAATGAACATGGTCGGGCCGGACTGGGGATGATTGTCCGTGAGCATCACCGACATCGAAATGGCGCGCATGCGCGGCATGCCGTCTTCACTGTGCCAGGTTTCAAAGTCCGAGTGCCAGTAGAAATCCTTGCCACGAAAGGCGGGCTTATAGTTGATCCGAGACTGGTGGATGTAGACATCATCGCCCAGGATGAAGCGCGCGAGGCCGGACAGGCGCTCATCAGCCGCGAGGCGCTCGAAAACATCCGACTGGCGGTGCGGCGCAAAAACGGAGCGAACAGCGTCTGCCCCCTCCATTCCGCGCTCGGTGATCCGGCTTTCGGCGATCAGTCCGCCACGCTCACGCAGGGCATTGGCTTCCCGGACAAGTCCCTTCACCTCCTCAGGCGAGAAGACATCTTCCAGCACGACAAAGCCGTCGCGTACAAATTGTTCGATCAGTGAACGGTCTACCGGTGGCTCCTGGCCGGTCTGGCCGTGCACAACGGGGTCGCGGCGCTCCAGCCATTCAGGCTGAGGCTTCTGGCGCGTGGGATAAAGGTCTTGTTCTGTTTGAGTCATCATAGTGTCTCTCCCTTCAGGCAGAGTTTTCAAGTGCGGCATCAGCGGGATAGGCCCCGTCCGCGCCATGCACTTCCTTGCCTGTCACAGGCGGATTGAACACACAGGCCATAATCATTGGCGCGGCGGCGTCTGCGCGCAGGATATGCTTGTCGTTCTTATTGAGGGCGTACATCACGCCCGGACGAATTTCGTGGGTCTCACCGGTAGCCAGATCCGTTATCGAGCCTTTGCCTTCCATGCAGAACACGCTTTCAAGATGGTTCTTGTAATGCATGTGCAGCTCAGCGCCGGCATGAATGGTCGTGATATGGAAGGAAAAACCCATACCATCGTCTTTCAGCAGCAGACGGACGGAAGACCATCCTTCGCTGTCCACGCGGCGGTCGGTGAGGGTTGCTTGTGTGAGGTCTCTTACAATCATAATATCAAACTCCTTCAGGCTGCGGATTTCTGCCGGCGCGCACTGACTGCGCGCACAGCATCCGCAAGAATTTTCAGGCCGGCATCCAGATCAGCATCACTGATCGTGAGCGGCGCGAGCACCTTGACGACCTCATCCAGGCTGCCGCTGGTCTCGATGATGAGGCCATTCTGGAAACATTCGGCGCAGATCTCTGCGGCGATCTCGCCGCTTTCCATTTCTATGCCCGACATCATGCCCCGCCCTTTCAGGCGCCCTGCAAAGTCCGCAGAGGCAGCAATTTTTTCCAGCCCGCTGCGCAGACGCGCCGCTTTGCCGGCGGTTTCCTTCTCGAAGGCGTTGTCGGCCCAGAAAAGTTCCAGTGCCCTGGCTGCGGTCACGAAGGCGTGGTTGTTGCCGCGGAAGGTGCCATTATGTTCGCCGGGCTTCCAGATATCATGCTGTGGACGGATCAATGTAAGCGCGAAAGGCAGACCAAGCCCAGAGAGGGATTTGGCAAGCGTCACGATATCAGGGTTCACGCCCGCTTTTTCGAAGCTGAAGAAGCCGCTCGTGCGGCCAATGCCAGCCTGAATGTCATCAATGATGAAGAGGGCGCCATGCTTGCGGGCGATCTTCTCGATCTTGCGCAGCCAGGCATCGGAGGCGACATTCAGGCCGCCCTCTCCCTGCACTGTCTCTACGATAATCGCGGCTGGCTTGTCGACGCCCGAAGAGGGGTCGGACAGGCGGCGGTCCAGCTGGTCTGCGGTATCGGTATCTTCGCCGAAATAGCCATCGAAAGCTTCATGCGTGACGCCGGTGAGCGGCACGCCTGCCCCGCCACGCTTTCCGGAATTGCCCGTCGCGGCGAGCGCGCCAAGGGTCATACCGTGGAAACCGTTGGTGAAGGCAATCACATTCGTCCGCCCCGTGACTTTCCGCGCCGTCTTGAGCGCGGCCTCGACCGCGTTGGCGCCCGTCGGCCCCGGAAACAGGACACGGTGATCCATGCTACGCGGCTTCAGGATGAGGCGCTCAAAGGTGTTAAGAAAGCGCGCCTTTGCGCGGGTGTGCATGTCCAGGCCATGCGCGACGCCATCGGCGGCGATGTAATCGAGCAGCGCCTGCTTCAGTTCCGGATGATTATGCCCGTAATTCAGCGTGGAGCAGCCCGACAGGAAGTCGATATAGCGCGTACCATCTTCGGCGATCAGATGCGATCCGCGCGCAGCCTTGAATACGGCCGGGAACGACCGGCAATAGCTGCGCACGCGGGATTCGCGGCGCTCAAAGATATTCGCAGGGGCAGATGCATGTTCATAAGCCATTGATGGCTCCTTTTTTTTGTCAGATTTCTTTCAGTGACTGACGGTTCAGCCTGAAGACTTCGGCCCCTCGAAAGGGCCGATCGTCACAAGGAATTCGGTGTCATGCTGACCCCCGAAATGGCGCTGGCGATCAAACCACGGCGCTTCCCGCAAGGGGGCTGAAAGCCAGGCCGCGACACTGCGGAAAAGCCCCCAGGAGGCGTCATTGGTTCGGGTGATCGATGTTTCCAGCCGGGAAACACCAGACTGCGCGCGCCGGGACAGGATGTTGTACAGCATACGTTTGGGCAAAGCCTGCCCCCGCGCATCGGAATGCACAGCCACCTGCCAGAGAAAATAGGTGTCATCCTTGCCGGGCGGACGGTGACCGGAGATCCAGCCGACAATCCTATCGCCCTTGCGCGCGACCGCGCAGGACTCCGCGAAGTGCGTACACTGTATCAGGTTCGCATAGAGCGAATTGGTATCGAGAGGCGGACAAGCCGCAATCAACGCGTGAATTTCAGCGGCGTCTTCTGGCCCCGGCACCCCGATCTTGATGTCGGCAGCGCCCGCGGGCTTACTTCGGTCCGGGACGGTATCTGTCCCATTCAGTATGGTGGCCTCATCAGGCATGACGGCTCCCTTGTTTTATTATTTAGGCCGTCAAATTGTTATTTGGGCCAGATTGTCAACCCCGGCGCCCTTTTTGTCGATATTTTGATGCGCTGAGACCACCTGCCAGCACCGGGCATCGAGCCATTATTTAGATATACAAATTATTTGTTCCTCAATGGAAACTCGCTACATTAAGGCTATGATTGCACAGCTACCCGCCCTCGATACAAAGCATGAGGCGTCCGAACAGGCGCTGATTTCACTCCGCCGCATCCTCAAGGCCGTGGAGGCCAATTCGCGCTCCCTGGCGCGGGATACGAGCCTTACGCCCTCTCAGCTGGTCGTTCTGAAGGAGCTTTCCCAGCGAGGCGGCGCTCAGCCGGGCGAACTGGCCAGGGCGGCAGGCCTGAAACAGGCGACGATTTCCATCCTGCTTGACAAGCTTCAGGCGCGTGGCCTGGTCCTGCGCGCGCGCGGCGACGCAGACCGGCGCACGGTGATGGTTCAGATCACGCCGGATGGGCGCCGCACGCTGGCTGGCGCGCCTGATCTTCTGCAAGCGGAGTTCGGCAGCCGCTTCGCGCATCTGCCCGAATGGGAGCAGGCCTACATCAACGCCGCGCTGGTGCGGCTTGTGTCCCTTATGGGCGCGGCCGACATCGACGCTTCGCCGGTTCTGGATGTGGGCGCAGTGACCGATCTTCCCGGCGCGCCGGGCGAACCGCGCTAAGGGCGTTTATTTTCCGCGCAGACGGTCGCGCAAATCACGCTTGGCAGCATCGAGATTGCCGCTGAGCTGACCGCGCAGGCCCGAGCGGAGAGCCTCAAGCTTCTGGGCGCGCGCTTCGAGCAGATCAGAAGACACGCCAATCCCCTTCATGGACGCCGTGAGGCTGGGGCCTATCAGGCTGAAACCTTTTGCTTCCTCGATGGCGCCGATGGCCCAGAAGTCTTCCTCCAGGGACCAGGCGTCCATCGTTTCAAACGGTATCCAGCAATAGCCTTGCTCGGCCCAGCCAGCGCTCCAGCTGTTGCGCACGAGGTAGGACCGCTCATTCATGTCATAGCCCACGATGAGCATGGCGTGGCCCGACGGCGGGCGCTGGGGAACGACCTGATCGGGTCGGGGCATGCGGCCGGTTTTGGCGGCTGCGTCGTAATATTCTCCGGGCACGAATATACCAAAGACAATCGGGAGGCCGTGCGCGAGGGCGGTCATAGCCGGAACACCGCGCGGCGTGCGGGCGTATTGGACGGCCTCATAGTTGCGGGCGTTCTGGTAGCACGCCTCATGCGGCTGTGTGGTGACCAGGGATTCTTCAAAAGGCCACATCGCCGCCTCGCAGGCGCCATAGGCGAGCACCGATGCCATGCCATGATGGATGAAGCTGCCCTGATCGAGATGGGTCGAGTCCGACAATTTGCGGGCATTGTAATAGACAAACAGGCGGGAAAGATCCGTCAAAGGACGGCCCGCCTTCAGGTGATGGAATTCCATCGCGCCGATGACGGCGTTCGCCACACAGGAATTTGTCTTCAACTGGTTTTCAACCGGGGAACAATGCACACGCAGGTCCACCCGGTCCGGGAGCCGGGTGCTGGGCGCAGACAGCGTCGGCGCGGCAGAAGGTTTGTTCTCGAAGCGGCAGCCATTCAGGCTGAAACCAGACCAGTTACCAGACATTAGACTTCTCCGTTCGGGATTTGAGTGAGGTGGCACATAGAGAGGCAGGGATTCATGAGGGGCAGGGCTCCCCGGGCGCATGGTTGACGTGCATCTGCCCCTGCCCCGCCAGGGAGCCGGACATGTCATAGGTCTGGAAGCTGATATGGCATCCGCGATCCCATTGCAGGCGCCCGGAGAATTGCGTGCCGGCGCTCGGCGCATTGAGAATAAACTCACCAGATGTCCCGTTCAGTTTGCCGGACAGTTGCAGCCGGTATCCATAGCTATTCTGGCCTGAGCCACTGAAAGACCCGTTATCTGATACGTTTACAGAATATATATTTCCCAGACCGTCATCCCACTGACCGTTCAGGCCGGAATAGATTGAACGCGGAATGTTTGGTCCTGGCACAGGGGTTGGGGTGGGACTTGGGTTCGGATTGGGGTTTGGCTCACCCCCCCCGCCGCCGGCAACAGCAGCAAGAATGACAACGGCGAGTACTGCTGCGAGCGCGATGCTGCCCCATTTGACAAAGCCTATGTTGAAGCCTTGTTTCGGACCGGGATCAGGCGGCACGGGTGGCAGGTAAGGGCCGATATTTACCGCGTCGACGAGTAGCTTGCGGTAATCTTTCGCCGTCTGCGGACGATTTGCAGGACGGTTTGAGAGACCGCGCTCTATCAACTGATCTATAGCTTTTGGCACATCTGAGCGACCGCCAGAAGGGGGCTGCCAATGCCCTTGAGGCAAAACGTCCACAAGCAGTTCGTAGAAGATCACCGACAGGGAATAGAGATCGGCCGCCGGGCCGGCGGTATCGGCGGCGGTGACCTGCTCTGGGGCCATGTAACGAGGCTTTCCCAGGCCGGTGCCCGTACCAGATTCGACAGCGCCGGTGGTCACGCGCGCGATGCCGAAATCGAGAATCTTGAGCGGCGAAGACGTCTCTGTGGGTTCTTCCGTCAGCATGATGTTCTCTGGCGAGAGATCACGGTGGATGACGCCGGCAGCATGAGCTGCGGCGAGGCCATCTAGCACTTCGGCAATAATGCGCGCAGCGACGCGCAGCGGCACGTCCTGGCGCTGGCGGATTTTTTCCCGGTGCCAGTCTCGCAGGGACTGGCCCTTGATGAATTCCATCGAAACAAAGGGCTGCCCCTCGGCTTCCCCGACATCATACACGGCGACGATGTTGGGATGGCGAATATCGCGCGTTGTTATGCCCTCCGAAACGAGGCGCTTGACCGCGCCCTGCCCGGTCAGCCTGTCCGCACGTATAAGCTTCAGGGCGACCGCCTTGTCTGCCAGCTTATCGAGCGCGCGATAAACGACGCCCATGCCACCTTTACCGACCAGATACTCAATCACGTAACGTCCCGCCACTTCCGTCCCCGGAGCGAGTTCCGGCACATCCTCACGCAAATATGCGCGTGCCTGCGAGGGGTCGATTGTCTCTTGCCCACCAATCGTCATGAGCGCTTCCATACGCACGCCCTGCTGATCGGTGCCGCATTCAGGGCAGAAACGGTCGCCACCGGCCATCTGCGCGTTGCAATTCCTGCACTTTGTCATGGGCTACCCTATTTCTTGAGTGTGACGAGGCGCTGGAAGGTAATCCGGCGCGCGCTGCCGTGTTCGGTACGGAAATTGACGCGAAGGCCGAGCGTATCGGGCGCTGAAACCATTGGTGCGATGATGTCTCCGTCGGTGAGACGGATGCTTTTGCCTTCGCCGAAAGCGTTGCCATTGACACGCAGTCCACTGCCCGCCGTGACCCGAAGGATCAGCCTGTCCGATTCGATATAGAGCTCGAAATGACGGCGCGAGATGAGGCGGCTGGCTTCTTCATCAAGACTACCCTCGGGACCAAAGACCAGGAGACGCACATCCCCCTCCCCGCCCTGGTGGCGAGTGCGACTGCGCCCGACCGCCAGCATGCCGTCCCGGGTCGTGATCGGCCCTTCAAAGGGCGCGTTGTCCTCGCCGAAATCTTTCCAGCTGAACTCTGCGTTTCGTGGAACCCATGTCTCTGCATCTATGCCGCGAAGGCCGAGGCGGCGCTCTTCTCTTTCTGCGCGGACGAGCGCAATCTGGACGGCTTCGTCTGAGCGCTGAATATCTGACTTCGTATCGTTTTTCCCTGATATGTAGACAAGGTTTCCGTGCCCTGCGCTTTCGCCACCAATATTGACCATAGGCCCTTTATCCGATCCTGGATCTTCGACCATCAAGGTGAGATTGGCCACAAATGCGAAGTTTTCCTGGCGCCAGCGCCACCGGCTCGCCAGGGCAATGAGGAGCTGCAAGCCGTGTGCGCCAGAGCGTTCGATCTGATTAGCGACGATACTGATCGGGCGGGACTCGCCTGCATCCAGGCGCTCCCAGCCGATACTTTCTTCACGCCAGTCGCCGGAGCCTTCGCGGCTCCAGAGGCCCGTGACGAACAAAGGCCTGCCCACCCCGGACAAATTGCCAATTGAGATGGGTAGCGCGACGGCGCCGCCGACCCTGGCCGCCATCAATGCGCCCGCATCCACCTGAAGATAGGGCGCGACGCATACCGTGCACAGTCCGCGATCATCCAGCAGACCGGCGCATTCCTCGCAGGCCATGCACCGCAGGATCGGCTTGCCACAATCGCCGCAGAAAGTTGCCTCCCGGTCGAGCGCCGATTTATAGCAGCATTCTGCCTGTGTGCGCTGAGGCGCCGGAGGGCGGGACGAAGCGTTAGCCATCAGCCCCTCAGGTCCGCATCTTGTGGCCGCAGCCGGTGCAGAAGTTTGCCTTGGCGGGCATCGAGCGGCCGCATTTGGGGCAGTCCACCTTTGCGCCGTCATTGCTGGACGTGTCAGTCGGGGCGCCGGTTTTTCCGCCTGCGCCGTGAGCTACCCCTGTAGCCCCGGTCATACCCGCTTTGAGTATATCAAGTTCATGCTGGCGGCTGACGGCGCGCTCGTCTGAAGCGCCTTTGATCAGTTCCCGCATGATTTCCATAGATTCCTGGCTGTTGCTGGATTGGGCGCGCGCCTGCTCCTTCAGGACTTCTGCAACATGCGGTGAGAGACCGGCATTGATCGCGAGGATCTGTTCCGGGCTCATCTTTGAGCCGGCCATCAGCTGCGCGGTGCGGGCGTCCGCCTCGGCTTTCATGAGGGCAACCTTGTTCTCGGTCTCGGACTTGGTGACGCGGATGCCGCGCTCAGCGGTGCGATCCTCGCCGGCCGCTTCGAGCTTCATCATGATCTCGAGATTTTTCGCCGCCTGCTCCTGAGCCAGGCGAGCGATGTCGAGTTCCATCCGCTGACGGCGCTCATTGAGCTCCAGATCGGTCATAACCCCCATTTTCTTGAGGTTCTGGACATGGCGAGCATCGAGTTCTTCGATCTCGATTTCCGTTTTACGCAGGCGGGAAGCTTCCTTGGTCAGGTCAAAGAGATGGCCGGCATCGGCAATCTCGTTTTCCATCTTGGCTGCCCGCTCGGTGCGCAGGATTTCAACTTCGTGAGCCAGCACTTCCATTTCGTGGCGGCGCGTCACGGCCTCACGGGCATCAAGGAAACGAACCTCACTTTCCAGCACCATGTGGGAAAGTTCATCATCCGTCGCGCTCTGGACCTTGGCGAGATCGGCCGATGTCTCCAGCCGGAACTGGGTTGCTTCGGCCTCGCGGGACATTTCCCGCTTCAGGAGTTCCAACTGGTAGTCCAGCGCTTCCTGATCGCGGGCGATCTGTGCGCGCTTGAAGGCTTCAATCTCGACACTGTTGAGCGCCCATTCGACCGAGACCGCGCGCACGAGCACGCCCAGATCGCCCAAGACGCGCTCGGCTTCTTTCATCATGTCGGCCTGAATCTTGTCCTGGAGGCCGGTGTTGCCACGGATGTCGACGGCGTCCGTCCGGCTGATGACGGCTTCAAGAACGCGGTCAGATACATGCGGCGCAAAGCGGTCCAGCACGTCGAGCGTGGAGAGCGCCTTGCGGCCGGGAAGGTCGCCCTCCTCTTCGGCTTCCCGTTCGTTGCGGGCGACGCCGCGCATCAGGCCGAGAATGTTGGAAGGCTTATCGGGGTTCAATTGGAGCTCGAAGGTGCAGAGCCCGGCGATCTCCACATTGTCGCGCGAGACACCTTCAAAGCTCATATTGACCCGGAAGGGTTTGAGGTCGGCGAGCATGATCGCGATATGGGTGGAGCCGCCAACGACCCCCTTGATGGCATTGGCCAATCCGCCTACGGAGAAGTGGGCGCCGCGAAAGCTGTCGATCAGCTGGCCGTTCTTGAAGAGCAGCGCAGCCAGATCAGGCGGGGTGGCGAAGCGCTTTTCAAAGAACGTCTTGAACTCGGCTTCCCGCACAAATTCGGCAAGAAGATTTGGATCAGTCAGGACGAGAGGCATAGAGGCCATAGATCAGCCCTCCTTCTTGGCGGTCATGAAGAATTGCGTGTAAATGCGCGCGAGGATGATCAGCGCGCAGACGGAGAAGGCGATGGGGTGGGCCATGATGATGGCCACGGCCCGGTCCATCGCGGTGTATTCGCCGACCATGTCTCCCATCCGGCTGACCGTGAACACGGAGCTGGTGACGATTGAGAGCAGCGTGAATATCGACATGATGAAGGTGACGAGGCCAGCCACGCGCTGCGCAAAACTCAGGGGCTCCGCGCGCGATACAGATTTGGCCCGGGCCTCTGCCCGCGCCTCTTCCGCATCGCGCCGGTCAAGCGCTTGCTCGTGCATGTCCCCGCGCCTGATTGCCTCTGCCCGGGCTTTCTGGTCCACCTTCAGAAAATCGGGCTGAGCTTTGTGGTTCTTGCTGGTCGCGTTCACAGGCGTCAGGTTTGACGCGTGGCGCCGCCAGATGACGAAAACGGTAAGCGCGAGCCAGACACCTGCGAGCGCCATCGTGACATTGAAAAGGAGATCAATGATCGGCCAGGCTTCGGGTGGGATCTGTTGCAGGGTCTGTTCCATTGGAGGCGCCTTCAGCTAATTCGCTTCTGTTATGGAAGGCGCGAGATCGCGGGATTTCCGGTCACGGACTCAGAAAAATAAATTTGAGGACGGGTTTGCGCCTTGTCGCGGCACGGGTTTTGCGACAGGTTCGCACTGGGAGGTGGTGATGAGCCAACTGGGTGATGCATCGGCCAAGCAGCTCTTGGATGCCTGGCGGGGGGGAGACCTGACCGCCCGCGACCAGCTATTTACCCAGCTCTATTCCGAACTCCGCCAGATCTCTGCCGGGCTGATCCGTTCCGAGCGAAACCTGTCTCTCTCCACCGGCGACCTCGTCAACGAAGCTGTCATTCGCCTGATGCGTGTGGATCAGATCGAATGGGCCGACAAGGTACACTTCCTGGCGCTTGCCGCGCGGGCGATGCGCCGGGTGCTGATCGATCATGCGCGCAAGAAGCGGTCCGACAAGCGTCACCATCAGAAGGTCACGCTTATTTCCAGACTGTCGGATGGCAGCTCTGACCGGATCGAGATGGACGTTCTGGAGAAGGCTCTGATCCGCCTGAGCGTGATTGATGAAGAGAAAGCCGAGATCGTTGAGCTGCGCTATTTCGGTGGCATGACGCTGGAAGAAATCGCCGCAATCAGGGGCGTGTCCGAGGCGACGATCAAACGCAATTGGCGCGCCGCCCGGGCCTGGTTGCTCGATTGCCTCAATGAAGCGAGGCAGGATGAGCACCGGATCGATTGACCGCTACGCGCTGGAGCTGCTGTCTGAGGCCCTCGATATGCCGTCTGACGCGCGAGAGGAGTGGGTGCGCAGCAAGTGCGCCGGGGACGCTGCGCTGGAAAAGCGCGTTCTGGGACTTCTGGCGACGGAGCGGGCGCATCCCGGAGCTTTGAAGACCGGCGGGGCGCGGCATGACACGGTTGAACCCGAGGCGCCCGAGCGCGTTGGCGCCTACCGGATCATCGAAACCATCGGCCAGGGCGGTATGGGCGCGGTCTACAAGGGCGAGCGCGCCAGTGGTAATTTTGACCATACCGTCGCTATAAAGATCATCCGGCCAGGCGTTCTTTCAGAAGCGCTTATCGAGCGGTTTGAGCGCGAGCGGCAGATCCTTGCGGCGCTGAACCATCCCAATATCGCCCGTCTCTACGATGGCGGGGAGATGGAAGATGGCTCCCCCTATATGATCATGGAGTTTGTGAACGGGGAACCGGTGCTCAGCTGGACTGAGCGGACCGGCGCCTCCTTCCGTGAACGGCTCGATCTTTTCCAGAGCCTTTGCGGCGCGGTACAGTTTGCGCATCAGAACCTGATCATTCACCGGGACATCACGCCTTCCAATGTTCTGGTGAACAAGGACGGCCTTGTGAAGCTGATAGATTTCGGCATTTCCAAATCGCCGGATCAAACGGCCCCTGCCCGCTTCAACCCGCCGGGCAGCCAGCCTGCGATGAGCTATACGCCGGGTTATGCCGCTCCAGAGCGCTCACGCGGCGCGGTCGCCAATACGCTCTCGGACATTTATTCGCTCGGCAAGCTTCTGTCAGACCTGTTGAATACTGAAGACCTGAAACCGGAACTCTCCGCGATTATCAATTGCGCCACCGCAACTGATCCGGGCGCGCGCTATGCGTCTGTCGATGCGCTGAACGAGGATCTCAGCAATTTTCGCGCCGGCAAACCCGTATCGGCCTATAGCGGCCGGGAAACTTACCGATTCTGGAAATTCGTCGGGCGCCACAAGATAGCGGTTGCCTCCATCGCGGCCGTCATCCTTGGCCTTAGCGCCACTCTGGCAGCGACGATCCTCCAATATAACCGGGCAGAAGCGGCGCTGAGCGTTGCCAACCAGCGCTTTTCGCAAGCGCGGGAACTCAGCCGCACACTTGTGTTCGATGTCTATGACCAGACGCAGAAAATCTCTGGAACGCTGGAACCACGCAAGGCGCTCGCCGGGGTGGTGAAGGACTATATCACTAGCCTGGAGCTGGATGCGGATGCGCCGGAAGATGTTCTCGTCGAGGTTGGCATCATCACGTCCCGGCTGGCCGATCTTTATGGCGGGGTGGGCATCGCCAATCTTGGCGAAAACGAACAGTCGATGGCGCTGTTCCTCGACGCGCAGAAAACACTGAACGATGCGCTTGGCCAGAACCCTGCGGACAGGACGGCCATTGCCGAACTTCTGATGGTCGAACGTATGCTGACGATGCAGAACCTCTACCACAAGAACGATCTTATCGCGGCGCATGCCGCTAATGATCGGGCCCGCGAGCTTGCTGAGCGTGGACTGGCGCTTGGGCCCGAAGGCGAGCGACCGATCCTCAAGCATTTCTGGAGCATCCGCACGGATGAGCTGCAACTTCTAGGCGCGGAGGAGCGCACAGAAGAGGCGCTGGCGAAGGTGCGCCAATGGCGATCGGAACTGACGCCCGAGATGATGGGGCGCATTGGCACCGGCGGCGAGATGGAAGCCTATTTCGCAATGCAGGAAGCGATGCTGCTGATTGGTGACAATCGCGGTCAGGAAGCGCTGGAACCTCTGGAAACAGCTATCGCGCTACGCATGCAGCAATTGAGCGAGGCACCGGAAAACTATTATTACAAGACTCAGCTGATGGTTGCGCGGGGCGAGATGGCAACGGCCTCACGCCTTTCCGGCGATATGGAGGCGAGCCGGGAGAGCGCTGTAGAGGCAGCCAGGCTTGCACGCGAGATCATGGCGGCAGACACTGAAGACGCTGGCGGTCCCGAAGGCCTCGCCGCCATGTTGCAGAAGGTCGCCACGGCAGAGTTCTATTCTGACAATTTGCCAGCAGCCAAATCCGCAATCAACGAGGCCGCCGTGCTTCTGCAAAATCTCGTTGAGCAGTTTCCGGCCGATCCTTTTTATCAGGTCCGCTTACTGAATGTGCTGTCTCAAGGTGTCGAATTCGACACCGCCGATCCCGGCAAGACCTGGTCGTGCGGATTGATCCGGAATGCCGGGCAGTATTTCGATGTTCAGGAAGTCCTGAAAAATCCCGAGGCGGGTTGGGAAGAGGATAAAATCCGCCCACTTCTGGGTGTCAGCTGCGCGGAATAGCCCCTAGCCGCCCATGCCCTCCCCGATGCCAAAGTCCCGGCGGGCGGCAACGATGCTGACAATTGGCCCGGCGACCACATCCAGCAACGTCATGATCATCAAAAGAAAGAAGACGGACGTTCCAAAGCCCGGAATGACAAGAAACCCGATGACGCAGAAGAGAAGTAACACCATCGACAGCGAGTGATTGACGATGGCATCGCTCTTGGTTCGAGCCGCTTTGATGATTTCTATGAACAGGAAGATGAGCCCGGTCAGAAGGATGAAGTCTCCCAGTGAGAAGGCCCATCGCTCGCCCGACATCATCGGCATGCTGAAGAGGTTCGCCTGAAGCCGCATGGCGGTTCCGCCCTCTCCCGCCGTCATGGAGATGAGAAGATAGAAGACGATCGGTATGATCAGTAGCGGGAAAACGATCAGCGCTCGCAGCATGGCGGGATTCTCCTGTCTGGCCGCAAGCCTTACAAAGCTTTCAGCCACATTGGGGCACACTCGCCCTCATAGTTCTAAGGCGCAGAATTGGCGAATTTCAGGTCAGAACAATCTGCACACGGCTCAGGGTACGCCGTAAGGCTCAATCCGGGTGAGCTTCAGCGTGTAGGCGGCAGCGGCAAGATCGGTTTCCTGCGTCTCGGCCGTCAGGGTTCCCTCCAGCCAGTAGGCGACCCAGATGTCGTCAATCTTCACCGCAGGATCGGCCTCGACATGGATGATCTGGTTGGGCGGCGGTGGCGGGGTGTGGATACACGCGCCCATATAGGGCGCCAGCAGGAAGCTCGCCTGTCTGTTCTTGAGGTTGAAATCAAAGGGCACGACATAGCCCGGAATGCGGACCAGCATGCCGTCGAGTTCCGGCACCGTATCAAAGCCGCCCAGCTGAGGCATGTAATCGAGATCAGAGCCCTCCTCGATGGCGTCCAGCCCCTCATCGGCTAACTTGCTGGCATAGCGTGCTTCGAGCGCCTTGTAGAAGTCGGCGTATTCCTGCTCCAGCGCATCACCGGCCCCTGCGGGCATGAGGTCTTCCCAGATTATCGGCAGAGGCTCGCCTTCCCGGACGCCCCAATAGCCATTCGCGCCGCCGGAATCTGGCGCGGCGGCGACTGCCGCCTCATCCACATAGGCGGAGGGAGATGGCCGCTCGAAGGTTTCCGAAACAGCATCGGCGGGCATCGGTGGGGGCTCAGAGGCGTCGCGGCTGGCGTCAGAGGGCGCGCCACTTCCGCAGGCGGCGATCAGGAGCGCCAGGAGACTTGCTGCCAGAGACCTCAAAACAAAACACCTCATACCAGAGCAAAGGACAAATCATTTTGTAATAATATTACATTTGATTGTCTATTGAGCGTCTGCATCAGACACAGCAATTCCCTGACAGGCCCGAAGGGCAACCTCAAGCCTCAGACGCCTGCCTGACCTTGCCGGGCTTGCCATACTGCAAGTTCCAAGTTAATCGGCCCGGGTCATCTGGGGAGTAGCCAGCCGCCGAAAGGCGGGTTTCCGTGTCAACATGCTCGGTCGAGAGGCCGTGGTGCGGAAGGAGCGGGTCACACCGTTCGGGCGAGACCAATGACGTCGCTTCCTGCCATGCCGGGCGAGGATGCGATGTCGTTGGACTCGAACAACTGCCCGGCCCGGAGACTATCCACGTGGAAGCACTCTTCACTTCGACCGCTGTCGTTGCCCTCGCCGAGATTGGCGACAAGACGCAATTGCTGGCCATTGTTCTGGCCACCCGTTTCAAGCGGCCCATTCCGATTATTCTGGGTATTCTGGTGGCGACGCTGGCCAACCATTTTCTGGCGGCGCTGGTTGGCGCGCAGGCCGCTGCCTTTCTGGAAGGCGACTGGTTCCGGTATCTGATTGCCGCCTCCTTCATTGCAATGGCTGCCTGGACGCTGATCCCGGACAAGCTGGACGATGTGGAGGATAAGCCTGCCCGTTTCGGCGCCTTCGTGACGACCGTGATTGCCTTCTTCCTGGTGGAGATGGGCGACAAGACGCAACTGGCCACGGTCGCCCTCAGCGCCCGGTTCAATGATCTCATTATGGTAACTCTGGGCACCACGCTGGGCATGATGCTCGCAAATGTGCCCGCTGTGTTCCTCGGGCAGGAGCTGATCCGCCGTGTGCCGCTCAAGGTTGTGCGGATTGTTGCGGCGCTGCTGTTTCTTGTTATCGGGCTGTGGCTGGCTGCTCAAACCGCCAGAATCATATGAGTTTTAGCACTGGCCGAACTGGACAGGATTGCAGAAGCACCCCACGTCCCGCTACGAGCCAAGCTGGTCTTCTTAGGAGAAAACTGCATGCCGATCGCCAGACGTAAAAAGGCAGGCAGTGTCGCCGTGGTCACCGAAAGGGTCCAGGAGGCCGCTGGCGTACTCAAAGCGATGGCGAGCGAAACGCGGCTGAAGATCATGTGCGCCCTCAGCGAGGGCGAGCTGCCGGTGAACCAGCTGGCAGACATGACGGGCCAGTCGCAATCGGCGGTTTCACAGCACCTCTCCAAACTGCGCGCAGCCGGACTTGTTGAAAGCCGGCGTGATGCCCAGACCATCTATTATCGCTGCCGGCCCGGCATCGCCCAGGCGATCATCGACACGCTCTGCGATTATTACGGCACCAAATAAGAACAGGCCGGGCGAACCCGGCCTGTTCTTATTAGTTCCCTGGACTGCTGCCAGCGCGTCAGTGGCTGTTTGCCAGCACGGCGCTGGAAGCGGACACAGTGAGGGCCGAAAGGTCAGCATTGAGCTCAGACTGCCGGCCCGCGCTCGGATAGGCTTTCGCAAGTTCGGCGAAGGCTTCGTTCAGGGCCACCGCGCCGGCGGGGTTGGCAGACGCAATTTCCGCTTCCCGCTCCTGGAACAGCGCAACACCGGCTTTGTAGAAGCCATAGCCATCCAGATAGGGCTCGTAAGTGCCTGCTTCCCGGGCAATGCGGTACATCGTGGCGGCGCGGTCTGCCTGGTCTGCGGCGACGGCGGCGCGAATGGAAACCGGGCTACGGGCCGATTCGGGCGCCTTGGTCGCGGCGGCGCGCAGGGCGGCGATGATCGCATCTGTTCGCGTACTGATCTGCTCCGGGCTTTCGCCGGACATGGCCGCCTGAGATGCGTCCAGGAGAAGATCATCGAACAGCTTCACGCCGCGCGCCGTGAAAAGCTCTTCCAGCTCGATCAGCACTTCGCTGACAGGGTGGGCGAACATCTCAGCGGCGGCCTCGGTTTCACCCAGCGCATAGGCGTCGCGCGCCGCGATGATGTGCGCCTCGGTAACGGCCAGCGCAGCCCCATAGATCACCGGATCGGTCGCCGCCTGATCGAGCGAGATACCGCCTTCGCCTTCCCCGCCCGCCGCTACAGCGTCAACGGCGTCCTGAAACGAGGATGCAGCCGGCGCAGCAACCGGCTGTTCTGCCGCCATCTCGGGCGCATCGGCCGCAGGGGCTTCGGCCTTTCCGCAGGCGCCCAGTCCGGTAGAGATCATTGCCAGGCCAAGGCCCAGCCCGGTCCAGGCTCTGTACGACTTGCTCATCTATGCACTCCGCATATGCTGTTTGTGATTGAGAATGAGTTGCAGTTAAAGCAAAGATGGCCTGCCTGCAAGGCCGTGCGCGAAGAAGGTCACACATGATTGTCATTGAGGATGTTCTCAGTCAGGACGTGGTGTCGGAGGTCTCGGCCGCGCTGCGGGAATTGCGCTGGCTGGATGGGCGCAGCACTGCCGGCGCGGCGGCCCGCAGGGTAAAGCGCAACCAGCAGGCCGACCTTTCCAGCCGGACCGGATCAAAGGTTCGCGACGTGCTGCTGGAAGCGGTCACGCGCCACCCGGTTGTCGAAGCCTATGCCCGCCCCCTTAAATTCGCGCCGCCCCTCATCAGCTGCACCGGCGAGGGCGACACCTATGGCCTGCACATCGATAATCCCGTGATGGGTAAGGCAGAGGCACGGCTGCGGACCGATCTCTCCTTCACTTTGTTTCTTTCCCCGCCCGAGAGTTATGAAGGGGGCGAGTTGGAAATCGAAACCGTCTTCAGGACAGAATCCGTCAAGCTGCCCGCTGGCAGCATGGTGATATATCCGTCCACGGAGCTCCATCGCGTCGCGCCGGTGACGTCGGGCGAGCGTTTTGTGTTTGTAAGCTGGATACAGAGCGCCATCAGAGACCCAGCCCAGCGCGCCATTCTGTTCGACATCACCAATCTGAAAGCCGGTCTTGCGCGCAGCTTTCCGCCCGGTTCGCCGGAGCTTCTGAGCCTCGCCAAGACGGAGTCAAACCTGATCAGAATGTGGGCAGATACCTGACGCGGGACAAATTCATTCGTGACCTCGCGCCGGGGAGCCCCCATATGACCTAAAACTCAGCACGTTCCACCAGGCCGATACGGTTTCATGAACGGCCTTCAGATCAGGGAGATGATCATATGTACAGAACACTCGCCATCGCAGCCGCCGCCTTGGGCGCTGTAGCCTGCACCAGCATGGGCCCGGCGGCCCTTGCCAGCGAACCTGCTACGCCCGCCACATCGCAGACAGCCGCCGCGGCCGTCACCTACGCCCTTCCCGACCTGCCCTATGCCTATGACGCCCTCGAAGGCGCAATCGATGCCAAGACGATGGAAATTCACCACGGCAAGCACCACGCCGCCTATGTGAACAATCTCAACGCGGCGCTTGCAGAAGATCCGGCGCTCGCAGCAAAATCGCTGGAAGAGCTGATGGCCAACGTGTCGGCGCTCTCCCCGGCCATCCGCAACAATGGCGGCGGGCACTATAATCACACGCTGTTCTGGACGCTCATGGCGCCCGCCGGCGAAGGCGGTAGCCCTTCCGCAGAACTGCTTGCGGACATAGACGCCACATTCGGCTCTCTGGATGCCTTCAAGGCGGAATTCAACAAAGCGGCCACCGGCCAGTTTGGCTCTGGCTGGGCATGGCTTGTCGTCACGGATCAGGGACTAAAGGTCAGCTCCACGCCTAATCAGGATAACCCGCTGATGGATGTTGCGGCCGTCAAAGGCATTCCCGTTCTGGCTGTCGATGTCTGGGAACACGCCTATTATCTGAGCTATCAGAACCGGCGCGCAGACTATCTGACCACCTGGTGGGACATTGTGAACTGGAATGAGGTGAACGCGCTTTACGCCGCCACCACAGAATAATCGCCAGATGATCCGGGAGGGCCACAGCGCCCTCCCGGATCATCTGTTGGGCAAGGCAGGCTGCTGCATCCGCGAAGGCTCCGCCAGACCTTTTAAAGCCCTCAAAAGCGCCCCAGTTGCTACAGATCAAGACGCCGCGCCCTCCGGGCAGAACTAACGCTGCGGCACGTTTTCCAGCCGGAAATGAACCACAGGATTCAGCGCGTTTGATTGTTGACAGCCGCCAGTCCTGCCTCTACCTACGCGCCTTCCCGATACCGTGCCCAGATGGCGGAATTGGTAGACGCACTGCTTTCAGGTAGCAGCGCCGCAAGGCGTGGAGGTTCGAGTCCTCTTCTGGGCACCACTCTTTCGCTCGGTCTGAGCGATCATGATATCCGGGACTATCCCCTTTTCACGGACACCCACTCCCCTGGAGCGTGGCTCTTGATATGAAAAGCCGGGCCGCATCGAATGCGCGCCCGGCTTTGAAGTCAGAGAGCTGAAGCCCTCGCAGGATCAGCGTGCGAACTTGGCGCGCGCTTGCTCGAATTGCTTCATGATATTGCTGACCAGTTCCTGGCAGGTCGGGATATCATGGATCAGTGCCTGGCTCTGGCCAGTCGTCCAGATCCCGCCATCCATGTCGCCATCACGCAAAACGTTTTCACGGCCACGCACACCCGCCATCAGTTCCTTGACATCGCCAAAGGTCTTGGACGGGTCTTTCTGGATTTCAGCAACCTGGACCGAGATGTCATTCTTCGCCACACGGGCCGTGTTGCGCAGGGAACGGCCGACCAGAACGGTGTCCAGCTCGTCATTCTCCACGATCTTCTTCTTCACGTTCTCGTGGATCTTTGCCTCCACGGTTGCACAGAAACGCGTGCCCATGTTCACGCCATCCGCGCCCAGCGCGATCGCCGCAGCCAGGCCGCGCCCATCTGCCATGCCGCCTGACGCGATAACCGGCACATTGACCGCATCCACCGTCGCAGGCAGCAGAACGATCAGCCCGACATCATCCTCGCCCGGATGGCCCGCACATTCAAAACCATCAATGGAAATCACATCCACACCCTTGTTCACCGCAGAAACTGCGTGGCGAACAGAGGTACATTTATGAATGACCTTGACGCCATGCTCCTTGAAGCGCGGCAGGTGATCGGTCGGCGCGCGGCCTGCGGTTTCGACAATCTTGATGCCGCTATGGATGATCGCTTCACGATACTCGTCATACGGAATCGGGTTGATCGAGGGCAGCAGAGTGAGGTTCACACCAAACGGCTTGTCGGTCAGCTTTTTCGTCTTTTCGATCTCGGCAAGGAGTTCCTCACCGGACTTGAACATGTGCGCGGTGATGAAGCCGAGCGCGCCGGCATTCGCCACTGCCGCAACGAGTTCTCCGTAGCCAACGCCGGTCATGCCGCCCATGCAGATTGGTGTTTCGACACCGAACATCTCGGTCAGACGTGTATTGAACTGAGCCATGTCACTCCCCTTTTAATGGCCAGCCCGGCTTTTCAGACCGGCGGCGCTCTGGTTTCACAGATGAGACATGACACAGCCGCGATGGAGAGCGGAAGGTATCACCCAGCGGAAACAGCCTCATGTTTTGGGGGCGAAAGGACCATGCTTCCTGAAAGGAAATGCGCCGGAGACGGGCGCCAGAGCGCATTTTTATCCGGCCTGATTTCAAAGCCTTAAGCGCCAGCGGCCCTGCTCTTGAAAGCATGGCGCCCTCAGCTTTTGACCCGCGCGCCCTCTTGACCCCCGGCCCTCTCCGCATCACATGTCCCCTTAACGCGGAGACACCCCCATGACCGACCAGGCCACCCTCGACGCCATCGACAAAGCCGTCAAAAGCAATGACGTTGTCCTCTTCATGAAGGGCACACCGACCTTCCCGCAATGCGGGTTTTCCTCGGTTGTGGTTCAGATCCTGGACTATCTGGGCGTCGAATATGTCGCCACCAACGTGCTGGAAGACCAGAATGTCCGCGAAGGCATCAAGCAGTACGCCAGCTGGCCAACCATCCCCCAGCTCTACGTAAAGGGCGAATTCGTCGGCGGCTGTGACATCCTCAAAGAGATGTTCGAAAACGGCGAACTGCGCGACCTGATGGCCGAAAAGGGCATCGAACTGGCCGATTGACCGTTTCTCCCGCTTTTCCGGGAGATGATTTCAAGATAGCAGGGCGCATGACGACCACTCTCACCGCCCCTGCCCCGATCCGGCCCTCCAAAACGCCCAAGGTTGGCATTGTCTCTCTCGGTTGCCCGAAGGCGCTGGTCGATTCCGAACGGATCATCACGCGCCTGCGCGCCGAGGGCTATCAGATCGCGCCCGATTATGCCGGCGCCGACCTCGTGCTGGTCAACACCTGCGGCTTCCTCGACTCCGCCCGCGATGAGAGCCTCGCAGCCATCGGCGAAGCCATCGAGGCAAATGGCAAGGTCATCGTCACGGGCTGCCTCGGCGCCGAGCCGGAGGTGATCCAGCGGGCCCACCCCAAGGTGCTCGCCGTTACCGGTCCCCACCAGTATGAAGCGGTGATGGACGCCGTCCACGCCCACCTCACCCCGCCGCACAATCCCCATCTCGACCTCGTGCCCGAGAGCGGCCTGCGCCTGACGCCCCGCCATTACGCCTATCTGAAAATCTCCGAAGGCTGCAACAATCGCTGCTCCTTCTGCATCATCCCGAAACTGCGCGGCGATCTCGTCTCAAGGCCGATCCATCATGTGCTGATGGAAGCTGAAAAGCTGGTGGCCGCCGGGGTGAAAGAACTCCTCGTCATCAGCCAGGACACCTCCGCCTACGGACTGGACATTCGCTACAAGCCGGAAACATGGCGCGGCAGCGAATATGAAACCCGCTTCCTCGATCTCGCCAAAGGCCTCGGCAGCCTCGGCGTGTGGACGCGGATGCATTATGTCTATCCCTATCCGCATGTGGACAATGTCATCCCCCTGATGGCCGAAGGCCTGATCACGCCCTATCTCGATATCCCGTTCCAGCACGCATCCGCGCCTGTCCTCAAGGCCATGAAACGCCCCGGCAATCAGGACAAGGTACTCGGCCGCATCGCCAAATGGCGCGAGCAGGTGCCAGACCTTGCGATCCGCTCAACCTTCATCGTCGGCTTCCCCGGCGAGACCGAAGAAGACTTCCAGATCCTGCTCGACTTCATCCGTGAAGCGAAGATCGACCGGGCCGGCTGCTTCAAATACGAAAACGTCGTCCATGCCGAAAGCGGCAAGCTGGGCAATCATGTGCCCGAAGAAGTCAAAGAAGAACGCTGGCACCGCTTCATGACGGCGCAGGCAGAAGTCTCGGCCGCCCGCGCCGAAGCCCAGGTCGGGCGCACGCTGGAGGTCATCATCGACGGCCCCGGCGAAGAGGCCGGCGAGATGATCGCCCGCACGCAGGCCGATGCGCCGGAAGTCGATGCGGTGGTCTATCTGGAAAATGCCAGCCATCTGAAGGCAGGCGACATCATCCGGGCAGAGATCACCGGCGCCGACGATTACGACCTCTACGCAACGCCCGCCTGAATGCCGGCCTGAGCGCGCATCCGGGCACCGGCCTCCTGAGCTTCGGCCAGCCTCTGCGGCATCACCTTATTCATATTGGCGCCAACGCGCGCAAGCGTGTCAGCGTCCGCGAGTTCCGGGCGCCCGCCACCGAAAGGCGGCGCGGGCGCATATTCCAGGCCGAGCGTCAGCGCCTTGGCATAGCCCTCCCCGGCGATCTCCGCGATCATCGTGAAGGCAAAGTCGATGCCCGCCGTGACCCCGCCACCGGTAAAGACATTCCCATCGCGCACCACGCGCCCCTCGTCCGGGATCGCGCCAAACTCCGGCAACAACCCACGCCAAGCCCAATGGCAAGCCGCGCGCTTGCCCTGCAACAGGCCCGCTGCGCCAAGGATGAGGGAACCAGTACAGACAGACGTAATGTATTGCGCGCCAAGCGCCAACCGGCGGACTTCCGAAACAAACGCTTCATCCAGCGCCACTTCGGTGGCCGCCACGCCGCCGGGCACGCAGATGAGATCGCAATGCTCAATCTCGGATAATTTCCGTGTGCAGCCGATGACAAGTCCGCCCTCGGCCACGATCTCCCCGCCATCACGGCTGGCCACGATCGTGGCCGCGCCGGGAAGCCGGCAGAGCACCTGGTGCGGACCGGTGAAATCCAGATGGGTGAGGTAGGGATAGATTGCGAAAACGGTGGTGAAGGGCTTCTGGGTCATCGGGCAGCCTCCTTGCTGGTTTTCTCTTTGTCACCTAAAAGCAGTTTGGCAGAAAGGACATTGATCCCATGATTTCCGCCAAACCAGCGCCACGCGAGATCGGCGTCCTGATCTTTGACGGCTTCCAGCTGCTCGATGCGGCTGGCCCCATCGGCGTATTTGAAATGCCCACCCGGGGCATGACACCGCCGCCTTACGGCCTGACAGTCTATTCCATGACAGGCGGTCTGGTGCGGGCATCGTGCGGGGTAGAGATGCAGTCAGAAAAACTCCCCGCTACTCTCAAACTAGACACCCTCATCTTATCTGGCGGCGAGGGCACACGGGGCGCGATGACAGATGAAACCCTGCTGAACGCCATACGCAACCTCTCTCAACGCACGCGGCGGACTTGCTCAGTCTGCTCAGGAGCATTCCTGCTGGCGGCAGCGGGACTGTTGGAAGGACGCCGGGCCACCACACACTGGCGCCGCTCCGAGGGCTTCGCGAAACTCTTCCCCGGAACGCAGCTCGACGCAGACCGTATCTTCGTCCGCGACGGGAAGTTCTGGACCTCAGCCGGGATCACGGCCGGGATCGACCTGGCGCTGGCCTTGGTGGAAGATGACCTTGGGGACGAGGTGGCGCTTCGCGCCGCGCGGGAACTCGTTGTCCATCAGAGGCGGCATGGCGGACAGTCGCAATTCTCGGTCATGCAGGATGTGAAGCTCGCCTCCGGGCGGTTTGATGAGATGATCGGCTGGGTGCGGACAAATCTTTCCGCAGACATCCGTGTGGAAACAATGGCCGGGCAGACCGGCATGAGCCCGCGCAACTTTGCGCGCGTCTTCAGGACCGAGACCGGAACAACCCCTGCCCGCTTTGTCGAAAAACTGCGGCTGGAAGCGGCGCGCCAGCGTGTCGAGACGACCAGCCTGTCCCTCCAGAAAATCGCAATCGATACCGGGTTCTGCGATCCAGAAAGAATGCGCGTGGCGTTCATGAGGGCCTATGGCCAACCCCCAATGGTTCTGAGACGGCAAAGCCGAGGGCGCGAAGAATTCCAGAAATTATCGAAAAACAACGATTGACATATCGTATTTCGATAATTCATAAGGGGTTCAACACACTCTTAGCCTTCAGGAGGCCAATATGCTGAAAACCCTCACTGCCACGGCCATTGCCGCGCTCATCACGGCGCCGCTCGCTTTCGCTGGCACAAAGACTATCGATGTTGGCAGCTTCGATGTGATCGAAGCCAGGGGCGCCATGAATGTGATCTACACCGCCGGTCCAACCCCTTCAGTCGTGATCGAGAGCGACGGTAACGACTTCTCGGACGCCGATATATCCGTGGACGGAGATGCCCTCGTCATTACCCGCGTCAGCCTGAAGAAGCGCGGTCTGTTCGGCGGCAGCGGCAATCTGAAAGTCTCCGATGGCGGCAAGACCGTCCGCGTGAACGGCATGACGGTGCCCTATTATACCGTGCGCGTAACCAGCCCGGATCTCAGCGGCATCAAGGTCGCGCAGTCCTCGACCGGAGACGCCAGCGGGATCAATGCAGCGTCCTTCAAAGCCCGTGCGTCCTCTTCCGCAAAACTGAAACTGGCTGGAAAAGCCGCGCGTGCCGAATTGGGCGCCTCGTCTTCAGCAGACATTGAAGCGAAAAATTTCGAGACCGGATCGCTGGAAGTCAGCGCGTCGTCTTCCGGCGATGTCGAGGCGCTGGTGACCAGCACGGGACAAGTGGAGATATCGGCTTCTTCGTCGGGAGAGGTATCCCTGCGCTCAACTCAGGCAGCGACCTTCAGCGTGAACGCGTCCAGCGGCGCAGACGTGGAACTCGCCGGGGCGTGCGCCAGCATCAGCATCACCGCATCCTCAGGTTCCGATGTGGATGCCAGCGAGCTTAAATGCGAAACAGCCACCGCCAACGCCTCAAGCGGCGCAGATATTGACGCCTTCGCATCCGTCTCCGCTACCGGGAACGCGTCCAGCGGTAGCGATATCAGGTTTCACGGCAGCCCGGCACAGCAGCAGGCCAACAAGTCCAGCGGCGGCGACGTAACGTTCAAATAACGCCCGCCGCCCGGAACGTCAGATTTCGTAAGACCCCGGATCAAATCCGGGGTCTTTCCATTTAAGGTCCATCTCTTCCAGCGCCCCGCGCACCAGACGCGCAATCATCGCATTGCGCCGCGTGCGGCTATCTGCGGGCACAACATACCAGGGCGCATGCCGGGTGGAGCAGCGGCCAACAGCCGTCTCATACGCTTGCATGAATTCCGGCCAGAGCGAGCGATCCTCTATGTCTCCCGGATTGAACTTCCACAGCTTGTGCTGCTCGACCAGGCGCTCCTTCAGGCGGATGCCCTGCTCCTCATGGCCGATGTTCAGCATGCATTTGACGATGGTATAGCCATTCTCGGAGAGATGCTTCTCGAAGGCGTTGATCTGGCCATAGCGCTGCTCGATGGCTTCGGGCGGCGCAAAGCCGCGCACCTTGGCGACCAGCACATCCTCATAATGAGAGCGGTCAAAAATGCCGAGATGGCCGCGGCGCGGCACGGCATTGTGGACGCGCCAGAGATAGTCGCGGGCCATCTCCTCGCTACTGGGCGCCTTGAAGGCCTTCACTTCCATGCCAAGCGGCGTGGTATCGGAAAAGACGGACTTGATGGTGCCGG
>JBKBIZ010000279.1:0-605 GCA_046293975.1 Hyphomonas sp. | reverse complement strand
AGCTGGATGACGAGTTCGCCAAGCGCCTCGGCGTCGAGAACGTCCAGGCCATGCGCGATGCGGTCAAGACCCAGATGGAGGCCGCGCTGGCATCCATGAGCCGCCAGCACATGAAGCGCCAGATCCTCGATGCGCTCGATGACGGCCACAAGTTCGACGTGCCGGCCCAGCTGGTCGAAGCCGAGTTCAACACCATCTGGCAGCGCGTCGAGCACGAAGTGCAGAGCCATGGCCGGTCCTTCGAAGACGAAGGCACGACCGAGGAAGCCGCGCGCGAGCAGTATCGCAAGATCGCCGAGCGCCGCGTGCGCCTGGGCCTGGTGGTCGCCGAGATCGGCAACCAGAACGAAGTGAACGTGACCGAGGAAGAGCACCAGCAGGCGCTGATCGCCGAAGTGCGCCGCTTCCCCGGCCAGGAACAGCAGGTCTACGACTATTACCGCAAGAACCCCCAGGCCCTGGCTGGCCTGCGCGCGCCGGTGTTCGAGAACAAGGTCGTCGATTTTGTCGCCGAAAAGGGCGACATCACCGAAAAGAAGATGACCCGCGACGAACTGGCCAAGCTGATCCAGGCCGACGAGGACGAGGTTCCGGAAGAACACCAC
>JBKBIZ010000278.1:0-605 GCA_046293975.1 Hyphomonas sp. | reverse complement strand
GGTCCTGGCGGTCGCGGTGAGTTGCGTCACGTCGCAGGCGTTCAGGATGTCCGGCGCGGTGACCAGCGTCACCTCGGTCCGCACGCGGTACTCGATGGTGACGCGGTTGGTGCCGCCGTCCGCGACCCGGCCGGGCAGGGGGCGCGTGAAGGTGCTGCCGGGAATGCCGGTCGGCGCGACCGGGTAATCACCGGGCGCCAGCGGCACGGTCGCGGGCGTGGTCAGGGTGCGGCCCGCCACCTCGAAGGGCACGCCGGTCAGCGGGATGCGCTGATCGCCGTACAGCGCGACGGCGTCCACGGCCAGCTGACCCTCGGGCGGGCGGGCCACGAAGCGGATCTTGTTGAAGCCCGGCTGGTACCGGACCTCGGTGGGCGACACGACGTTCCCGGTGCCCTGCAGCAGCGTGCCGCTGACCGGCACGTAACCGGGCGGCAGCTGCGGCCGCACGACCGCGTCGCCCACCAGCGCGTACGACGCGCCGGGAATCGGGCGGCCCTGCGGGTCCACCACGTCCACGAGCAGCTGGTTGGCGATCTTCACGGTGTCCGGCAGCGTGAAGCCGCCCACGCGGGCCGTGATGGGCTTGTCGTCCAGCCGGAACG
>JBKBIZ010000277.1:0-606 GCA_046293975.1 Hyphomonas sp. | reverse complement strand
GTGCGCGCACCGTGGTGTTCCACCTGGGGATGAGCGGTCGCTGGCGAATCGATCCCGCGGCGCCTGACAAGCACGACCATTTCGTGATCGAGACCACCGATCACCGCTTCGCCCTGTGCGATCCGCGCCGGTTCGGCTGGGTCGATCTGGTCGACACCGCCGCACTTGATACCTGGCCCAGCTTTGCCGCGATGGGGCCGGAGCCGCTCGGGCCGGAACTGACGGCCGCCTACTTGAAAGGTGCGCTGGAAGGGCGGGGGCAGGCGATCAAGCTGTGCCTGCTCGACCAGCGGCTCGTTGCCGGGCTGGGCAATATCTACGTCTGCGAGGTCTTGTTCCGGGCGGGCATCCATCCCGCCCGTCTGGCGCGGGATCTTCCGCCCGTGCAGGTGGCGGGGCTGGTGCCGATCATCCGCGAGGTTCTGGCCGAGGCGATCGAGGCGGGCGGGTCATCCCTGCGCGATTACCGGCAGGCCGATGGCGAGCTGGGCTATTTCCAGCACACCTTCCGCGTCTATGGCCGCGAGGGGCAGCCCTGCACAACGCCCGGCTGCACGGCAGATGTGCAGCGGATCGTGCAATCCGGGCGTTCCAGCTTCTTCTGCC
>JBKBIZ010000276.1:0-606 GCA_046293975.1 Hyphomonas sp. | reverse complement strand
AGGAAGCCCGCGTCTGGGCCGAGCTCTATCCGCGGGTGAAGCGCCTCGCGCTGATCGCCGCCTCCTACGACATCAATTTCTGCATGGACGCCGAGGAGGCCGACCGGCTGGCCCTGTCGCTCAAGCTGCTCGACGCCCTCGCCCACGACCCCGACCTCGGCGACTGGAAGGGCCTCGGCCTCGCGGTCCAGGCCTATCAGAAGCGCGCGCCTGAGGTCATCGCCCGGGTCGCCGAGCTGGCCCGGGCCTCCGGCCGCCGCCTGATGGTCCGGCTGGTCAAGGGCGCCTATTGGGACACCGAGATCAAGCGCGCGCAGGTGTTCGGCCGCACCGATTATCCGGTCTACACGTCCAAGGCGGCGACCGACCTGAACTATCTCGTCTGCGCCAAGGCCATGATCGAGGCGGCGCCGGCCA
Organism: Hyphomonas sp.; assembly: GCA_046293975.1. Taxonomy (GTDB): domain Bacteria; phylum Pseudomonadota; class Alphaproteobacteria; order Caulobacterales; family Hyphomonadaceae; genus Hyphomonas. The sequence continues at coordinate 189 of JBKBIZ010000276.1, read as the reverse complement.
TCTATTCCCAGTTCGCCAGCCACAACGCCCACACCCTGGCCGCCGTGCGCCGCATGGCCCGCGATCAGGGCGTGACCGTCGAGCACCAGCGCCTGCACGGCATGGGCGAGGCGCTTTACGACGCGGCGCACGAGGCCTGGGCCGATGAGACCGTGATTGTCCGCGCCTATGCTCCCGTTGGAGGCCATG
>JBKBIZ010000275.1:0-606 GCA_046293975.1 Hyphomonas sp. | reverse complement strand
CGGCGCCGCCGACAGCAAATTCGGCGTGACCCCCGAACAGGCCCCGCGCATCATCAGCGCCCTGCGCGCCGCCGGGCACACCGCCCTGGGCCTGCACGTTCACATCGGCAGCGCCATCCGCGACGCCCACGACTTCACCGCCGCCTTCGCCCGCCTGAACGACCTGCGCCCCCACACCGGCCCGCTACCCGTCCTCGACACCGGCGGCGGCTGGGGCATCGGCGCGGACCTGCCCGGCATCGCCCGCGAAGCCCACGCCACCGCCGCCACCTTCGGCGCCCGTCTGTGGGTCGAACCCGGCCGCTCCCTCGTCGCCACCGCCGGCACCCTCCTCACCCGCGTCGTCGGCACCAAAACCACCGGCCGCCCCTTCGCCCTCCTCGACGCCGGCATGACCGAACTCCTGCGCCCCATGCTGTACGGCGCGCAACACCCCGTCACCCCCCTCTGGCAGCGCGAAGGCACCGGCCAGTGGGACCTCGCCGGCCCCGCCTGCGAAAGCGGCGACCTCCTGGGGCGCAACGTCACCCTGCCCACCCCCCACCCCGGCGACCTCCTCGCCATCCACGAAGCCGGCGCGTACGGCGCCGCCATGAGCAGCAACTA
>JBKBIZ010000274.1:0-607 GCA_046293975.1 Hyphomonas sp. | reverse complement strand
TGGACCGGCGCCGGTGTCGAGAAGATCAGCCCGTTGGTGTTGAACGGCCAGAAATGGGCGTCCAGCAGTTCGCGCACGGCCGGAACGCCGTCGCTCGGACCGGTATTGGCCGCGTTCGAGACGGTCAGCCGCGACAGGTTCGAACGCGGCCGATCCTGCCCATAGAGCGCGTCCGACTTCGACCATTCGACATTGCCCGCCAGATTGGCGCGACCGTCCAGGAAGTTGTCGCCGAACGTCATGCGCAGGCTGGTCTGCGGATAGTCGTCACGCGAGGAGATGCCGTATTGGGCGTCCACCTCCAGCCCCTCGAAATCGTCCTTCAGCACATAGTTGATCACGCCGGCGATGGCGTCCGAGCCATAGACGGCCGCGCCGCCCGCCTGAACCACATCGACCCGCTCCAGCAACCCGACCGGGATCAGGTTGGTGTCCACCACCCGGTCGCCCATGCCGGACGACGAGGTGACGAACCGGCGGCCGTTCACGAGCGACAGGGTGCGACCGGCGCCCAGGCCGAACAGGTTGGGGAACTGCTGACCCGAACCCGCCGCCGAACCGGACCCGTTGGCGACCGGCGCCGACGGCGTCGCGGACGTGATCTGGT
>JBKBIZ010000273.1:0-610 GCA_046293975.1 Hyphomonas sp. | reverse complement strand
GGGGCGGAGGGGCGAGGTTACGCACAGGGCGTAACGCGCTATGCTGGGGGGGAATGTCTGCTCCTGCCGCGCCCACCACCCACGACACCGCCGCCCTGAACATCCTGAAAAAGGTGTGGGGGTACGACGCCTTCCGCGGCGTGCAGGCCGACATCGTGCGGACCGTCGCGGGCGGCGGCAACGCCCTGGTCCTGATGCCCACCGGCGGCGGCAAGAGCCTGTGCTACCAGGTGCCCAGCCTGCTGCGGCCCGGCGTGGGCATCATCGTCTCGCCGCTGATCGCGCTGATGAAGGATCAGGTGGACACCCTGCGGGCGCTCGGCGTGCGGGCCGCGTTCCTGAACTCCACCCTGTCCCTGGACGGCGTGCGCGAGGTCGAATCGGCGCTGCTGTCCGGCGAGCTGGACCTGCTGTACGTCGCGCCGGAACGCCTGCTGCTGCCGCGCACGCTGGACCTGCTCGACCGCGCGCCCGTCGCGCTGTTCGCGGTGGACGAGGCGCACTGCGTCTCGCAGTGGGGTCACGACTTCCGGCCCGAGTACCAGGGCCTGAATGTGCTGCCCGACCGCTACCCGCACATCCCGCGCCTCGCGCTGACCGCCACCGCCGA
>JBKBIZ010000272.1:0-613 GCA_046293975.1 Hyphomonas sp. | reverse complement strand
GGCTGACGCTGATTTCTCCGCCGCCTGTCTTGAAGGTTGTGACCTGACCGGGGCCAAGCTGGACAACGCCAACTTCTTCGGCGCGGACATGCAGGACGCCGTACTGGCCGACGCCAGCCTGCGCCGCGCCGATCTTCGCGGCGCCTGTCTGCGCGGCGCGGACCTGTCCGGCGCAGACCTGTTCGAAGCCGACCTGCGCGAGGGCACCATCGCCGCCGCAGACGCCAAACTGGGCTTCAAGGTCATCGAGCCGCGTCACCGCGAGGAGACCGAGGCCGTGGGCGCCAACCTGTCCGGCGCCAATCTGCAACGCTCCAAGATGTCGGGCGTCATCGCCATGAAGGCCGACTTCTCCGGCGCGGTGATGAAGGACTGCAAGCTGGTCCGGGCCAATCTGAAACAGGCCAACTTCCGCGGCACGGACCTGGCCGGGGCCGATCTGTCCGGTGCGGACCTGTCGGGCGCCAATCTACGCGACGCCATTCTGGTGGGCTGCAAGATGACCATGTGGCGCGCCGACGGCGCGGACATGCAGGGCGCGCTGACGGACAACAAGTCCGCCTGCGAATCCGTGGACCGGATGCCGGCCGCCGAAATGCTGCGCGAACATGCG
>JBKBIZ010000271.1:0-613 GCA_046293975.1 Hyphomonas sp. | reverse complement strand
AGGAGACTATACCGGTCTTTCGGCCTGCTGTCAAGTGGGCGGGGCGTGTTCTGTTTTCAGCGGAGCGCGGGAACGGCGCGGCGCCGCTCGATCACGTACACGGCCAGTCCGGCCAGAATGCCCCAGAAGGCCGCGCCGATGCCCAGCGGACTGATGCCGCTCAGGGTCACCAGCAGCACCACGGGCGCCGCGAGACTCCCGGCCGCCGAACCCTGAAACGCCGCCTGAAGACTGCTGCCCATCGCGGCCAGCAACGCCAGCCCGGCCAGCGCCGCGATGGCCTGGGCGGGCAGGATGCCCATCAGGTGCAGCACCGTGCCCGCGAACAACGCCACGATGATGTTGAACACACCCGCCCACACGGCGGCGGTGTAGCGTTTGCGCGCGTCGGGGTGCGCCTCGGGGCCAGTCACGATGTTCGCCAGCAGGGCGCCCAGCGTCAGGTTGTGGCAGCCTGCGAACGCCGCCGCGACGCTGGCCGTCCCGCAGGCCCGCAGGATCGGCCCCGGCGCCGGCTCGTACCCGCTGGTCTTCAGGACCCCGAACCCCGGCACGAACTGCCCCGTGAATGCCAGCAGCGTCAGCGGCAGCGCGAGGTTCAGGGTGGCGTGCA
>JBKBIZ010000270.1:0-616 GCA_046293975.1 Hyphomonas sp. | reverse complement strand
CCAGAGGATGCAGGACCGGCGGGACTCGATCCTGGCCGCGGCGCGGCAGGCCTTTGCCCGCAGCGGCTTCGAGGGCACGTCGATCGCCGACATTGCGCGCGCCGCGGGGGTCTCCGACGGCCTCGTTTATCGCTATTTCGCCAACAAGCGCGACCTGCTCAACGCGGTGCTGACCGCGTTCTACGAGCGAACCATGGTGGACCTGGAGGCCATCGCCGCCCGGCGCGGGATCACCGCCGACGAGGTGGCGCTGGAGCACATGCTCTCGGGCGGCGGGCGCGGGATGCTCTACCACCCGTTCCTCAACTATGCGAACGGCTCGCTGGACCCCAGCTTCGCGATGCTGAGCCACCGCGACACGGTGCCGGGGCTGTCCGATGGCGGCGCCCATGTCGGCATGATCTGCGACGGCAGCTTCCCGACCTCGAACCTGACCCACTGGACCCGCGACCGCACCCGGGGGCCGAAGTTCAGCTTCGAGCAGGTGGTGAAGATGCAGACCCGCGACACCGCCGAGACCGTCGGCCTGCTCGACCGCGGCCTCGTCGCCGTGGGTCTGCGCGCGGACCTCAACGTCATCGACTACGACCGCCTGACCCTGCATGCGCCGGGCGTC
>JBKBIZ010000026.1:0-35023 GCA_046293975.1 Hyphomonas sp. | reverse complement strand
TCGCCAAGAAGCACGTCGAGTTCAAAGAAGGCAAGATCAAGTAAGATCTCTGTCTCTATTGGATTTTTTTGAAAACCCGCGCCTCACCGTGCGGGTTTTTCGTATCCGGGCTCAGCGCTCCGGGCGCCCGTCATGCAGCTTGCGCGCGTCCCGCAGCTTCGGGAACAGGAACGCGGTAACCCCTGCGATACCAATCGCCGCGAGCCCGCCGCCCACCACCGTCACCACCGGCCCCAGCGCCGCCGCCATAAATCCCGCCCGCGCCTCCCCCAGCTCATTGGACGCCCCAACGAAGATCGAGTTGACCGCATTGACCCGGCCCCGGACCTGATCCGGTGTCCAGATCTGCACCAGAATCTCGCGGATATAGACCGACACCATGTCGAACCCGCCGACGCAGATGAGCGCCAGGATCGACACCCAGGCGAGGGTCGAGGCGCCAAACACCGCTGTGGCAAGCCCAAAGAAGCCCACAGCCACCAGCAATATCCACCCGGCATAGTCCTTGATCGGGAACGCCGTAATCAGCGCGATGGCGATGATCGCCCCCACCCCCGGCGCGGCGCGCAGCAGGCCGAGGCCCATCTCGCCGACATCCAGAATGTCCCGCGCATAGACCGGCATCAGGGCAATCGCCCCGCCGAGCAGCACCGCGAATAGGTCCAGCGTGATCGCGCCCAGGACGATCTTCTCCTTCCAGATATAGCTGAACCCTCCGAGGAGGCTGGAAAGGGTCGTGGGAGCCTTGTCGATCTGCTGGGCGGGCTTGGGGATCGTCAGGATAAGCGTGGCGCCCACAGCAAAGAGGGCCGTGGCGGTGCCATAGGCGGCCACCGGCGAGACGCCATAGAGCAGCCCGCCCGCCACCGGCCCGGCAATGGTCGCCAGCTGCCAGGACGAGCTGATCCAGCCGACCGCATTAGGAAACACCTCGCGCGGCACCAGATTGACCGCGAGGCTGGTCGAGGCCGGGCCATAGAAAGCGCGGGCCACACCGAACATCGTCAACACGCTGAGCACCAGAACGGGGGCAAACTGATCGGTCGTGGCAAGGTAGAGAATGGCGCCGGCGCAGGCCATCATCAGCAGCATGGCGCAGCCCATGACGAGGCGTCGGCCGATCCGGTCTGCGGTATTGCCCGTCACCACGACCAGGCAGAGCGCGGGCAGGAACTGGACGAGGCCAATCCAGCCCAGCAGCGCCGGATCGCGCGTCGCGTCATAGATCTGCCAGCCAACCGCGACCGAGAGCACCTGCACCGAGAAAGAGGTGAAGAAGCGCGAGATGAAATAGCGGGTGTAAGAAGAATACCGGAACGCTTCGAAACGGTCAGACATGAACGCGCAGGCTCCAGGGCAGCTGGTCAGCCGCTGTGAGCCCGCCGGGGCCCCAAGTCAATCAGGCGGCGATGCTCTCGACGCGGTTACGCCCGCCGGTTTTGGCCTGGTAGAGCGCGGTATCAGCGCGGCGCATCAGGTCATCGGTCGTATCGTCTGCCCCCTGTAGCGTGGAGACGCCGGCGCTGACCGTTATGCGCAGGCTCAGCGTGTTCCCGAGAGCGGGAAATTCCTCCGCCGCCACAGCCTTGCGGATACGCTCTGCGGCGGCGCAGGCCAGATCACCCGGCGTATTGGGCATCAGGACGACAAACTCCTCCCCGCCCGTGCGGCAGACAACATCGGTGGGGCGCACATTTGCCCGCAACCGCTTGCCGATTTCCCGCAACACGTCATCGCCGGCCTGGTGGCCGTGCGTGTCGTTGACCGGTTTGAAATGGTCGATATCGGCCATCATCAGCGACAGGGGCTCATTGCCGCGCACGGCGCGTTGCATGAACTGTTCGAGCTGGCCGTTCATATAGCGGCGATTGTGCAGGCCGGTGAGCTGGTCGATGACGGAAAGCTCAAGGCCCCGGTCCACGCGCTCGCGGAGGATGTCGATATACCGGGTACGGCGCGTCTGGGTGCGGATGCGGGCGGCCAGTTCCTGCCGGTCAATCGGGATTGTGATCATATCGCTGGCGCCGATCTCAAGGCCCTTGAGGGCGATGGCGCGGTCATGTGGATCGCAGATGAGGATGACCGAGATGGACCGGGTGACCGGGTTCATCTTGAAATGCGCGATCAGCTTCAGGGGATCAAAACTGCGGGCGAACAGGGAGAGGATCAGGACATCCACCCGTTCGGCGGCGAGGTCGCCCATTTCGCCGGCTTCCATCAGGGTGGTCGCCTTGTGGCCCTGCGCGCGCAGGGTATTGGCCAGCCGCCCCGAGGAGCGCGCATCATCATCCACGATGAAGATGCGCGAAGGCCGGTCGATCTCGTCGCGATTGAGTTCTTCCATCGCGCCGGAGCGGATGCCGCTCGCTTCGCGCTGGCGCAACTCTGAGGCAACCGTGTTGTAGCGCATCAGGGCGGTGATACGGGAGTTCAGCAGGAAGTCGTCCACCGGCTTGGTGAGGAAGTCCTCAGCGCCGGCCGCGAGGCCTTTGACGCGGTCTTCCATCTCGCTGAGGGCAGTGACCATGACAACGGGGATGTAGGAGGTCGCCGGATCAGCCTTCAGCCGCCGGCAGACTTCATACCCGTCCATACCCGGCATCATGACATCCAGCAGGATGATCTCGGGGTGTTCGCGCTGGGCGATTTCCAATGCCTGCGGGCCATTCTCGGCCATCAGGACGGTATGATACTGCGCCTCAAGCTTGGCCTGAAGCAAACGCCGGTTTGCCTCGATATCGTCTACGATCAGAATGCGGGCTGTCATGCCGCCGGTTCCTTGGGCATCAGGCCTTCGACGGCGCGGATGAAGGAGGCGATCTGGATGGGCTTGGAGAGATAACCCTCACAGCCGGCCTCGCGCACGCGCTGCTCATCGGCGCGCATGGCAAAGGCGGTGACGGCGAGTACGGGAATATGGGCGACTTTCTTGTCGTCTTTCAGCCAGCGGGTGATGTCGAGGCCCGACACTTCCGGGAGCTGGATGTCCATGATGATGAGGTCGGGAAGCTCCTTGCGGGCAATTTCCACGGCTTTGGCCCCATCACGGCACTTAAAGGTCGTGAAGCCATATGCGCCCAACAGGTCGCAAAAGAGGCGCATGTTGAGTTCATTGTCCTCAACAACAAGCACCTTTCCGGATCGCTTCTTGACCATCGAAATCCGATTAGTTGACGATTCGCACGGACGTGAGTGCGCCAGCTTCAGCTATACTGCAAAATATTAACGCGCCTTTACGCCTGCCGCTGGGCATGTTTGCGGCGGGAGCCGGAACATGGCAGGAACATGTCTGCTATGTCGAGTCTTTGCCGCGATTGCCAGTACAGGAGCGAGGCCGAGCTGGCCGGTTGCCCCGCCTGTGGCAGCCGCAGGATCGTGTCTCACAGCGTCCTGTTCAGCCTTTCAATCGCGCATGTGGACTGTGACGCTTTCTACGCCTCCGTCGAAAAGCGAGATAATCCAACGCTCAAGGACAAGCCGCTGATTGTCGGGGGCGGCCAGCGGGGCGTGGTGACCACCTGCTGCTACATTGCCCGGCTCTATGGCGTGCGCTCGGCGATGCCGATGTTCAAGGCGCTCAAAGCCTGCCCGGACGCGGTCGTCGTGCCCCCCGACTTCCGGAAATACCGGGACGCGGCCAAGGCGATTCGCGCCGAAATGGACCTTCTCACCCCCCTCGTGCAGCAGGTTTCGATTGATGAAGCCTATCTTGACCTCTCCGGCACAGAGCGCCTGCACGGGGCCCCGCCCGCCGCAAGTCTTGCCCGGCTGGCCAGGAATGTGGAGCGAGAAGTGGGCGTTACGGTCTCCGTCGGCCTCTCGGCCAACAAGTTCCTCGCCAAGACCGCCAGCGAACTCGACAAGCCGCGTGGCTTTGCCGTGATCGCGCCAGAAGAGGCCGAGGCGTTTCTGGCGCCCCATCCGGTGGGCTTCCTGCACGGGGTCGGTCCGAAATTCGCCGAGTCGCTGGGCAAGGACGGGTTCTACACCATCGAGGACATCCAGAAGGCAGACCTCAAAAGCCTGATCCGGCGCTATGGCGAGACCGGCGACTGGCTGAAACGCTGCGCCCATGGCCGCGACAACCGCAAAGTGAACCCGCACGAGGACCGCAAATCGGTCTCCAGCGAGACGACCTTCTCCGAGGACACCGCAGACTTCGGCATCCTGGAGGATCATCTCTGGTGGCTCAGCGTGAAGACGTCCGACCGGGCCAAGGCCGAGGGCGTCTCGGGACGCGTCGTGACGCTGAAACTGAAAACCTCCGACTTTCACCCGCTGACGCGGCGCCTTTCCCTCGCCGAGCCGACCCAGCTGGCCCAGGAAATGTTCCGGGCCGCCCGGCCGCTTCTGCTGAAAGAAACCACAGGCCGCGTGAAATACCGCCTGATTGGCGTGGGCCTGTCTGACCTCTCCGACTACCGCGCAGACGCGGCAGACCTCATCGACCCCAAGATCGCCAAGCGCGCCGCCGCCGAACGCGCCTCCGACAAGGCCCGCGCCAGGTTCGGGACGGGCGCGGTCGTGACAGGGCGGGCTGCAAAATACATCCGGAAACCTGAGGGCTGACTCTGCCGCTGCGGCAGGTTAGGACGAGCCCGAACACTTTTGAGGAGCTCCCCCATGTCCACGCCCGAAGCCCGCCTTGACGCCCTTGGCATTGAACTGCCCGTGCCGATGAAACCGGTGGCCACCTATGTGCCCTTCGTCATCACCGGCAACATGCTGTTCGTGTCCGGCCAGGTTTCGGCAACCGCAGAAGGCCGCATCCTCGGCCGCCTCGGCGAGAATATGGAGCTTTCCGCCGGCCAGCAGGCCGCGCGCGTGTGCGGCATCAACCTCATCGCGCAGGCGAAGGCCGCCGTGGGCGAGCTCAGCCGCATCAAACGCGTCGTGAAGCTGGGCGGTTTCGTCAACTCCGCGCCAAGCTTCATCGACATTCCGCAGGTCGTGAATGGCTGCTCGGACCTGATGGTCGATGTGTTCGGGCCTGAAGTGGGCGCGCACGCCCGCTCGGCCGTGGCCTGCCCGACCCTGCCGCTGGGCGTGGCCGTAGAAGTCGACGCCATCTTCGAGATCGCCTGAGGCACATCATGGCCCGCCGCTTTGCCCTGAAGGACTTCGCCTACGCCCATCGCGGCCTGTGGACGAAAGACGGCCTGCCGGAGAACTCCCTCGGCAGCTTCAGGGCAGCGGCGGAAGCCGGCCTCGGCGTTGAATTTGACCTGCGCCCCTCGGCCGATGGCGAGGTGATGGTGTTCCATGACCCGCTGCTGGAACGGATGACCGGCATTGAAGGCCAGTTCGAAAGCCGCCCGGCCAGCGACCTGAAAAGCCACCGCCTCAATGGCGGGGATGAGCTTGTCCCCTCGTTTGAAGAGATCCTGTCCTTCTGGCCGCAGACGCTTCCCATGCTGGCGGAAATGAAGATCGACGGGGGCACCGATCCGGTTGCCTTTGCCGGAAAGGTCGGCGCGCGCCTGATGGACTGGCCGGGCCTTGCCGCCGCCATGAGCTTTTCCGACATCGCCGTGCGCGCGTTGCCCGAGGGGTTGATGCGCGGCCAGCTGATCGGACCTACCGAGCATCTGGGGGAGGCCTATTTCGACGCCTTTGCAGAACGCGCCATCGCTGATGGGATCGACTACATCGCCGTTCACTACAAAGACGCGGCCCGCGCAGCCGCCGCTATGGCTGGAACGAACATGCCCTTTGCCGTCTGGACGCTGCGCGCAGAGGCCGATCTCGCCGCCATGGAAGCCTACCGTCCGGCATTGATCTTCGAACACTTCAGTCCGGCGCTGGCGCTGGGCGCCCTCGCGCCCTAGATTTGAGGGTCATGGACGCCGCCCTCCCCCAGATCAGCTCTGTCTCCACCCTCGCCGGCATTGATCCGGCCGAATGGAACGCCGTCGCCAATCCGCCGGGTCTTCCCTATGATCCGTTCCTGAGCTGGGAGTTCCTCGAAGCGATGGAAAGCTCCGGCGCGGCCACCCCGCGCACCGGCTGGCGCGGGGCGCATATCCTGGTGCGCGACGGCAATGACCGCCTGCGCGCGGCGATGCCGATGTGGTTCAAATATCATTCGCGCGGCGAGTTTGTGTTTGATCAGTCCTGGGCCGAGGCCTGGGAACGTGCCGGGGGAAGCTATTATCCCAAACTCCTCTGCGCTGTGCCGTTCACACCGGTCACCGGGCGCCGCCGCCTCGTCGCGCCGGGGCCGGACGCAGAGCTTTACCGCGCCGCCCTGCTCGACGGCGCGTTGCAGCTGGCTGAGCAGACGGGCGTCTCCTCCCTCCACATCAACTTCATCGAGGACGAAGAAGCGCCGCCGCTGGAAAAGGCCGGCTTCCTGCCGCGCACCGACCAGCAGTTTCACTGGAGAAACGATGGGTACGGATCATTTGATGATTTCCTCGCCAGCCTCTCCTCGGAGAAACGCAAGAACCTGCGCAAAGAACGCGCCAAGGCTCAGGCCGGGCTGACTTTTCGCCATATTCAGGGCGAGGACATCACCGAAGACCATCTCGACATCTTCTTCGAATTCTACATGGACACCGGCAACCGCAAATGGGGCTCGCCCTATCTGACGCGCAAATCCTTCTCGATCCTCCGGGAACGGATGGCCAAGGACATCCTCTTCATCTTCGCCTGCGAGGGGGAGGAGATCATCGCCGGGGCCATGAACCTTGTCGGCTCAGACACGCTTTATGGCCGCTACTGGGGCACGCTGGACGCGCGCCCGATGCTGCATTTCGAGACCTGCTATTACCAGGCCATCGACTACGCCATCAAGCATGGCCTCAAAACCGTCGAAGCCGGCGCCCAGGGCGGCCACAAGCTCGCCCGCGGCTATGCCCCCGTCCTCACCCGCTCAGCCCACTGGATCGCCCATCCGGGATTTCGCGACGCGGTCTCCGACTATCTGGAGCGCGAGCGCGCCGCAGTTGACGAAGACATGAACTTCTTGCGAGATCGAACCCCGTTCAAAAAAGAATAGAAAACAGCATGACCCTCCACGCAGCCTACGACCCCGACAACATCTTTGCGAAAATCCTGCGCGGCGACATGCCGAGCCTGAAGGTTTTCGAAGACGATGTTGCCCTCGCCTTCATGGACGTGTTTCCCCAAAGCGAAGGCCACACGCTGGTGATCCCCAAGGGCATAGAGGCCCGCAACTTCCTGGACATGCCACCAAATTATCTCGGCAGTTACATGCTGCGCGTGCAGCGGGTGGCGAAGGCGGTCGAATGGGGCCTGAAGCCGGACGGGCTGCGCGTCATGCAGTTCAACGGTACGCCCGCCGGGCAGACGGTTTTCCACCTGCACTTCCATATCCTCCCCGCATGGGAAGGCCGCGAGATCAGCCGCCACGCAGCCGGCACGATGGCAAAACCCGAAGAGCTGGAGCCAATTGCCGCGAAGATCCGCGCGGCGATTTAATACCCTGAAGCCCCCTCGCCCCTCTGGGGAGAGGGGGTTGGGGGTGAGGGGTGCGCCCTATCCGACTATAACCAGCTGCGTTTTGATTTGCCTCGCCCCCTCACCCCTGCCCCTCTCCCCGAGGGGAGAGGGGTTCAAGGATCAATTGACGATCAAATCCCCAGCTTCGCCCTCAGAATATCGTTCACCGCCTTCGGGTTGGCCTTGCCACCCGAGGCCTTCATCACCTGGCCGACAAACCAGCCGAGCGTCTGGGGCTTGTCCTTCACCTTGGCGACCTGATCGGGATTGGCCGCGATGATCTCATCGACGACCTTCTCGATGGCGCCGGTATCGGTGACCTGTTTGAGGCCGTGCTTCTCGACAATGGCGGCCGCCTCGCCTTCGCCCGCAATCATCCGGGCAAAGACATCCTTGGCAATCTTGCCGCTGATCGTGTCGTTCGAAATCAGCTCGATCAGCCCGCCGAGCGCCCCTGCCGAAACCGGGCTCTGGGAAAGCTCAAGACCTTCCTTGTTGAGATAGCCGAACAGTTCCTGCGTCACCCAGTTAGCGGTGAGCTTCGCGTCGCGGCCCTTGGCCGCTTCCTCAAAGAAGGCTGCTTTGTCGGCGTCTGACGTCAGCACGCCCGCATCATAGCGGGAGAGGCCATACTCCTTCTCGAAGCGCGCGCGCTTCTGATCGGGCAGCTCGGGCAGGGATTTGCGGATTTCTTCGATCCAGGCCTGCTCCACTTCCAGGGGGAGAAGATCGGGGTCGGGAAAATAGCGGTAATCATGCGCGTCTTCCTTCGAGCGCATGGAACGGGTCTCGCCCTTTACCGGATCGAACAGGCGGGTCTCCTGATCCACCTTGCCACCGCCTTCGATGATCTCGATCTGGCGGCGGGCTTCATATTCGATCGCCTGCTGGATGAAGCGGTAGGAGTTCATGTTCTTGAGCTCGCAGCGCGTGCCCAGGTGTTTGAAGTCGCCCGTCTCGCGGAACTTCTCATATTGGCCTGGCTTGCACACAGACACGTTCACGTCGGCGCGCAGATTGCCCTTCTCCATGTCGCCATCGCAGGTGCCCAGCGCGATGACGATGGCGCGCAGCTTCTTGACATAGGACGCGGCCTCGGCGGGCGAGCGGATGTCTGGCTTGGAGACAATCTCCATCAGCGCGACGCCCGAACGGTTGAGGTCCACATAGGTCGAGTTCGGGTCCATGTCGTGGATCGACTTGCCCGCGTCCTGTTCCAGATGCAGGCGCTCGATGCGGCAGGGGAAGCTATAGTCCTCCTTGCCCGGCACCTCGACATCCACCTCGACCTCGCCCTCGCCGACGATGGGGTGGGCGAACTGGCTGATCTGATAGCCCTGCGGAAGGTCGGGATAGAAATAATTCTTCCGGTCAAAGCGGCTGTAAGTGTTGATCTGCGCCTTCAGGCCAAGGCCCGTGCGAATCGCCTGCTCGACGCAGAAGCGGTTGATCACCGGCAGCATGCCCGGCATCGCGGCGTCCACGAGGGAGACGTTGCAGTTGGGGTCCGCGCCAAAGGTCGTCGACGCGCCCGAGAACAGCTTCGCATTCGAGGCCACCTGAGCGTGGATCTCCAGCCCCATGACGACTTCCCAGTCGCCGGTTTCGCCTTTGATGCGGAAGGGGGTGCGTTCGGTCATCGCTTCTCTCAATCAATCCTGCGCAGATTCAAGGCTCTTCTAACCCTCCCCGGCGGGGCCTGTCGAGCGACGCTGACACCGCAGGGCGGGCGCCTGTTGAACAGCGCTGGAATGGAGTTCATATTGCCCGCGCTCAGGCAATATCAGCCAGCGGGAGCGAAGGGCAGGACGCGCATGCTTTTCAAGATGATCCTTGAGGGCGCCCGGGAGGAAGAGCGCGGCATTGCGCGGGGCTTCCTGAAACATATCGTGGCGGGATTTGCTGGCGGGCTGGCCCTTGGCGGCGTGCTGGTTGCGGGCATTTTCCTGATGTTCAGCGGCCTCGAGCTGAACGTGCCGCTCGTGTTCGTGGCGGCCATGCTGCTGCAGTTTGGCCCCATCGGCGGGCTGATCGGGGCGGGCGTCTATCTCTCCCGGATCACCGATCGCAGCCGCGAGGGAGATGTTCCCGGGGACCAGGACGAAGACGACGACAAGCCAGGCGGTGGCACCAGAGCCCCGGTCACCGGGGCCAAGCCTGCGCGCGCCCCCCGCCCGCCTAGATCTTCCCCTCTTCCCGTGCCCGCCTGACGCGCTCAGCCCGGGCGGCCATCTTCTCTTTCACGGAGGCGGAGGACGGCACACGGGCCGGCGTTTCGGCTTCAGCGGGCGCAAGGTCGGGTTCCGCGATGTCAGCTTCTTCAGCCTCCAGCTTGCCCTCGGCGATCAGCTTGCGGCGGCGCGCTGCCACTCGCGCCTCGCGCTCAAGCTGGGCCTTGCTCTTGCCACCGAGAAGACCGCCCAGCCCGGCGCGACGCGGCCGTGGCTCCCCGCGCGACTGGCGGTCGGCAGCGTCTTCCTTTCGGCGCTTGAGGATCGTGGATATGCGCCAGGAAACGTAAGCTGCCACCAGAACGCAGACGAGCAGCATCATGCGCATTTCCGGCGCAAACAGGCTGTAGCCATTCTGCGCGAGAATACCGGCCAACATGACGAGGCCGATGCCGAGGATTACTGCGAAGAGTGTAAAGTAACGGACCATGTGGCCCAGATTACCACCAGCGGCCGGGCTTGGCCACAAAGCCAGCTGCATCTTCCAGCGCGCCGCCCACCCGGAAACAGGCGCTTTCATCCAGCGCCTTTCCGATCACCTGCAACCCGAGCGGCAGCCCGCTCGCCGAAAGCCCGGCCGGAACCGCAATACCCGGCAGGCCGGCAAGGTTTGCCGTCACGGTGAACACATCATTGAGATACATCTCGATCGGGTCGCCGGATTTCTCACCGAACGCGAATGCCGGAGACGGGCATGCAGGCGTCAGAATGGCATCGCACTTTTCAAAGGCCTCCACGAAGTCCTGGAAGATCTTTGTGCGAACCTTCTGTGCCCGGATATAATAGGCATCGTAATATCCCGAGGAGAGCACATAGGTGCCGATCATCAGGCGGCGCTGCACTTCCTTGCCGAAGCCGCTGGCGCGCGAGGCTTCATAAGTCTGCGTCAGGTTATTGCCTTCAACGCGCGCGCCGTAACGCATGCCGTCATAGCGGGCGAGGTTGGACGAGGCTTCGGCCGGGGCGACGATGTAATACGCTGGCAGGGCATATTTCGTATGGGGCAGCGAGATGTCGACGATCTCGGCGCCCGCCGCCTTCAGCCAGGCAATGCCCTGCTGCCAGAGCGCGTCGATCTCTTCAGAAAGCCCCTCGATGCGGTATTCCTTCGGAATGCCGATCTTCATGCCTTTGACGCCCTTGCGCACATCGCTGCGCCAGTCGGGCGTCTCGATATTCAGCGAGGTGGAATCCTTGGGATCATGGCTGCACATGATTTCCAGAAGGAGGGCCGAGTCCTCCACTGTCTTGGCAATCGGTCCGGCCTGATCCAGCGAGGAGGCAAACGCGACCATGCCATAGCGGCTGGCGCGGCCATAGGTCGGCTTGATGCCCACGGTGCCGGTGAAAGAGGCAGGCTGGCGAATCGAACCGCCGGTGTCAGACGCCGTTGCCGCGAGGCAGAGATTGCCTGCAACCGCCGTCGCAGAGCCGCCCGATGACCCGCCCGGTGTCAGCCCCGCATTGTCGCCCTTGCGGCGCCACGGATTGATCGGCGGGCCAAAGCGCGAGGTCTCATTGGACGAGCCCATAGCGAACTCGTCCATGTTGAGCTTGCCCAGCATGACGGCGCCTTCGTCCCAGAGGTTCTGGGTGACGGTGGATTCGTAGGTGGGCGTGAACTCGCCCAGGATGTTTGAACAGGCGGTCGTGCGCACGCCCTTGGTGCAGTAGAGATCCTTGATGCCGAGCGGCGCGCCTTCCAGCCTGCCGCCCTCGCCTTTGGCGATGCGCGCATCGGACGCCCTGGCCATTTCCATGGCCTTTTCAGGGGTTTCGACGACATACGCATTCAGAATGCGTGCCTTTTCCATTGCCTGGAGAAATGCCCCTGTGATCTCGGCAGAGGAAAACTGCTTGGACTTCAGGCCATCCAGCGCGGCGGCAAGGGTCAGATCGGTCAGGTCGGTCATCGGGAAATCCCATAGAGAATAACCCCCGCCTGCTAGGCCCCAACGCCCGAAAGTTCAAGTGTCCGTGAGGCCGCTTGCTGCGGTTGCGGGCCGGGTGCAAGCTGCCCACATACCTTACAGCGATATCCGGAGCATTCCATGTTGAAGCCTGCTGCCTTCCTTGCCGCCGCCATTATGATGGCGTCCTGCACCTCGATACCCGGCAAGCCTGTGCCGCGCGGCATTGCCGCCTATGAAGGCGATCCACGCCTCGGCGAGCAGGTCAACAGCATCTGCTTTGCCTCAACAATTGATGGCTTCAGCACCAACAAGGACCGCACCGTTGTCCTCCGCGATGGCCGCAAGGAATATCTGGTGGAAGTGCTGGGTGCATGCCCGGAACTGGAATTTGCCCAAGCCATAGGCATCGACGCGCGCACCAGCTGCCTGACCCGCAGCGACGCCCTTATCGTCTCAACCTCCCTGATGGGCCAAACCACAACCGTCGGGCCCAATCGCTGCCTGATCAAGGACATCTACACATGGGACTCAAAGGCTGAGCCCGCAGAAGATGCCGGCGCAGCCCCGGCCGAATAATTTTCCCGGCGGGCCCGATGGCGCGCGCCACGCGGCGTGCTAGATGTTCCCCTCATGGCCACATCATCAGGGGGCACGCGCGTCGAGGTCAAAACCTCGCCCCTTCACGGACGCGGATTGTTTGCTTCAACGGATATTCCGGCCGGCGCGCTGCTTGGCGTCTACCCGCTGCTGATCCTGTCTCACGAAGACATCGAGCAGCTGAAGCCTACCCGGCTCTACCACTATGTTTTCTACGTCGATGAGCGCGAGGACGGCGCCGTGCGCGCCGCTGTCGCCTTCGGCAAGATATCCATGTGCAATCACAGCCCCGACGCCAACGCAGACTTCTACGTTGACGCAGACGCAGAAACCGTCACCCTGACCTCGCGTGTCGCCTTGAAAACAGGCGATGAAATTCTCATTGATTACGAAGACTTTGCTGACGAGGCGCTCTGAGCCCCGCAGCCGGCCAATTGGCCAATCAAAAAACTGGAGGAAAACACATGAGCCAGACCGTTCCCGCTACCGGCCTGCAACTGCGCAGCCTTGTCACCAAAGACGGCAAGCTGGAGCTTTCGCTCGCTGAAGTCGCCGTGCCCGAGCCCGGCCCGGATGACGTGGTGATCCAGATCGAGGCGACCCCGATCAACCCGTCCGATCTCGGCCTCCTCGTCGGCGGCGCCGATATGCGCACCGCCAGAGCGTCCGGCACCAGGGATCGCCCGGTCATCACCGCCGATGTGCCCCCGCCCTCCCTGCGCGCGATGGCCGCGCGGCTCGACCTCTCCATGCCCGTCGGCAATGAAGGCGCCGGTATCGTCGTGAAGGCAGGTTCATCGCCCGCCGCGCAGGCCCTGCTCGGCAAGCGCGTCACCGGTCTTGGCGGCGAGATGTACGCCCAGTACCGGATGCTGAACGTGGCGCAGGTCATGGAACTCCCCGCCGGCGCCAGCTCGCGCGACGGCGCCTCCTGCTTCGTCAACCCGCTGACCGCGCTCTCCTTCGTGGAGACCATGCGCGCCGAAGGCCGCAAGGGCATCGTCCACACGGCGGCCGCCTCAAACCTTGGCCAGATGCTGGTGAAGATCTGCCAGAAGGACAACGTCCCGCTGGTCAACATCGTCCGCAAGAAGGAACAGGCCGACATTCTCCGAGGCCTCGGCGCGAAATATATCGTCGACTCAAGCTCGCCGAACTTCATGGAAGAGTTGATTGTTGCTCTGGCAGAAACCGACACCACGCTCGGCTTTGACGCCATCGGCGGCGGCCCGCTCGCCGGCCAGCTGCTGATTGCAATGGAGGCGGCTGCCGCCCGCAAGATGAAAGAGTTCAGCCGCTACGGCTCAGGCCAGGAAACGCAGGTCTATATCTATGGCCGGCTCGACATGTCGCCGACGTTGGTGCCGCCCGGCGTGGGCTTTGCCTGGAATCTCTCCGGCTACCTGCTGACGCCCTTCCTGCAAAAGGCCGGCGCCGAAGTGCGCGCCAAGATGCGCCAGCGCGTCATGGACGAACTGACCACCACCTTCGCCAGCCACTACACCGCCGAAATCTCGCTCGCCGAAGCGCTCGATCTGGCCACGCTCAACGCCTACAACGCCAAGGCAACGGGCACGAAATATCTGATCAATCCGGCGAAATAAGGCCCCCCCTCCGCCCCTTTGGGGCACCTCCCCCGCAGAGCCGGGGGGGGGGGGAGCGGCCGGTTGCACCGTTATCCTCCCCTGCGGCGCGGGGGAGGTGGCAGCCCGTGAAGCGGGCTGACGGAGGGGGCTTCTCAGCCTAGCGCTTCATATGCTCCAGGCCCTTGATCGCGCCAGGCGCGGCAACAGGCTGGCCGCCCGGCTTCGCCTTGGGCTTTTCAGCCTTCGGTTTGCGGACTTCCTTTTTGGATTTCATTTGACCTTTGGCCATCGGTTCAGACTTTCAGTAACCGGGGCCAGAATCGCCCCATCTGCTGAGTGTGAGGCATAACTGAGAAGAATGTAAGGCGGGCGGGCCGGACTTTTGGCCGTCTTATTCCACAGCCTTGGGCACCACAAAAAACCCATGCTCGCTGCGCGGGGCATTCGCCAGCACCTGGTCCTGGATGTTGCCATCGGTCACCACGTCGTCGCGCATTGGCAGCGTTGTCTCCACCACCGACGTCAGCGGCTCCACGCCCTCGACATCCACCTCATTGAGCTGGTCGATCCAGCCGAGGATGCCATTGAGTTCCCCGGCCAGCTCATCCAGGCGCTCTTCCGGCACGGCAATGCGTGACAGGCGGGCAACTTTGCGGACATCGTCACGGGTAACGCTCATAGGCAGGCTCCTGATGGTCTTTGCCCCATACGCCATAGGCAGAGGCCCATCAAGGCTGTAAGGGACGCACCCAATATGGCTGTGGTGGATCTCTTCGACCTGCCCCGCGAGGGCGTGCTTCTGGGCATAGACCCCGGAACGGCCACGATTGGCGTCGCCGCCACCGACCGCATCCGCATGATGGCCTCGCCGGTTGAGACGATCCTCAAGAAAAAGCTCGCCCCCTCGCTTGAGCGGCTGTTGCATATCTACGACCAACGCGCCGCCGTTGGCCTCATCGTCGGCCTGCCGCTGAACGTGGATGGCAGCATGGGCCCCCGCGCCCAGTCTGTCCGCACGCTGGTCTCCAGCCTCCTGAAGGTCCGCGATCTGCCCGTCGCCTTCCAGGATGAACGTTATTCCTCCGCCGAAGCAGGCGACATCATGCGCGCAGCCGGCGCCTCCCGCCGCAACCGCGAAGCCCGCATCGACGCCTCGGCTGCCGCCGTTATCCTGCAAGACGCCCTCTCCAGGCTGGAGCAGCGCCCATGAGCGCCTTCCTGATCGCGCTCCTGCCGGTCATCCTGATCGTCGCGCTCGGGCAACTTCTCTCCACCCGCCGATGGATCGCGCCGGAAGCCTTCCGCTCGATCGACCGGCTCTCCTTCCTCGTCCTCCTGCCGGCACTCATCGTGCGCGCGCTGGCGAACGCCGAGTTCGACACCGCGCCCTGGCAGATGGTCATCACCCTCATTGCCGCCCAATGCCTGATGGGCGTCATCGGCCTTGCCGCCTATGGCTGGCCCGGCATCAGCCGCCCGGCCATCGGCACGATCATCCAGTCAAACGTCCGCTGGAACACGATCATCGCGCTCTCCCTCGGCACGGCCCTCTTCGGTGATGAAGGCGTGGCCCTCGTCGGCCTCGCCGCAGCGGTAATGATCCCGGCGGCCAATGTCCTCTCCGTCTACGCCCTCACCGCCCATGCCGAGCGCCCGCCGGGCACCAGACCGCGGCCGTTCCTCGCCATGACGCGCAACCCGCTGGTCATCGCCTGCGTCATCGGCATCACGCTCGCCGCCCTCCACATCGAGATCCCGCTCGCCCTCGATGAAACCCTGCGCATCCTCGCCAGCGCGGCCATCGCCACCGGCCTCCTCAGCGCCGGCGCGGGGGTCGACCTCAAAGCGCTCGGCCGGGCCGGGCTGCGCACCATTAGCTGGTCGCTCATCCGCCTCATCGGCATGCCCGCCATCGTGCTCGCCATCGGCCTGATGATTGGCCTGACCGGCCTGCCCCTCGCCATCGCCCTCCTCTGCGCGGCCACCTCAACGGCCCCCAACTCCTACGTCCTCGCCCGCGAACTCGGCGGCGACACGACGCTCGCGGCCAACCTCATCGCGGTCCAGACCCTGCTGGCGGCGATCACCCTGCCGCTTACCTGGGCGCTGATCCTCTGGCTGGGGGCGGCCTAAAGGCTTGCCCTGCCCCAGAATCCCGCCTACACCGCCGCAAATCTGAGGTATCCCGATGGCGCCGCCCCGGCCAGACTACACCTTCACGCACGAGCATCTGCTCGGAATCGAAGGCCTTCATCCCCTCGATATCGGCCATATTCTCGATCTGGCAGACAGCTATGCCGAGAAGACCCGCGCCGGTGTCCGCCCCGATCCGGTGCTGACCGGCAAGACGGTGGTAAACCTCTTCTTCGAGAATTCCACACGCACGATGTCGAGTTTCGAGATCGCCGCCCGGCGCCTCGGCGCGCACGTCATCTCGATGCCGGTGGCAAACTCCTCGGTGAAGAAGGGCGAAACGCTGATCGACACGGCGATGACCCTCAACGCCATGAAACCCGACGCCCTCGTCATCCGCCACTCGGCCTCGGGCGGGGCAAAGCTCCTCTCCCGCAAGGTCGACTGCGCGGTGATCAATGCCGGCGACGGCACCCATGAACACCCCACCCAGGCGCTGCTGGACCTGCTCACCATCCGCCGCGTCAAAAACCGCATTGAGGGCCTGAAAGTCGTCATCTGCGGCGACATCGCCCACAGCCGCGTTGCCCGCTCCACCACCCTCGCGCTACATCTGATGGGCGCGCGCGTGCATCTCTGCGGGCCCAAGACGCTGATCCCTCCGGGTACGGATACATGGGGCGCCGAAAGCGCGGGCACCGATTTCGACAAGGTGCTGAAAGGCGCAGACGTCGTGATGATGCTCCGCCTGCAGCTTGAGCGGATGAACGGCTCCTTCCTGCCCAGCCGGCGCGAATATTTCCGCTATTTCGGCCTCACCGCCGAGCGCCTTGCGCTGGCCAAGCCCAACGTCACCGTGATGCACCCCGGCCCCATGAACCGGGGCGTGGAGATCGAAAGCACCATTGCGGACGGTCCAAGCTCCGTCATCACCCAGCAGGTCGAAATGGGCGTCGCCGTGCGGGAAGCTGTCCTCCACCTCCTCGCGGGAGGAAAATCATGAGCCTGCAGATCATAAATGCCCGCCTGCTTGATCCGGCTACGGATCTTGACGCGCCCGGCGCGATCCTGATCGAAGACGGCAGGTTCAGCGACATCCGCGCAGGCGAAGGCGCCATCTTCAGCGAGGCCAAAACCACAATCGACGCCGCCGGCCTCTGCCTCGCCCCCGGCCTGATCGACCTGCGCGTCAAGACCGGCGAGCCCGGCGACGAACAGAAGGAAACCCTGCAGACCGCCTCCCGCGCCGCGCTTTCCGGCGGCATCACCAGCTTCGTCGTCATGCCAGACACACGCCCGGTGATCGACGACATGGCCCTCGTCCAGTTCATCGCCGAGCGGGCCCGCGAAACCTCCAAAGCCCGCATCTATCCCGCCGGCGCGCTCACCGTCGGCCTCGCCGGCCTCGCTATGGCCGAGATCGGCCTGATGGCGGACGCGGGCGCGATCCTCTTCACCAATGGGGACTGCCCCATTGCCGACGCGCAGGTGATGAAGCGCGCGATGGCCTATGCCGCCAGCCGCGGCGCCATCGTCATGTCCCGCCCCGACGAGCGCGCGCTCACCGGCAGCGGCGTGATGAATGCCGGCGCCTTTGCCGCCCGCGCGGGCCTCTCCGGCATTCCGCCCGAGGCCGAATGGATCGGCGCGATGCGCGACGTGACGCTGGCCGAGCAGACCGGCTGCCGCCTGATCCTCGATCAGGTCTCCACCGCGCGTACGCTGGAAATCGCCACCGCCGCCCGCAAGCGCGGCGCCAAGGTCTACACCACGGCCGCCGCGCACGCGCTCTTCTTCAATGAGCGCGATGTCGGCGACTATCTCACCTATTGCAAGGTGAACCCGCCCTTCCGCGATGAAGCCACCCGCCAGGGCCTGATCGAGGCGCTGAAAGCCGGCGAGATCGACGCCGTCGTCTCCGCCCATGATCCTCAGCCCCCGGAAGAAAAGCGTCTCCCCTTTGGCGAGGCCGCCTTCGGCGCGGCTGGCCTGGAAACCGTGCTCTCGGCCCTCCTGAACCTCCACCATGATGGCCCGCTGACTTTGCTCGAAGCCATCGCCCCGGTCACCATCGGCCCGGCCAGCATCCTCGGCCTGCCCCAGGGACGCCTCGCGAAAGATGCCCCGGCAGACTTCATCCTCTTCAATGCGGGCAAGCCCTGGCTCTGCGAGCGCGAAGACCTCCTCTCCCGCTCCACCAACTCCCCCTTCGACGGCCGCCGCCTCCAGGGCCGCGTCATGCGCACCTTCGTGGGTGGCGAGATGGTGTTCAAGCGGTAGGCGGCTGAACGCGCCGTTAAAGCTGAATGCCTTCCGCCTGCGCAGGCATTGCGCCATCGCAGCAGGCCATATTGTTTGCGCGCGCTTTTCCGGAGATACCTTTGGCTCAGCCAGGCCGCAGGATCACGCGCAATGACACCCACACCCGACCTCATCTCCCGCTACTACGCCGCCTTCAACGCCAAGGACTGGGCCGGGATGGCCGCCTGCGTCTCTGAAACCATCAACCACTTCGTCAATGAGGGCGACAAGCGCGGCGGACGCGGCGCCTTCGCAGACTTCATCGCCCATATGGACGATTGCTATGACGAGACCCTGACCGACATCGTCGTCATGGCCTCGCCCGATGGCACGCGCGCTGCGGCCGAGTTCATCGTCAACGGCGTCTACAAGAAAACCGATGCCGGCCTGCCCGAAGCGCGCGGCCAGACCTACCGCCTGCCCGCCGGCGCCTTCTTCGATGTAAAGGATGGCGAGATCCAGCGCGTCACCACCTATTACAATCTCAAAGAATGGATACGTCAGGTTTCATGATCATCCGCCCCCTGACAGGAGAAGATCTGGAAGAGGCCCTGCCCGCCCTCGCGCGTCTGCGCATCGACGTGTTTGCCGCCTTCCCCTATCTCTATTCGGGCACGGAAGAGTATGAACAGACATACCTGCGCACCTTCTCGAACGCGCGCGACGCCTTCATCGTCGCCGCCGAGGAAGACGGCCAGATCGTCGGCTGCGCCACCGGCTCTGCCATCGACGCGCATCATGGCGAATTCGCCGCCCCGCTGAAAGACGCCGGCTACGATCTGGCAGATACCTTCTATTTCGGCGAGTCTGTCCTGAAGCCGGATTTCCGTGGGCGCGGCCTCGGCCATGCCTTCTTTGATGCCCGCGAGGCCCATGCCCGGCAGCGCGGCTATGCCCGCGCCTGCTTCTGCGCCGTGGACCGCCCCGCCGATCACCCGCTCCGCCCGGCAGGCTACAGCCCCCTCGATCCCTTCTGGGAAAAACGCGGCTATCGCAAACTCCCCGGCATCATCACCAACTTCGCCTGGCCCACAGAGCCCGGCGGCGCCGACCTCATCCATCCCATGAACTACTGGATGCGCGCATTCTAAAGGTCTATACACCCCGGCAACACACCGGTTTCACGAAAGACATATCCATATAATGCGACTTAAAATCAGTTCCCTGCTCATCGCCTCGGCCCTCGCCCTGGCCGCCTGCGCCCCCGATACGCCCCCGGCGCCTCCGCCCCCGGCCGAACTTCCTGCCCCCAGCCCGGACGCGATCCGCGCCGATATGGAATTCCTCGCCTCCGACGATCTGGAAGGCCGCGAGGCCGGCACGCCCGGCTTTGACATCGCCGCCGATTATGTCGCCGCCGAATTTGCCGAGATCGGCCTGAAGCCCGCCGGTGACAACAACACCTATTTCCAGACCATCTCCTTCCTGCGCTCGGTGCGTGCACCGGAAGGGCGCATGATGCACGTCACCAATACCGCCACCGGCGCTGCTGTTCCGTTCACGGAAAATGTTGACTATGCGATGGGCAACTCCCTCTCCGCCCCCAGCATAGACGTCACCGGAGAAGCCGTCTTCGTCGGCTTCGGCATCGTCGCGCCTGATCTTGGCCGGGATGATTTCGAAGGCCTCGATCTTACCGGCAAAGTCGCCGTCATGCTCTCGGGCACGCCCAAAGGCATCCAGACCGAAGAGCGCGCCTATTACGGCACCCGCAAATTCGTCAACGCCTCAGAGCGCGGCGCCATCGCCGTCGTCACCCTCGAAACGCCCACCTCGCGCGGCGTCTATCCCTTCGAGCGCCTGATCCGCGAAGGCCGCCTGGACGGCGCCAGCCTCACCTGGCTCGGCCCCGACGGCGCCCCCTTCAACCGCGCCCCGAACGTCCAGGGCGGCGCCAGCGTCTCGATGGAAAGCGCCGCTAAACTCTTCGAAGGCACAGACGGCAACTGGACCGACATCCTCGCCGCCGCCGAGGCCGAAGGCGGCAATGTCAAAGGCTTCGCCCTGCCTTACACGGTCCACCTCACCCAGGCCTCGACCCATGATCAAGTCCAGTCCGCCAATGTCATCGGCATGATCGAAGGCACAGACCCCGTCCTCAAGAACGAAGTCATCGTGCTGACCGCCCACCTCGATCATATCGGCATCACCAAAGGCATCGACGGCGACCAGATCAATAACGGCGCCCTCGACAATGCCAGCGGCGTCGCCACCCTCCTGGAAGCCGCCCGCATGCTGAAGGCCGGCCCGGCGATGAAGCGCTCGGTCATGTTCATCGCTCTGACGGCGGAAGAAAAAGGCCTCCTCGGCGCGCAATACTTTGCCGAGAACCCGACCGTCCCGAAAGCCAGCCTCGTCGCCAACGTCAATCTCGACATGCCGGTCCTGACCTACCCCTTCACCGATCTCGTCGTGTTCGGCGGCTCGCGCTCGACCATCATCGAGGAAGTGGAAAAGGCCGCCGCTGATATGAACATCACCCTGAGCCCGGACCCTGTCCCCGATCAGGGCCTCTTCACCCGCTCGGACCATTTCCGTTTCGTCGAAGCGGGCATCCCTTCGGTCTACCTGATCCCCGGCTGGGAAAATGGCGGGGCCGAAGAGTTCGCCCGTCACATGACGACGAACTATCACCGCCCGTCGGATGATATGTCCAACGCCATCGACTTTGACGCCGCCGCCCGCTTTGCCGCCATCAAGGCGCGCATTGCGCTTGCCCTGGCAAACGCCGATGAACGCCCCCTCTGGCGCAAGGACGACTTCTTCGCCCGCCAGTTCAACGGCCCGATGGAGCCTTGAAATAGCTTCCGCCCGGCCCCGGAGACGGGGGCCGGGCGGGCTAATCCCCGGAATCTGTAGGAAACGGCAGCCCCTCTCGTTAGGTCAGTCGTGGACAGCCCCTTAAGGCTCGTTAAAGTCCGCCGCGAGACTGCAGCCAGCGCCTCGCGCGCTTAGGCTCACACCCCGGAGGATACATCGCCATGCACCCCAGCCATCACGCACGGACCCATCCCGACAAGCCCGCCATCATCATGGCCGCCTCGGGCGAAACCATCACCTTCCGCCAGCTGGACGAGCGCTCCAACCAGGTCGCCCACGCCCTGCGCGCCGCCGGTTGCCAGCCGGGCGACACCATCGCCATCTTCGCGGAAAATTCGCCCCGCTACTTCGAAATCTGCTGGGCCGCCCAGCGGGCGGGCCTTTACTATGTCTGCATTTCCTCGCGCCTGACCGCGCCGGAAGTGAAATACATCATCGAAGACTCAGGCGCCAAACTCCTCATCTCCGGCGCCAACAAGGGCGCCGTTGCCCGCGAAGCCGCCGCCGCCGCAGGCACCGCTGATCTCTGGTCCATCGACGGCAATATTGACGGCTTCCAGGCCCTCGAAGCGCTCGCTGCCAGCTTCCCGAAAACGCCCATCGCCGACGAGATGGGCGGCACGGACATGCTCTATTCCTCGGGCACCACGGGCCGCCCGAAAGGCATCCGCCCGCCGCTGGAACGGAACCTGCCGATCGACGCCGATAACATCCTTGTCCAGATCGCCCGCGCCATGTCCGGCGCCAGCCCGGACTCGGTCTATCTCTCGCCCGCCCCGCTTTACCATGCCGCGCCCCTGCGCTGGTGCATGACGTTTACCCGCATCGGGTCGACCCTCATCGTGATGGAAAAATTCGATCCCGAAGAGTTCCTGAAAGCGGTCGAGAAATACAAGGTCACGCACACGCAGATGGTGCCCACCATGTTCGTGAAGATGCTGAAGCTGCCCGAAGACGCCCGCAAGAAATACGACGTCTCCAGCCTGACCTTCGCCATCCACGCCGCCGCGCCCTGCCCGGTCCCGGTCAAGGAACAGATGATCGCCTGGTGGGGCCCGGTCATCGACGAATACTATGCCGGCTCTGAAGGCAACGGCATGACCTATGTGAAAAGCCCCGACTGGCTCACCCATAAAGGCACGGTCGGCCGCGCGATCCACGGCGTCGTCCATATCTGCGACGAAGACGGCAACGAGCTGCCCATCGGCGAAGAAGGCCAGGTCTACTTCTCCGGCACCACGCCACCCAACTATCACAACGACCCGGAAAAGAACAAAGCCGCCCTCAACCCCAAACACCCCGACTGGTCGTCCCTCGGCGATGTCGGCAAACTGGACGCAGACGGCTTCCTCTACCTGACAGACCGCAAATCCTTCATGATCATTTCCGGCGGCGTGAACATCTATCCGCAGGAAACCGAGAACATCCTCATCACCCACCCCAAAGTGGCAGATGTCGCCGTCATCGGCGTCCCCGATGAAGATTTCGGCGAAGCGGTAAAAGCCGTGGTCCAGCCGATGCCGGGCATTCCGTTCTCGGACGAACTCGCCGCCGAACTCATGGCCTTCTGCCAGGCAAACCTCTCGAAACTCAAATGCCCCAAAAGCATCGACTTCGATCCAGAACTGCCCCGCCACGCCACCGGCAAACTCTACAAACGCCTCATCCGCGACCGCTACTGGGGCAACAAGGACAGCCGCATCGTCTGATCACCGGCTTGGCAGACACCAACACCAGAGATGGGCCGCAGCGATGCGGCCCTTTTTCAATTTCGGATCACTGACTTTACGCTGGTTTGATCGCTGCGGCTGCGTTAGCTCTGCTGTATGACCTTGCTTACAGACCAGCGCCACCTGTTCGACATCCCCGAAGATGTCGCCTATCTCAACACCGCGACGATGGGCCCGCTCCCCATCGCGGCCTTCGAGGCGGGCCAGCGCGGCCTTGCCCGCAAGCTGCGCCCCTGGACCATTCCGGATACGGAGTTCTTCGCCGACACCGCCCGCCTGCGCCCCCTCCTCGCCCAGCTCATCAACGCCGAGGAAGACGGCATCGCCTTCGTCCCTTCGGCGAGCTATGGCCTCGCCACCGCCGCGCTGAACCTGCCGCTTTCCCCCGGTCAGGAAATCCTCATCCTCGAGGACCAGTTCCCCTCCAACGTCTACACCTGGCGGGCGCACGCTGCGTCCACCGGCGCAACCCTGCGCACGGTGAAGGCCGGCGGCAACGCCTCCCTCTCCGACGCGCTGCTGGACGCCATCGGTCCCTCCACCGGTATCGTCGCGTGCCCGAATGTCCGCTGGACGGACGGAGCGCATCTCGATTTGTCCCGGATTGTCCTGAAATGCCGCGAACATGGCGCGGCTCTGGTGCTCGATCTGACCCAAAGTGTCGGCGCCTTGTCGTTTGATGCCAGCGAAATCGAGCCCGATTTCATGGTCGCTGCCGGCTATAAATGGCTGCTTGGCCCCTATGCCACCGGCTTCCTCTATGTCGCCCCAAAGCACCGTCAGGGCCGCCCGCTGGAGCAGAACTGGATCACCCGCGAGAACGCCTCAAACTTCGCCCGCCTCATCGACTATACCGACGCCTACGCGCCGGGCTCTGAACGTTTCGACATGGGGGAGCGGTCAAACTTTGCCCTCCTCCCCGCCTTCGAGGAAGCGGTGAAGCTTATCCTCCGTTGGGGCGTTGCAAACATTGAAGAAACCCTCGGCCAGCGCAACCGCCAGCTCGCGGTGGATCTGGCCGGAATGGGCCTCTCAAGCCTGCCGGAAAGCGAGCGCGGCCCGCACTATCTCTCCGCCCTGCTCCCGGCCTCTGCCCCGGAGGATCTCACCGCGCGTCTCAAGGCCGAGAACATCCACGTCTCCCGCCGCGGCGACCGGCTGCGGATCACTCCGCACCTCTACACCAGCGACAGCGACATCGCCCGCTTCCTGGAAACGCTCAAACGTCATCTCGGCTAGATCAGAGCAGCCAGCTGGCCGGGTTTTCCACAAGCTCGCCAGCTGACAGCGCCTGCATCCCCTTCACGATCCGCACGATGTACCAGACCAGCGCTGCCAGGAAGAGCAGCACCCCGATCAGGATGAAGGTGAGCAGACCCGAGATCACGCAATACAGCAGCATCTTCCAGAAGATGTTGATTTGATTGCGATAATGGTTCTCGATCAGGGCGTCGCCCTTGCCCTTCCCCAGATACGCCATGATGACGCCGATCAGCGCCAGCGTCTGGAAGAAGACGGGTGCCACAATGTAGAGAAAGTAGATAAGGTTCGCATTGCCCCGGCTTCCGGGATCAATTGATATCAGCGGCTCACCGGCCATTTCTGCCTCCCTCGTCATCCCGGCCATGGGTTATGGCGGCAGCCTCGCTTAGGCTGCGCCGGGTTGACGCTCAGTTAACCTTGCAGATTGGCCGAAGCCGCGCCACAAGAAGTCTTATACATTCAAGGAGGAATCCCATGGCCAATCCGCGCAAAATTGCCTACGCCGAACTCGAAACCCTGGCCGGCCAGGAAGTCGGCGTGTCCGACTGGCACACCATTGACCAGGCCCGGATCAACCTGTTCGCTGACGCGACCGGCGATCATCAGTGGATTCACGTCGACGAGGAAAAAGCCAAGCAGATGATGGGCTCCACCATCGCCCACGGCTTCCTCACCCTGTCGCTGCTCCCCATGCTTGGCTCTGAAGTGCTTCGGGTCGAAGGCGTCACCCGCGGCATCAATTACGGCTCGGACAAAGTCCGCTTCACCAACATGGTGCCGGTGAATTCCAAGGTTCGCCTCCGCCAGAAATGCCTGTCGGTAGAGCCCAAATCCGGCGGCAAACAGATGAAGATGGAAGCCACCGTCGAGATCGAAGGCCAGGACCGCCCGGCGCTCGTCGCCGAATCGATCACCGTTCTCTACGGTTGATCCGGCCCCAGAAAATCTGACGAACAAGGGAGGCGCTTTGCCTCCCTTTTTTGTTGCGTTCAAACCTCGCCGCGCGACAGTGCCAGCGCCCGGCTCAGCGCCCGCGCGTCCCAGAGCGCATTGTGCTGCACGGCGTCATGAATATCCGTCGGCCAGGCCGAGACCTGCATCAGTTTGAGCGAAAGGTCGGGTATCCGCACCATCTGGCCCGGCGTAATGATCAGGCACTGCATCAGATGCATCAGGTCTTCGGGCCAGTCGGCGATGACGCACGGCTCCGGATCATCCTCCAGAAATGCCTGTATCGCGCGCCCGAAATCGGCCAGCGGCAATGTGACAGGCCGGGCATCATGCAATTCCAGGATCGCCAGCACATGCTCCTCGACCCAGGGATGCAGATCCAGCTCATCAAGCTCCGAATACGGACGGCAAAGGTAAAGCTCACCGCCTTCGCCCGAAAGCGCAAGGCTGATGAGCTCACCGCCAAAGCCGTTGAATTCGCAGTCGAGGCAGTAGAGCAAGCGCCCTACTCCTCCGGCTTGATCCGGAGACCTTCCACTTGGCCCACCGCCGCCAGCGCGAAGGCGTACTCGATGGCCGTTTCCTTCAGCCCTTCAAAACGGCCCGAGGCGCCGCCATGCCCGGCATCCATGTTGATGCGCAGGAAATACGGCCCAGCCTCAGGCGCTTCATGGCGCAGTTTTGCGGCCCATTTTGCCGGTTCCCAATAGGTCACGCGCGGATCGGTCACGCCCCCGAGGATCAGCATCGGCGGATAGGGTTTGTCGCTGACCTGATCATACGGGCTGTAAGCCTGGATCGTGTCATAAGCCGCTTCATCCGTCAGCGGATTACCCCATTCGGGCCATTCCGGCGGCGTCAGAGGCAGGCTCTCATCCGACATCGTATTCAGCACGTCCACGAACGGAACCGCCGCAATGATGCCGCCGAAGAGTTCCGGGTCCATGTTCGCTGCCGCGCCCATCAGGAGGCCGCCGGCTGATCCGCCATGGGCCACCACGCGGCCCTTGGCGCCATAGCCCTGCGCCACGAGATGCTCGCCCGCCGCCACGAAGTCCTTGAAGGTGTTGGTTTTCTTCTCAAGCTTGCCGTCGAGATACCATTGATACCCCTTCTCCATGCCCCCGCGAATATGCGCGATGGCATAGACAAAGCCTCGGTCCACAAGGCTGAGGCGCCCCGTGCGGAAGTCGGCCGGCATCGACATGCCATATGATCCGTAGCCATACAGAAGCAGCGGCGCGGTGCCATCCACCGGCGTATTCTTGTGACGCACCAGCGTGACGGGCACTTCCGCCCCATCCCAGGACGGCGCCATGATCCGCTCAACCACATAATCGGCCGGATTGTGGCCCGAGGGCACTTCGCGCGTCTTGCGCAGGATTTTCTCGCGCGTGACCAGATTGTAATCGAACACCTGATCCGGCGTTGCGGGCGAGGCATATTCAAACCGCAGGATCGGCGTCTTGTAATCATAGCCGCCCTCAAGGCCGAGTTCATAGGCGGCCTCATCAAAGCTGATGGAATGGGACGCCCCATCGGCGCGCGCCTGGATGACGATGCGGGGCAGGCCCTCTTCGCGCTCCATGATCGTGAGGTAATCCTCCTGCGCGGTGATACCCATGATGAGCGTACCGGGACGATGCGGGATAAACTCTTCCCACTCTGCCGTTGAAGAAGCGCTCATCGGCGCTTTCATCACCTTATAGTCCACCGCCCCGTCGATATTGGTGATGATGTAGAATTCCCCGTTCCATTGGGTCACGGAATATTCGTGATCGGTCTGGCGCGGCGCAACGGTGCGCAGCGTGGGGTTCAGTTCATCGGAAGGGAACCAGTGGATTTCAGATGTCGTATGACCGCCCGCAAGGACGAGGATCAGCTCCTCGCTCTCGGTCGTCGTGATATTTACGAAGAAGGCGGGGTCTTGCTCCTCATAGATCAGCGTGTCTTCGCCCGTCTCAAGGCTGCGCTGGTAGACTGCGTTGGGGCGGCCATTGGAATCGCGCGCCACCCAGAAGATCGCCTTGCCTGTGGCGCTCCATTCCATCGGCCCATAGGCGTTCTCGATCAGAACGCCGGTGTCTTCGCCCGTCTCGATATTCTTGACACGGATCTCATAGAATTCGCTGCCCTTCAGGTCCGTGCCATAGGCAATGAATTTGTGATCGGGGGAGACTTCGATATCGCCGAACGAAAAATAGTCCTGCCCCTCGCCCATCGCGTCGCCGTCGAGCAGCAATGTTTCAGGCGCCTCCGCATTGAACGCATCGGCGGCCGGGCGCCGCGCAAACACGGCATACTCGCCCCCTTCCCGGAAGCGGGTGTAATAGGCCCACGGCCCGTCAATATCAGGAACCGAGCTGTCGTCTTCCTTGATGCGGCCACGCATCTCGGCAAACAGCTCTTCGCGCAGGGCCGTCGTCGGGTCTTCCAGAACAGTCTTGGTGAAAGCGTTTTCCGCCAGCAGATAATCGCGGATGTCAGCGCGCAGCAGCGACGGCTCGCGCACCACTTCCTGCCAGTTCTCATCCTTCAGCCAGCTGTAGGGATCGTTCCGTGTGCGGCCAACCTGCGTGATCTCGTGATCTATGCGCTTGGCCATCGGCGGCGCCGGCAGGGCGGCGGCGGGCGTTTCCGCCGCCAGCGTTGCGGCCGTTTCAGTGTCTTGGCTCACTGTCATGCATCCAGTCAAAAAAGTTGTGGCAGCCAACAGGCCGGCGAGGTTAGCAGCAAGGCGCATCTGAAAGGGCTCCGCTTATCGTTTGTCGAAATATCTGACGGAAAGCGCTCCCGAATGTCCAGCCCTTCCTTACGCCTCAGGGCGGAAATCCAGAACGATGCCGTTGATGCACCAGCGCTGGCCGGTCGGCGGCGGGCCGTCCTTGAACACGTGCCCCATATGCATGCCGCAGGTGGCGCAATGGCATTCGGTGCGCGGGTAGATCATCTTGAAGTCGG
The DNA here is from genome assembly GCA_046293975.1 of Hyphomonas sp. GTDB lineage: Bacteria > Pseudomonadota > Alphaproteobacteria > Caulobacterales > Hyphomonadaceae > Hyphomonas. Next base: position 7,073 of record JBKBIZ010000026.1, on the reverse strand, counting down.
TCTTGGTGGCGACCACGCCCTCGCTGATCGGCTGCCAATAGCTCGGCCAGCCGGTGCCGGAGTCGAATTTGTGCTCGGACGACCACAGCGGCGTCTCGCATCCCTTGCAGTGATAGACGCCCTTGCGCTTCTCGTCCTGGTAATTGCCGGGGGTAAAGGCCCGCTCGGTGCCTTCCTGGAAGCCGACGGCATATTCCTGCTCGGTCAGCGTTTCGCGCCATTCGCGCTCGGTGCGTTGGATTTTCGGCTTTGCCATGGGGCAGCCCTCCTGTCTCGATTTCCTGCCTAATATAGGCACGGGCAGCGATCTTCCACCATCGCGCCGTCAGGTGAGGGGTGAATGGCGCAGAATAAGGCTGTTCGTCACCCGCAATAAGCCGTTGCGGCGCCGATAGGCTTTGCCTATACAGCGCCTCTCGGTCGGAGCGTGGCGCAGCCCGGTTAGCGCACTAGTCTGGGGGACTAGGGGTCGGAGGTTCGAATCCTCTCGCTCCGACCATTGAATTTCCGGGTAAATAAGCAGGTTCTGATTTTCTGCCTCTAAGTGCTAATCTCTCCAGATTGCACTAGCTTCATCTCAGCACCAAAGAGATCGTGAAGACCGTTTGATGCTGCAATGAGCCTTTGAGCGATTTCCAGAGCTTCATTGTGCCTGTTGGCACCCGTGTGAATACGGTGGCGAACTCCGTCATCTAAATATTCGGCGAGCCTGTCCGATACTTCGCTGCGGAACAGAAATTTTGATTTCTGTATAGCCTCCCAAAAATCAGAGTGAACTTGGCCAGCAGGCGCGAGACCATCCGCAATGAAGGCCTTAAACCACGCTACAGCAGCTTCGTAGACTCGAAGTCTCCTATCAAATAGTTCGACTTCGACCTTAAGTTTTTCCAAATCAACTAACTTGGTTTGGATACCCACTTGTCGGATACCTACTACAGAGGCTGCGACTACAGCGAATACACCTGTAAATATTGTTGCAAACGCTTCCCAAGAAAAGCTGCACCAAGCAACACTGCACATTTAGCCCCCAGAATCCTGCCATATCAGCCCACGAGCTATTATGCCGTAAGATTGATACATATCCACCCTTGAAGGATGAAATATAGCGGCAGTTTGGGGAAACCGGAGAGAGTTTAGCCCTGCCGCCGTGCCCGCAGCGCGTCCAGCCGCAGCTTCAGCTCCGACAGCTCGTTCAGCGTCCCGTTCAGGCGTTCACGGCGCGCCTCGGGATCGGTGGGCACATCGGTGAACGCGCGCGCCAGGGTTTCCTGCAATTCGCGGGCTGGGCTGACGGCGGTGTCGGGCGTGATCGTCGCCGTGCCCGCCAGAACAGCCGCCACGCCCTGCTGCACCAGCACAGCCTTGGCGCCCTTCAGCGTCATGCCGCGCTCATGCACCAGAATGCGGATGGCGCGCAGCGCGTCGATATCCTGCGGGCGGAAGAGGCGGCGCCCGTCGGGGCGCTTCACAGGGTTCACCTGGCGGGGAAAGCGCGTTTCCCAATAGCGAAGCACATGGGTTTCGAGGCCAAGCTCAGCAGCGGCTTCACCGATAGACCTGTAGGCATCTGCGGACTTCTCAATCCGGGCTTTAAGGGCCGTCATGCAGGTGCCTCCTTAAGTCAATCGTCTCCGCCGACCTGAGATTTCAGCATCGGCGAGGGCCGGAACGTCACGACGCGGCGGGCGGCAATCGGGGCCTCTTCGCCGGTCTTGGGGTTGCGTCCTTCACGGGCCGCCTTGGAGCGGACCACGAAGTTGCCGAAGCGTGCCAGCTTCACTTCCTCTTCCTGCTCGAGCGCGGCACCAATCAGGTCCAGCGTTCGGTCCAGCAGGTCAGCGGATTCCTGACGCGTCACGCCCACTTCTCGGACGATGGCATCGGTCACTTCGGCGCGGGTAAGTGTACGGTCGCTCATTCTGTCAGCCCGTTTCTTTGCAAAAGCCTAGACGGCTGATCTTAACGAATTCCTAGCGCAGGCGTTAGCTAAATCTGTGTCAGATTTCCTTTGAATCAAAGCCTGAACAGGCTGGCGCCCCATGAAAAGCCCCCGCCCATCGCTTCTGAGAGGATAAGATCGCCCGGTTTTGCACGGCCAGAGCGCACAACATGGTCCAGCGCCAGGGGGATCGAGGCAGCCGACGTATTGGCATGCTCGCCGACCGTGATCACCACCTTCTCCTCCGGAATGCTCATCTTTTTGGCGACCCCGTCGAGGATGCGCTTGTTGGCCTGATGGGGCACGAACCAGTCGATATCGGCCGAGGTCAGCCCGGTTTCGGTCAGCACAGCCTCGATCGCCGCGGAGATGTTGGTCACCGCATGCTTGAACACCTTGTTGCCCTCCATCCGCACATGGCCAATCGTGCCGGTGGAGCTGACGCCCCCGTCAACATAGAGCAGGTCTGATTTCGTCCCGTCGGTGCGGATGTGATGGGTGATGACGCCGACATCTTCCGCCCCGTCCCACTCGATGCATTCCAGAACGACGGCCCCACCGCCATCTCCGAACAGCACGCAGGTGCCCCGGTCCGACCAGTCGATGATGCGCGTGAAGGTCTCCGCGCCGATCACCAGCGCCTTGTTGAACAGGCCCTGCTTCATCAGCGAATCGGCCGTTGCCAGCGCAAACAGAAAGCCCGAGCAGACCGCCTGCACGTCAAACGCCGCGCCGGGCCCGGTGCCGAGCTTTGCCTGCACAGCCGTGGCGGTGGCCGGAAAAGTCTGATCGGGCGTCGTCGTCGCCAGCACGATGAGGTCGATCTCGCTGGCCTGCATGCCCGCCGCGTCCAGCGCGCGCCGCGCCGCATGCACGGCAATGTCGGAGGTCAGCTCGTCCTCAGCAGCCACATGGCGCTGCTTGATGCCGGTACGTTCCTGAATCCACGCATCATCGGTGGCGACCATGAGCGAAAGCGCCTCATTCGTCAGAATGTGCTCTGGCAGATAACTGCCGGTTCCGCGGATAAAACTGCGCCTTCCCATTCTACATATCCTCGTCTGGCGCCCGGGCGCCGTTATTCTGCTGCCAGACCGCCGGTTCCGACGCGCGCCAGATTGACGGCAATCTCGGTCCGGTAATCACTCAACGCCAGGTCAGCGGCCAATGTACAGGCGCGCGCAAAACCGCGGGCATCGGCCCCGCCATGGCTCTTCACCGAAACCCCGCCCAGCCCGATCAGTACCCCGCCATTCACATTGCTGGGGTCCATGAAGTCTTTCAGCCGCTTCAGCCCGCCCATGGCCAGCGCCGCGCCGATCTTGGAGCTGAGATTGGCGGTAAACGCCTCCCGCATCCGGCTCGCCAGCATCCGGGCAACGCCTTCGCCCGTCTTCAGCGCCACATTGCCGGTAAAGCCATCGGTCACGACCACATCCACCACGCCCGCAGAGATGTCATCGCCCTCCACAAAACCGCGATAATCCATCTGCAGCGGCGAATTGCGTAACAGCTCATGCGCCTCGCGCACTTCATCATGGCCCTTCATCTCTTCCGAGCCGATATTGAGCAGGCCTACCGAAGGCCGCTCAATGCCCAGCGTCGCGCGGGCAAACGCCTCGCCCATGATCGCAAAGGTCACCAGCTGCTCGGCTTCCGCATCGACGTTGGCGCCCACGTCCAGCACCACCGTGCGCCCGCGCAGCGTCGGCCACAGCGCCGTCATGGCCGGGCGGTGAACGCCCTCCATCTTGCGCAGCACCAGCATCGAGATCGCCATCAGCGCGCCGGTATTGCCGGCCGAGACGCAGGCATCCGCCTGCCCCTCCTTCACCGCTTCAACCGCGCTCCACATCGAGCTGCCCTTGCCCCGGCGCAGGGCCTGGCTGGGTTTCATGTCGCTGGTGATCTTCTCGGCGGCGTGAACAATCGTCACCCGCCCCGCCAGTTCCGGCCGTACCGCCACCAGCGGCGCCAGCAGCGCCTCGTCGCCATGCAACAGCACATGCGCTTCCGGCCGGCCCGCGAGAAACTCGGCGGTTCCGTCAATGGTGACACCCGGGGCGGCGTCGCCGCCCATAGCATCAATCGAGAGCGTCAGTTTGCGCTGCATGGAAAAGTACCGTTGTTACGGCGATGTGCGTATTTTTGCGTGGTTTAAGTGGCGCCGCCCCTCAAAGCAACGGGCGAGATGCGGTGCGTCACAACCAGATGCCGATTAAATGCCCGGCTCGCTCACGCCACAGGCGAACCCGCCGCTCAGTATTTCCGCGTCCGGCTGGGCCGCAAACAGTGCCTGATAGCGTCGCAGCGAAGCGGCCAGTTCCCCGGCTTTATCCGGCGCTGTCACGCCATTGCGGCGCAGCACATCAGCCAGATCGTCATCCGAATCAGGCGTTTGCAGGGCTTCCATCAGCGCCCGCCCCAGCCCCGAATGCGTTTCGGCCAGGGTGCGCACCTTGCGCGCGATCGAATGATCGCCCACCCCTTTCTCCCGGAATGCAGCGTCAAATCCGTCCAGCACCCGCACGTTCAGCCGCTCGGTCAGCTCCGCCGCCAGCGGCCCGCCCACCTCTGCAAATCGCCCGCAGGCAAGGGCTGTCATCACCGTCACCATCTGCGCACGGCCCTCAAAAGTGTCGGGCACGCCATACGCTTCATAGTGCACAGGCCGCAGCGCTTCACGCGCCAGACGGCCATAAGCTTCGGCCACAACCTTTTTGAACGCAGCGCGCCGCTGGAACCAGCTGCCTGAAAAAGCGATCACCCCTGTACTCCAATGCTTGCCAACCCCGGTTACCTGTCGCTAGGTCTGCGGTCAAAGCCTATAGGAGCCATACATGGCGCGTCTTTCTCTTGTGGCCGCAGGCCTTCTTGCCGCACTGCCGCTGACAGCCTGTCTGAGCCCGGCGCGGGATTTCCACGGATATATCGCGGATGAAGTCCAGCCGATCGACATCAAGCCGGGCGATGACACCCGCTCGACCGTTCTGGCCCAGCTCGGCTCCCCGTCCACCGAAGGCCTCTTCGATACGCAAACCTGGTTCTACTATTCAGACATCCAGGAACGTTTCGCCTTCTATCGCCCGAAAGTCATTGAGCGCAGCATCGTTGCGATCCGTTTCGGGGAAGATGACGCCGTCGACGAGGTCGTGAGATATAGCGTCACCGATGGCCAGATCGTCAGCTATGCGGCGCGCGAAACGCCCACACGCGGCCGCGAACTCGGCTTCTGGGAACAGATCTTCGGCACCGTCGGCGGCGTTCGCCTGCCCAATACGGATGAAGTTACGCCAGGCAACCCAACGGGCCGCCGCTAGGCGCTCTTTGCTACTGGAATATCCAAAGGCCGCAGCTGGTAACCCGGCTGCGGCCTTCTTCGTTCAGAGGGGCAATCGATGGCCGCCAGTGGCCACCGGGGCGTCGTATGACGCTTGGCGTGTCAACGCGCCCCTACCGGGGCCTCGTTTGTCCTGCTGAACCTCCCTGCGCAGCAATCTGGCGGTAAGGGTGCTGCTGCTTGGACTGGAACAATAGAGTGCGCAAATCGGCTGCCCAATCGAAACGGGTCTGCGCCCCTATAGGATTTCCCGATAAGGGCTGCGCCCAAAGAAAAACTCCCGGAGTCGCCTCCGGGAGTTTTCAGTTCATTGCATCTCAGACAATCAGTGTCCGGCAAGTACCGCCAGCATCAGAAGCGCCACGATGTTCGTGATCTTGATCATCGGGTTCACGGCCGGGCCGGCAGTGTCCTTGTAGGGATCACCCACCGTGTCGCCCGTCACAGCGGCCTTGTGGGCTTCAGAGCCCTTGCCGCCATGATGGCCGTCTTCGATATACTTCTTGGCATTGTCCCATGCGCCGCCGCCCGAAGTCATCGAGATGGCAACATAGAGACCCGTCACGATCACGCCGAGCAGCATTGCGCCGACCGAAGCAAGCGCCTCGCCCGGTCCGCCGATCACCAGGATCACACCGAACAGTACGATGGGCGACAACACCGGCAGCAGCGAAGGAATGATCATTTCCTTGATGGCTGCCTTGGTCAGCATGTCCACGGCGCGGCCATAATCAGGCTTTACCTCGCCCTTCATGATGCCCGGCATTTCGCGGAACTGACGGCGTACTTCCTCGACTACGGCCTGAGCCGCCCGGCCAACCGCCATCATCGACATACCGCCGAAGAGGAAGGGCAGAAGACCGCCGAACAGAAGACCCACCACCACATAGGGGTTGGAGATCTCGAAGTTTGCTGTGATGCCGTAGAAGAAAGTATCTGGCTGCGCAGTGGCTGCGAAGTATTTTAAATCCTCCGCATACGCCGCAAACAGAACGAGTGCGCCCAGGCCTGCCGAACCGATGGCATAGCCCTTGGTGACAGCCTTGGTCGTGTTACCCACGGCGTCGAGTGCATCGGTCGTTTCACGAACTTCCGAAGGCAGTTCAGCCATCTCGGCAATACCGCCCGCATTGTCCGTCACCGGACCGAAGGCGTCCAGCGCAACGATGATACCGGCCAGGGCCAGCATAGTTGTCGTTGCGATGGCAATTCCATAGAGACCGGCGAGATTGAAGGTGAGCAGGATGCCGCCAATGATGGTCAGCGCCGGAAGGGCCGTTGCCTCAAGCGAGACAGCAAGACCCTGGATCACGTTCGTGCCGTGGCCGGACTCCGACGCCTTGGCGATGGAGCGCACAGGACGATACTTCGTCTCGGTGTAGTAGGCCGTGATGACGACGATCAGCAGGGTGACGAGCAGACCCGCCACGCCGCAGGCGAAGAGTTTCCAGCCGGTGATGTCAGCCGCCTGACCGGTGACCGGATCAACCAGGCCCAGCAGGGCCCCTGCATTCTCCAGCGTGCCACCGAGACCGCCCGGAAGCACCGTCTGGATCACCAGCGCGAGGCCGCCGATAGACAGCACACCGGTAACGATGAGCGCCTTGTAGAGCGCGCCCATGACATTGGTGGAGCCTTTGGACAGGGTGGCAAAGAACGATCCGATGATCGACGTGACGATACACACAGCGCCAATGGCGAGCGGCAGCATCATGATCTCGGCAATGTAAGGCGTGGAGGCAAAGTAGATCCCGCCGAGCACCATCGTGGCCACCAGGGTCACTGCATAGGTCT
>JBKBIZ010000269.1:0-619 GCA_046293975.1 Hyphomonas sp. | reverse complement strand
ATAGTATTCCGACCCCAGCAGGCCGCTCTCCTCGGCGGTGAAGCTGATGATCACGATGGACCGCTCGGTGCGCGGCGCCCCGCCGAACATCCGCGCCAGTTCCAGCAGACCGGCCGTGCCCGAGGCGTTATCGACCGCGCCGTTGAAGATGCGGTCCCCCGTCGCGTCCGGCTCGCCCATGCCGATATGGTCCCAGTGGGCGGTGTACAGCACCGTCTCGTCCGGATGGGTCGTGCCCGGCAGGCGGGCGATGACATTGTGGCTGGTGACCTGATTGGTCGCCACGTCGAACTCGGTCGAGAAGCCGGCGCCGGGCAAGGCGACATGCTGGAAGTCGCGGCTGCGCGCCTGGACCTTCAGCGCTTCGAAATCCAGACCCGCGCGACGGAACAGATCGACCGCCACGTCGCGCTGGATCCAGCCTTCCATCGGCACCCGCTCCGCCGCCGCGTTAGGCCTCAAAATGTCGAACTGCGGCACGCCCCACGAATTGGCCACCGTCTGCCAGCCATAGGAGGCGGGCGCCGTCTCGTGAACGATCAGAACGCCCGCCGCCCCGTGCTTGGCCGCCTCCTCGTACTTGTAGGTCCAGCGGCCGTAATAGGTCATGGCCTTGCCG
>JBKBIZ010000268.1:0-619 GCA_046293975.1 Hyphomonas sp. | reverse complement strand
GGACACGGCCTTCCGGGTCGGTGCCGCGACGACCGCGGCGACCAGGCGCGGATGACCTGTTGAAGGCAGTCCTTATCGGCTCCCTTCAACTTGCCGGATGCGGTATGGGAGAGAGACTTTATCCTCCCACGAAAGCCGGATCATGCCGCACTCCAGTAACATCAGCGCCGCGCTGTTCGATGGCGAGCAGCCGAAGGATCCACGGTCGATCCTGAAGCGGGTCTATGGATATGATGCCTTTCGGGGCAAGCAGGCGGCGGTCATTGAGCGGGTGGTGGCGGGCGGCGATGCGGTGGTCCTCTTTCCCACCGGTGCCGGCAAGTCGCTGTGCTTCCAGATCCCGGCGCTTGCCCGCGAGGGCGTCGGCATCGTCGTCTCGCCGCTGATCGCGCTGATGCGCGACCAGGTGGAGGCGCTGAAGCAGCTTGGCGTGCGTGCCGCGGCGCTGAATTCCTCACTCACTCCGGAGGAATACTCGGAGGTGCGCCGGTCCGTTGCGGACGGCACCCTCGACCTTCTCTATGTCACTCCCGAAAGGATCATGACGGCCGGGTTCAAGGACATGATCCGCTCGTCGAAGATCGCGCTGTTTGCGATCGACGAGGCGCATTGCGTGTCG
>JBKBIZ010000267.1:0-620 GCA_046293975.1 Hyphomonas sp. | reverse complement strand
CTGGAGGCGTTCAAGATCACCTTGGACCGCCTAACCGGCGCCTATGCCCTGGCGGTGCTGATCGACGGAACGGACGACCTGATCCTGGGCGCCCGCCGCGGCAGCCCGCTGGTGGTCGGCTGGGGCGAGGACGAGATGTATCTGGGTTCGGACGCGCTGGCCGTGGGCCCGTTCACCCAGAAGATTTCCTATCTGGAAGAGGGCGATTACGTCGCCGTGACCAAGGCCGGCGCCCAGATGTTCGACGTGGCGGGCAAGCCGGTCGAGCGCGCCATCGTCCAGGTCTCCGCCTCCTCGGCCATGGTCGAAAAGGGCGAATATCTCCACTTCATGGAGAAGGAGATCCATGAACAGCCCGACAGCGTCCAGCACACCCTGTCGGAATATCTGGACCTGGTGACCGGCACGGCCAAGCCTCAGGCCGTGGACTTCGCCGCCATCGACCGGATCCAGATCGTGGCCTGCGGCACGGCCTTCTACGCCGGCCAGATCGCCCGTTATGCGTTCGAGAAGCTCGCGGGCCTGCCCTGCGACGTCGAGATCGCGTCCGAGTTCCGCTACCGCTCGCCGGCAGTGTCGCAAAAGACCCTGGCGGTCGCTGTCAGCCAGTCGGGCGAGAC
>JBKBIZ010000266.1:0-626 GCA_046293975.1 Hyphomonas sp. | reverse complement strand
GCCGGATGCGGACGAAAAAGCGACCCTGGACGCCCGCGACGATCTGTGGCGGACCGACGCCGACGCCTGCTGCGACCTGCGGAAGGTGCGGCCGCTGGCGCGAGCCACGGTGGGATTCAACGCCGTCATCACGGGGCGCAAACGCTATCAGGCCGCGACGCGCGCTCAACTGATGCCGTTCGAGGTGCTGGACGGGGTGCTGCGGATCAATCCGCTGGCGGACTGGGACGCCGATGACGTCGAGGCTTGGCTGGAGGCGCACGACCTGCCGCGCCACCCCCTGGTCGAGCAGGGCTACCGCTCCATCGGCTGCTGGCCGTGTACGCGCGCGGTCCAGGACGACGAAGAGGCGCGCGCCGGACGCTGGTCGGGCATGGACAAGGTCGAGTGCGGCATCCACTTAGGCAAGCGTCAGGTCGCGGCCTGATCCTCTCCCGTTCGACTTCGCCTGAAAGCTTCAACTTGTCCGTCACACCGTCCGTCATCGACCTGATCGGCCATACGCCGCTGGTCCGCCTGAACCGCCTGTCCGATGAGACGGGCTGCGAAATCCTGGGCAAGGCCGAGTTCATGAACCCCGGCGGTTCCATCAAGGACCGCGCCGCCCTGTCGATCGTCCAGGGCGC
>JBKBIZ010000265.1:0-629 GCA_046293975.1 Hyphomonas sp. | reverse complement strand
TGGATCACCTGGACCGACAGGTCGCCCAGAGCAAAGGCGTCGCCGTCGCCATACAGATGGTCGAACACCCGGCCGTCGCTGCGCACGTCGTCGGCGCCGAACAGGGGGGCGAAGGTCGACTGCACCTCGGTGATATGCGCGCCGATGCCGATGGAGACGCCCGTGGCGCGCCGAAGATGGGCGGCGGCCGTCAGGTGATCGGCATGGGCGTGGGTGTCCAGCGTCAGGGCCAGGGTCAGGCCGGCCGCGTCCAGCGCCGCCATCACCGCGTCGATGGATCGGGTGGAGGTGCGGGCGGACGCGGCGTCGAAATCCAGCACCGGGTCGATGATGGCGGCCATGCCGGTGGCCGGGTCGCTGACCAGATAGGTCACGGTATGGGTCGCGGGGTCGAAGAAGCCGCGAACGTCGGGGTGTTGGGCCATGGGAAAGGCTCCTTTCGCGCTTCAACATATTAGGTATTGCTAATTTAGCAAGTGCTCATATATTGCGGCTCATGATCGACCTTCAAACCATCGGACTTGAGCGTTTCCAGGCCAGCGCGGGCGAGGCGGCGGCCCTGCTGCGCGCCGCCTCGGCGTCCGGCACACCCCTGAGTGCCTACGCGGACGACGCCGTGCTACCCGGAC
>JBKBIZ010000264.1:0-629 GCA_046293975.1 Hyphomonas sp. | reverse complement strand
AGAGTTCACGAAGAACCTCGTACTTGCCGTCGATGATCCTGACCCTGCCCTCCTGACCCGTCATGCGCTGCCCAGCATAGCGCGGCCACGTGGGAACGCGGCGTCGCGCCCACCCAGACGACCGGGCCGGGGCGGCCCCCACCTGAACGCCCCCTGACTGCCGCGGCTCTACAGGCCGGCCAGCCGCGCCGCCCAGTACGCCGCGAAGCCGCCCAGAATGCCCAGCGCGAGGTTCCGGCTGCGCCACATCAGCAGCCCGCCCGCCAGCGCCCCCACGACCCGCCGCGCCCACTCGGGGCTGCCCAGCACGTCCGGCACGACCAGCGCCGCGAACACGCTGACCGGCACGAAGCGCAGGAACGCCAGCCAGAACGGCGGCAGGTTCAGGCGGCCCAGGCTCAGACCCAGCAGCCGCGCCGGGTACGTGACCGCCCACATCAGCACGATGACCAGCCAGCCGCTCACGCGTCCCCCGAACGCGCGGCGCGGCGCGAGCTGAGCCACGCGCCCAGCAGCGCCCCGCCCACCCCGGCCAGCAGGATCACCAGTCCGCCCGGCAGCGCCCCCCCCCCCCCCCCCCCCCCCCGGCCCCGCACCCCCGCCCCCCCCCGCCGGACCCGGGGCCCCCC
>JBKBIZ010000263.1:0-629 GCA_046293975.1 Hyphomonas sp. | reverse complement strand
GGTCAGCGGGCAGTTCCTGAGCGGCCTGACCCACGCCGGCACCCAGGGGCTGCTGATGCTGACCGAGCGCCTGCCGGTCCATCCGCGCCGCGCCGCCGCGAACGCCGCCCTGCTGCACGAAGAGTTCTGACCCGGCGGGCCGCTGAGCCCGGCCCTGATACGGATTCCGTCTGTTTCGCTGACAACCCGGCAGGGCACCGGGTTGCCAACTCCGCGCCCGGAACCCGTTTTGCTCCTACTCGCGTCCGCTCGGATTGAACGGCTTTGCAAGCCATTCAATCGGAGTCCGTATCAGTCCACGGGGCTGACCTCGCCGTCTTTCACGCTCAGGTGATGGTCGGCCTGGGCGGCCACGTCGCGGTCGTGCGTGATCAGGATGACGGTGCGGCCGGTCGCGGCGGCGCGTTGCAGCAGGCCCAGGACCCGCTCGCCCGTGCGGCTGTCGAGGTTGCCGGTGGGTTCGTCGGCCAGCAGGATGGCCGGGTCGTGCGCGAGCGCGCGGGCGACGGCGACGCGCTGCGCCTCGCCGCCCGAGAGCTGGTTGGGCAGGTGTCCGGCGCGGCCCTCCAGGCCGACGAGCGCGAGGAGTTCGCGGGCGCGGTCCTGCCGCTCGCGGTGCGGCACGCCGG
>JBKBIZ010000262.1:0-630 GCA_046293975.1 Hyphomonas sp. | reverse complement strand
ACGAGGGCCGCATCACCATTGACGGCATCGACCTCAAGGAACTGAGCGTCGCCGATATCCACGCCCATATCGGCGTGATCTTCCAGGATTTCATTCGCTACAGCCTGACGGCGCGCGAGAATATCGGCGTGGGTCGCATTGCCGACCAGGACGACATGGCGCGGATCGAAGAAGCCGCGGCGCTCAGCCTTGCCGATGCCGTCATCGCCAAGCTGCCGCAGGGCTATGACCAGCAGCTGGGGCGCCTGTTCAAGAAGGGGCGCGACCTCTCCGGCGGCGAGTGGCAGAAGGTCGCCATCGCCCGCGCCTATATGCGCGACGCGGACCTCATCATCCTCGACGAGCCCACGGCAGCGCTCGATGCCAAGGCGGAAGCCGAGGTGTTCAGCCGCTTCAAGAGCCTTGCCGCCGGCAAGACCGCCGTCATCATCTCGCACCGCTTCTCGACTGTCCGCATGGCGGACCGTATCCTCGTGCTGGAGAACGGGGCGATCCTCGAATCGGGGTCACATGAGCACCTGCTGTCGCTGCGCGGACGCTATGCCGAACTGTTCGAATTGCAGGCGGCGGGATATCGGTGATCTTCAAGCACCGAGGCTGACAATCACCCGTCCCCGCACCTCGCCGGCC
>JBKBIZ010000261.1:273-632 GCA_046293975.1 Hyphomonas sp. | reverse complement strand
GCCTTCGGATCGCGGCCCAGCCGGGCGCACAGCTGTTCGCGGATCAGCGCAAGCCGGGCCGGATTGAACCGGTGAAGCGGCGCGAACGGCCCATGCGCGTCCCACCATTCGGCCGCCTGGGCCGAGAAGCGGGCCACGTCGGCGGGGTCGATCGATGCGCCGAATGCGCCCTCGGACGAATTTTGCGAAAAACCATGCCCTTCGCGGGGTAGGCGAGACGGTGCGGCGTCGCTAGAAGCGGTCATGCGCGAGGGATGAACCTTCGCGCCCTTTCACGCAAGCAGGGGGCGGAACGCCACGATGACGCGGCCCGATACGACACGACTGGTGATGAAGTTCGGCGGCACCTCGATGGGCGA
>JBKBIZ010000261.1:0-263 GCA_046293975.1 Hyphomonas sp. | reverse complement strand
TGGCGGGCAAGACCAACGAACTGGTCGCCTGGACCGACGGCGCCGGACCGGCCGCTGCGGGCCTGCCCCTGTCGGACGACGAATATGACGTGGTGGTCGCCTCGGGCGAGCAGGTCACCGCTGGGTTGCTGGCCCTGACCCTGCGCAACATGGGCTTCAACGCCCGCTCGTGGATGGGCTGGCAGGTGCCGATCATCACCGACGACGCCCACGCCCGCGCCCGCATCATCGACATCCCCGGCGAGAAGCTGGGCGCCGCCGTC
>JBKBIZ010000260.1:0-633 GCA_046293975.1 Hyphomonas sp. | reverse complement strand
ACCTCGATGCTCTGGTAGTCGCCCTTGAAGCCGCTGTAGGGCACGACCAGACTGCTGGCCGTCTTGCTCTGCAGGCTCAGGTAGCCGCCGTACTGCGCCTTGTCGGGGGCGGTGGCGGGCGGGGTGATGGTCACGTTCAGCTCGACCTCGCTGAAGGGAGCGACTTCGATCATCAGGGTACCGGCGTCCACGTCGGTACCGTTCACGGTCATCCTGGCGGCGGCGGTGCTGGCGCTGCGCGATCTGAGGGGCAGGGGGCTTTATGCGCTGGCGGCCCTGGTCCTGGCCGGCGCGACGGTGGCCGGCTTCGTCTTGCGTCAGGGCCAGGACGCCGCGCCGAACCCGCGTGACGTGACCACCCATGTCGAGGAACCGCCGGCCTTCTCGCGCGCCGCCCAGCATCGCGGATCGACGCCCCAGACCTGTCCCGACCTGAGCGCCGTCCCGACCCAGGTCCTGGCCCAGCAGGCGACCTCGGCCCTGGTCGACGCCGGTTTCGTGATCACCCGCGCCACCACCTTCCAGGTCGAGGCCGTCCATGAAGGCGCCTGGTTCGGCTTCGTCACCGACGCCGTCGTGCGCATCCGCCCCGGCCGCACCGACATCCGCGTCGCCGCCCGCGACGCCCGCCCC
>JBKBIZ010000025.1:0-35091 GCA_046293975.1 Hyphomonas sp. | reverse complement strand
GTGCGCACCGCTCCACCCCCCAAATCCCGCGACCGCCGCCCATCCCGCCCCGCCAATCCGCCCGGGTTTCCCGCCATGCGATCTTCACCCCCGTCGCTGCCTGCCGGTTCATCACCCTGGCAGGCGGCGGGGGCCTCCCCGGCCCCGGCACCGGAGGCGGAGGGCGTCGCGACCTCTCATCCTCAACTGATCCATCATCGCACGCGGCGCATTCCGCCTCCGCCTGCCACATCCATCAAAACCGGAAGGGCGCCGCCCTGTCCGGCTTTTGGTGCTGGTACGCCGTTCTGCTCCCCTCTCCCCTTGGGGAGAGGGGCTGGGGGTGAGGGGGCGCAACGCCGGCCGTGGTCTGCTTGGCTCCCCCTCATCCCCAACCCCTTACTCGGGAAATCGCAATGCGATTTCTTTTCCTCGCAAGCCCCCGAGGGAGAAGGGGCTTTGAGGGCATAAGGGATTCCCCCGTTTTCCCCCGCGCCGCCTTCTGTCATAAGGCGGGCCATGACGATCCAGATTGCTGCCCTCTACAAATTCTTCCGCTTCCCGGACTATGCCGAGCGCCGCCAGGAGCTGACGCAGGCGCTGTGCGGGCTTGGCATCAAGGGCTCGCTGCTCGTCGCCCAGGAAGGCATCAACGGCACGATCGCGGGCACCCCGGAAGCCATTGCGAAAGCCCTCGACACGCTGCGCGCGCTGCCGGGGGCCGAAACGCTGGAGGCGAAGTTTTCAGAAGCCGACGAGATGCCGTTCCTGCGCCTCAAAGTTCGCCTGAAACGCGAAATCGTCACAATGGGCGTGGCCGGCACAGACCCCAATGATCTCGTCGGCACCTATGTGAAGCCCCAGGACTGGGACGCGCTGATCTCCGACCCCGATACCGTCCTCATCGACACCCGCAACGATTATGAAGTCGCCATCGGCACCTTCGAAGGCGCCATCGACCCGCAGACCGAAACCTTCCGCGAATTTCCAGACTGGTTCCGCGAATTCCGGGCCAAACTCGAAGCGGAAGGCCGCAAGCCCAAGATCGCCATGTTCTGCACCGGCGGCATCCGCTGCGAGAAGGCGACGAGCTTTGTGAAGGCCGAAGGCATAGAGGACGTGTTCCACCTGGAAGGAGGCATCCTCAAATATCTCGAAACCGTGCCCGCCGAGGGCAGCCTCTGGCGCGGGGAGTGTTTCGTGTTTGACGAACGTGTCTCGGTTTGTCCGGATTTGTCACCGGGAAGTCATGTTCTGTGCCATGCGTGCGGGCATCCTGTCTCGGAAGTGCAGCGGGCTGACCCGGCCTATGTTGAGGGCGTATCCTGCCCGCACTGCATTGATAAGATGACAGATTCCCAGCGCGCCCGCTTCGCTGAGCGCCAGAAACAGATCGATCTGGCCAAGGCGCGGGGAGAGGCCCATGTCGGCCCCCGGCCCCCCAAAAACGCTGCTAATTCCAGGGATTGAACCGCCGCGGAATCGATGGCGGCGCGCCATCGTCGCCATCATTCCCCCGGCTCTCCGGCAGGGGCGGAAGGCTCGGCTCATCCTCCAGCGAGGGCATGAATTCCGGCAGGTCTTCCGTCCCGTCAATCACCAATGTGCGCGGCTCTGAAGGCGCTGTTTCAACAGGCTTTTCTTCCGGCGTAGCCACCGTCTGCGTGCCCGCAAAACCCACGCCATAAGGAATGCCTGACAGCGAGAAACGCTGCTGCATCGGGCTCGGCGCGGGGGTGTCTTCAGCCTCGGTTTCACCCTCCGGGGCCACCAGCGCAGCGGCCGGCTCAGGCGTCTCTTCTGTCGCTGCTGCACCTTCAGCTTCAGCCTCAACTTCAAGCTCTGGTTCAGCCTCGTCCTCGCCGCTTTCCTCAGTCTCCGCATAGGCGGCCGGCAGAGGCGCAGGGGGGGCTTCTGGCTCCGGGGCAGGCTCGGCTTCTGCTGCTGTCACAGCAGGTTCAGCCTCTGCCTCAACCTCGGGCCCGGCCATCGGCGCGGTGTTGTTGATCTGGTCGGCCAGCGTCGCCACGGCCGCCGTGATCGCGGTTTCGCCGTCCAGCGAGGTTGTCTCGTCGGTAAGCGTTTCGGGCTCCGGCTCAGGTTCCGGGGCCATGATCGCAGCTTCCGGGGGCGGCTCATCGGCTGCTTCCAGCCCGGCCAGCAGCGTGCGGATCGCCTTCTCGGCCCCGCGCGCATGGCGATGGGCCTCACGGAACAGCTCCCCGATGAACTGCGAATAGGGGCGCCCGGCGGCGTCCTTCTCGTCGGCGATTTCCTCTGCCGAACAGGTCTCTATCTCGCGGCCCACGGCGTCGGTCAGCACAACGCCGTGGGGCTCAGGCGTCAGCACGACGCGGTAGCCCTCGGTGTCATGGACGATCGTGCCGTTCTCCCCCTCGATCCAGGAGACGCGCTGCTTGCGAGTCATCTCGCTGAGCTTGTCGATCAGTTTCTTGGTCGAAGGATGCAGCATTCTTTTCCCGCCTTCTCATCCGTTTTTGTTCATCACCGCGCACAGGACTAGCCGGTCCGCGCAGAAGATTCAAACCCTGCATCCACGCCAGCCGCGAGAGGAACACCGCAGCGTTTCATCAACCATGTTTCGCGTCACAGGCGAGCAATTTCAGGGCAGCGGGGGCAGGTATGTCTGCCGGGCGAGCAGTCGATCATTCCCGGCGCCTGTAAATTCGAGGCGCAGACGCCCAGCCTCGCAGGTGAGGGTGATCTCGCCAGGCGTTTCCGGCGCCGCGCAGGTGGCTGTCAGGCCTGTGGGCGCATCGCTCAGCCGGCTGACGCCCGCGCGCAGGCCGCCTGGCCCACTGACAGAGGGCGACGTCGTCGTCACGGCTCCGGCATAGCCGCGCGTCCAGTCGGGCGTCACGATATAGAGCGGCGCGGTGCTTCCGGCCTCGCGGATATGGAAGGCGGGCAGGCCGGCGCTGGAGACGGAAACGGTGACGACCTCCAGCCCCGGAAAGGCACGTTCGATGGCGGGCACAGTGAAAGGTGTCTGGGCGCTGAGCCCGCCGGCGCCATCCGGCCCAATCCTGTAGCGCGCGGCAGCCTCATCCTGTTCCGCCCGGCCTTCGGGCGTCCCGCAGGCGGCAAGGATCAGGGCGCAGGCTACAGCGAGGCGGGGCATATTCTTATTCTATGTCAGAAGGCTCCGAAGAGAGAAGATCCCTCACATCCTTTCTCACTTCGGCGATATCCTGGATGAAGGTTTTTACCGGCTGGTCCTCGATGACACGCAGGTCGGTGCGGAAGCCGCGCACGACGCCATCGGGCGAAACCAGCAGATAGCTGGGCGTCCAGCTGATCTGGAGTAGCTGGCGAAGGCTCGCATCCGTGTCCAGCACGACAGACGGGATCGTATATCCGGCAGACTGGAAATACGCCTCCAGTGAGCCATACTTGCCATAAAGCTCCTCTGGCGTCGCGCGGTTGGCATTGGCCGGCACATGCAGCGACACGAAATCCAGATCGGGATCCTGCGCGATCGCGCGGGCGAGCGCGTCGACATACGGCCCATCAGCAACACAGTCGCTACACCAGGCGCCCCACACATCAATCACCGTCCAGCGGTTGAGGTCGGCGGAGTTGAACGTGTTTCCGGCAGAAGTCGGCGCGGTAAACCCGGGCAGTTTCTGGCCCAGCAGGCCATACTGGAAAGGGCGGCCATCGCCGTCGCGGTAGATCCCGTCACCCTTGGTATCTGCGGCGCCGCTCGGCGGGGCCGTGTTCTGGGTAATGAAGCCTTGTGCCTTGGGGCCGGTCCGGGGCTCCTCTGACGAGGCGGGCGCGGCATCGGGCGCGCCGGGCGCAGAGGCCGGGCCACAGGCGCTGAGGGTCAGGGCGGCGGCGAGGGCTATCAGGGAAGATTTCATCGGCATGGCTCCAGCAATGCACGCAAAGGTGCCATCAACGGGTGACAGGAAAAAGGCAGCTCTCCTCAAGCCACTCATAAGCAAAAGGGCGGCCCTCGCGAGCCGCCCTTCTCAGTATGTATGTCCAGCTCCGGCGTAGCGCCGGAAACTCAGGTTCAGCTGTAGATTTCGAACAGGCCGGCTGCGCCCATGCCGCCGCCGATGCACATGGTGACAACGCCCCACTTCGCCTTGCGGCGCTGGCCTTCCAGCAGGATGGAGCCGGTGCAGCGTGCGCCGGTCATGCCGAAGGGGTGGCCGATCGAGATCGCGCCGCCATTGACGTTATATTTCTCAGGGTCGATGCCGAGGCGATCGCGCGAGTAGAGGCATTGCGAGGCAAACGCTTCGTTCAGTTCCCAGAGGTCGATGTCGGAAACCTTCAGACCGTGGCGCTCCAGAAGGCGCGGCACAGCGAAGACCGGGCCAATGCCCATCTCGTCGGGATCGCAGCCAGCCACGTTGAAACCGGCAAAACGGCCGAGCGGCTTCAGGCCGCGCTTGGCCGCTTCCTTGGCTTCCATGACAACCACAGCTGCGGCGCCATCGGATAGCTGCGAAGCGTTACCCGCAGTGACAAATTTGCCCTGCTTGATGACCTGGCCACCCGAGAACACGGGCGGCAGGCCAGCCAGGCTCTCATAGGTCGTGCCCGGACGGTTACAGTCGTCACGGTCAGCGACCACGTCCTGGAAGGTCTCTTCCTTGGTCTCTTTGTTGACCAGCCGCATGCGGGTATTCATCGGCACGATTTCCTGCGCCATGTAGCCCTTCTGCTGGAACTCGGCGGTGCGGCGCTGGCTCTCGGCGGAGAACTGGTCCTGGTATTCGCGGCTGACGCCATAGCGCTCGGCAACGATCTCGGCAGTCTCAATCATCGTCATCCAGATGGCTGGCCAGGTCTTGGCAAGCTCCGGCTCGAAATACTTGTAGCGGTTGGACTGGCCCGAGCCCTGGACGAGGCTGATGCTCTCGACGCCGCCGCCAACGGTGACCGCTGCGCCTTCATGGATGACCGTGTGGGCCGCGTTCGCGATGGCCTGAAGGCCCGAGGAACAGAAGCGGTTGATGGTCGCGCCAGACGTGGTCGACGGGCAGCCAGCGGCGAGGGCCGCGTTGCGGGCGACGTTGTGGCCCGTGGCGCCTTCGGGCGCGGCGCAGCCCAGGAACACGTCCTCGACGGCTTCAGCCTCGACACCGGCGCGCTCCAGGGCGCCCTTGATGACATGGCCGGCCATTGTGATGCCATGAGTGTCATTGAGAGCGCCGCGACCAGCTTTGGTCAGGGCGGTACGGGCAGTTGAAACGATTACGGCTTCACGCATAGCTTCCTCCGAATATGAGCGTTCGTCTTGTTGCGGCGCACCCTAGTGAGGGAATTGCCCGAACGGAAGCCTTCCCTTTACGTCAACGTGCATCTGTCGCAGCAGCCCCATGAAAAAGCCCGCCAGAGGGTATCTGGCGGGCTCATCTGGTCTCAGGTTTCAGCCCGCTGTTATGCAGTGACCTTCGGTTTCGGCGCCGACGCCTTCACGGCTTCGTCCACATAGGCTTCAAACTTCTCGAAATTCTCGACAAAGCTCTCGGCCAGTTTGGCGGCCTGCTTGTCGTAAGCGGCCGGGTCAGCCCAGGTCGAACGCGGATCGAGGATCTTGGCGTCGACGCCTGGCACGGACACCGGCACGAGGAAGCCGAATGTCTCATCCTTGCGGAACTCGACATGGTTGAGCGAACCATCCAGCGCGGCGTTGAGCAGGGCGCGGGTCGCCTTGATCGGCATCCGGTTGCCCTGGCCATAGGGGCCGCCGGTCCAGCCGGTCGACACCAGCCAGCAATTGACATCATAGCGCGCAATCAGTTCGCGCAGCAGATTGCCGTACTCGGACGGATGGCGCGGCATGAACGGGCCGCCAAAGCAGGTGGAGAAGGTGGCCGAAGGCTCAGTCACGCCCTTCTCGGTGCCCGCGACGCGTGCGGTATAGCCCGAGAGGAAGTGATACATCGCCTGTGCCGGGGTCAGCTTGGCAATCGGCGGCATGATGCCATAGGCGTCGGCCGTCAGCATGATGAGGTTTTTCGGCTGGCCGCAGCGCCCGGTGAGCGAAGCATTTGGAATGGCTTCAATCGGATAAGCGCCGCGGGAGTTTTCAGCCAGCGCCGCAGAATCGAGGTCAAGCTCGCGCGTGGTGGGGTCCATCACGACATTCTCGAGCACGGTGCCCCATTGTTTCGTGGTGGCGAAGATTTCAGGCTCGGCCTCGGCTGAGAGCTTGATCATCTTGGCGTAGCAGCCGCCTTCAAAGTTGAAGAGGCCGTTCTCTGACCAGCCATGCTCATCGTCGCCGATCAGCGTGCGCGAAGCGTCTGCCGAAAGCGTGGTCTTGCCCGTTCCCGAAAGGCCGAAGAAGATCGCCGCGTCGTTTTTGTCGGAGGTGTTGACCGAGCAGTGCATCGGCATCACGCCCTGGTTGGGCAGGAGGTAGTTGAGGATGGTGAAGACCGACTTCTTCGTCTCGCCGGCATAAGACGTGCCGCCGATGAGGACGAGGCGCTTGGCGAAGTTGACCGCGATCACCGTCTCGCTGCGGCAGCCATGCCTGGCCGGATCAGCGCGGAAGCTCGGGCAGTTGATGATGGTGAATTCGGTCTTGAAGCCTGCAAGCTCATCCGTGGTCGGAAGGCGCAGGAGGTGGCGGATGAAAAGGGAGTGCCAGGCAAACTCGGTCACGACCGTGACGGGCAGGCGGTAGTCGAGGTCGGCGCCGCCGAAGAGATCCTGCGAATACATGTCCTGCTTGGCGAGGTGGGCTTTGAAGTCCGTCCACAGAGCTTCGAAATGCTCTGGCGTCATCGCCGCGTTATTGTCCCACCAGACGGTTTTCTCGGTCGTCGCGTCGCGCACCGTGAATTTGTCCTTGGCAGAGCGCCCGGTGTGTTGCCCGGTTTCGACCACCAGCGCGCCACCCTTGGCAACGCGGGCTTCGCCGCTTGCAACGGCTGTTTCATACAGGCGTGCTTCGTTCCAGTTTTTCCTTACGGATTTTGTCTGCACACCCAGCTCAGCCAGGATTGCTACGGTATCGCTCATTACGCTGTCCTCGAATTTTTGCGAACTCTTAGGGCGCCCCGGCCCTGCCACCATAGGGGCCATTAGCGCGTCGTGAGAAGCTTTTGCAACATCCGTGCCCATGCAAGTTTGGCTGCGCCGCAGCATTTCTGCCTGCGACTTCTTCAGTCAGATCAATGTCTGCCGTTGTCAAAGTTTTGGCACCGGTGTCATTGAGTCAATGGTGCGCTGCGCTGCAATATGGCTGATCGCGTCTGGTTCATTCGGGCACAGCGTTCGGCCGGTCTAGTCTGGCTGATAACGCAGCGCCCAAGTCACCGTGAAGATCGCATTGTCATCGAGTCCCCGGACGGGCAGGGACAACGGCTCAGCCATTTCCAGCCCCAGGGTCGCGTATTTCTTGTATGCGATCCGTGCCCCGATACCGGCCGAGCTGAGATCGAAACTCTGCCCGCCAGCCCCGTTCCCGATGATGCTGCCTTCGGCATAGTCGGCAAAGACATAGATCTCGCTACGTGAGAACGGGCCATCATCAAGGGGCCGCCAGGCGGGTTCGAAAGAGACAACATAGCCCTTGTCGAGGCTGACAAGCCCGTTGCTGAAACCACGGCCATATTCGATGCCCCCGATCATCAGCCTTTCGTTCGCCGGAAGGACATCATCTGTCCATTGCCCCGAGGCCTTGAGCCGCAGGTGGAGATCCTCCCCGATCACCTGAACGAGGCTGCCTGAGCCGTTGAGTTTCGTGAACTGGGTATTCGCTCCGGTTACGGATGAGCTGGTATCGCCAATATCCAGGCCCTGCGCCAGGGACAGGTTGAGGCCGGCAGACCGCTTGGGCTGTATCCAGGAGGCTTTCGCGCCAAGGCGGGCGGCGGCGATGTTCTCATTGGCGATCACGGCGCCAAGGGCGGTGTTGCTGCTCTCGGTCCGGTCAATTGCGGCATTGATGGAAACTTCCTGCCTGAAGTTCAGGATGGCCGGGTAGGAAACGCTCGCGGCCAGGAAGTTCGCGTCCCCCTCTATCGGGATTAAGGAGGGCCGTGTTTCCTGATAGGCGCCTGCGGCCGTGAAAGTCAGGCCGTCAGTGCCGACAGGCGTTGAATATTGCAGGCTGGCAGAACGAGACTGGCGGCCGTCTGGCGTGAAGCTGATGCGTCCGCGCAGCGCGTCGCCGGCGCGCAGCTTGCCATAGACGAAACCTGAGGCGCTGAAGCGCCCGGAATCAACCAGCCGGGATTCGCGGCTGTCATAGCCTACGGCAAACCCGTCTTTCTTGTCTTCCACATCAAGAACAAGAATGACGGCGCCAGGCTCCTTGGCGGTTCTCAGGCCGGGGGTCACCTTTGTGCCTTCGGCCCGCCGGGCGAGCATCATACCGCGCTCATAGCTTTCGCGGCTGGCGGGGCGCTCGGCCATGACAGGGCGAAGATATCCGCGCAATTGCAGGCGCTCGGAAATCTGTCCATCCGTCCGTGTAATGACTTCGGCAACATGCCCCTCGGCAATCAGGATTTCGACCACGCCATCAGACAGGTCTTGTGCCGGAATGGCCAGGGTGAACAGCGCAACATCGGATTTCTTGTAAGCCGCGCTCATTGCGGCGGCGAGATCTTTCAAGGTCGCCGTATCTGCCGGTTTCCCGAGGAAGGGTTCGGTCGCTGCGGCAACAACGGCGGGCACTTCAGCGCCTTTGAACCGGATGCCGCGAATAGGGGCCGCTGTGGCGGTTGGCGCCGATGCGGCAACGTCTGTTACGCCGCGCTCAGCTTCTGTCAGGCCCGGAGCAATGACCGGTGTTTCCTGCGTAGTGCCCGGGTTGAGGCGATCATCCGGGACCGCCTGCGGTTCCGCGCTGCCATCAGGGCTGTAAAGGGAAGAAAGCGCCACGCTCACAAGCAGGAAATGCGAGAGGTGAACGTGGCGCTTCTTCATCTGGTCTGTCTACTTTCTTCTGGTTTGAGTTATTTTCCGCCGCCGAGCAGGCCACCGAGAATGCCCGTCACGCCGGAGAGCACAGGCTCAAGCGGGGTTTCGGAGGTGTCGCTGTCGCCCGAGAGCAGGGTTTCGACGGGGTCGGTCAGGTTGGCCAGCAGGCCCTGATCGCCGAGCAGATCTTCCGCCGGATCGGTCAGACCCGAGAGCAGGCCGCTTCCGGAGAGCAGGTCTTCCACCGGGGCCGTGAGATCTGACAGATCACCACTGCCCGAGAGCAGGCCGTCAAGGGGGGCCGTCAGGCCGTTCAGGTCACCTTCTCCAGTCAGCAGTCCGCTGACGGTATCGGTAACATCTGCCAGGACGCCCGATTCGGCCGTTCCCAGATCAAGCATGCCGGTCACATCCGAAAGCCCTGTTTCTTCGAGCAGGCCGTTGAGCCCGTCCGTGACGGGGCCAAGGTCGACGCTGGCAAGGCTACCCACCACCAGCGCTGTATCGCTGTCGGGTGAAAGATCGGCATTCAGCAGCGTGCTGCCAGAGGCAAGGCCAACTTCTGCCAGTGCGCCCGATTGCTGCTCGGAAGACAGGATGCTGAGGCCGATGAGGGAAGTTTCATCCCCGTCTCCGGCAAGCGTGCTGCCGCCCAGGCTGGCGGTCAGAACCGGAGAGACCGCTGAGGTCAGCCCATCGGCAAGAGGCGCGCCATCAGAGCCAAAGGCTTCGAGGGCTTCGCCAACATTGGCGACGGTCTGGGTGACGGCGCCGGTGACGGTGGTAAGCTCAGTGGGAAGATTGGCCTCGCCAACGAGTGTGTCGATCCCGGTTGCAGCAGCCGTCACGATGGTGCCGCCCGAAGCGCTGACATCGGAGACGACCGGAATGTTCGTCGATGGATCGCCAAGATTGGCCAGCAGGCCGGTGCCGCCGATACCGCTGGGGCCGACTAGGCCGCCTGTTGCGATCAGCCCGGCATCACCAAAGGCGAAATTACCGCCAGGTTCGCCCTGAGCGCCTGTAGCGCCAGTGGGACCGGTTGGGCCAGATGGACCAGTCGCGCCGGTTGGGCCCGAGGGGCCGGCCGGACCAGCAGGGCCTTGGATGCCGGGGCCACCATTCTGGCCGTCGGTGCCATCAGCGCCAGTTCCGCCATTCTGTCCATTGCCGCCAGTAGCGCCGCCTGCGCCGCCAGGGCCGATAGTTCCGACACTGGCATAGCGGGTATGGCCATTAGATTCGCAGGCGGCGATTGTCGCTAGGGCGACAAGCGCGATCGCTGTCATGGGTAGTTTGGGCATAGATCACTCCTCCGTGGATCGACACGCTGGCCCAGCCGGAGAAGGGAGAATGCTTGGCTAATGCTCCGACGCCAGCATTCCTATCTTGCAGAGAATGACATTTCCTAAATTTCGCCGATCTAGACGAGATTTTGTCGTTTTTTTTTACCAAAATCCCATATGTTGCAATGCGTCAGAAGAAAAAAACAATCAATATCAAAGGGTTTTCATGGAAGCCTGGAAAGAACGGAGTGCCGGGAATTATCTATCAGAAATTGGACCGTTTTGTAAGTTCAAACGCGGAGCCGTCAAATCGAAGGTTCAGCGTTAACCGCTGCGAAACGGAATGGCCTGGGATTTCAGCCAATCCCTGACGGGGCTGGTCAGTTTCGCGGGCAGGTCAGCAAGGTCAAACCACCCCCAGCCGCCATGTTTCTCCGGTTCTCTCACGTCTGGTTCCCCCGACAGGATCCGGGCGGAGTAGACCGGGGCGACCCAGTGGCGCCCGTCGCCGGCATCAATCGTCTCGGCGATACAGGCAAGGCCCGTCAGTTCGATCTCGATGCCGAGCTCTTCGAGGATCTCGCGGCGGGCCGTGTCCTCGGCGCGCTCCCCAAAGTCGATCTTGCCCCCGGGCAGACCCCACGCGCCCGCTTCGGGTTGTTTCAGGCGCTGGATGAGGAGGAGGCGGCCTCGGGCGTCCAGGATGGCGGCGCCACAGCCGGCTTCGACGGGTTTTGTCATGCGCGTGTCCTGAAATGTCCCAAACTGTCCCGATCTGTCCCGGATTGTCCGCAGCATGTCACGCCCTGGCAGCCATCTGGCATAAAAAAAGCCGCCGCGTTTGTCTCGCGGCGGCTTGGGAAGGAAGGCTTGGAGAGGGGTAAGCCTTATTTCTTGGCGGCGGTGTTGCACTCGGCCAGCTCTTCAGCCGTCAGCTCAGCGCTGGCGTTGCGAAGGGCGGTGACCTGGCCAACTTCCTTGGCGATCTTCTTACAGACGCGGACTGTCGGCGCTTTGCGCTTCAGGTCGCCGGTGCAGACGGTGCCGTCACAGGACCAGACAACGCTTTCAGCGATAACGCGTTTTTGCGAAACCGGCTCTGCGGTTTCAAAGGTGTAGCTGGCGAAAGCGGGCAGGGCGAGGCCTGCGAAAGCCAGGGCGGCGATGGCGGAACGGAGCATGGGAGGCTGCCTTTGTTCGAGATTGTTGCTGCGAATTTTTCGGTGAGGCATCATTGCCTAATTTTGAGGCTAAAGAACGCTGAACATTTCGTCAAGTGTTCAGAGCGCTGAATTCAAGGTTTTGGAGAACTATTCGTTCCATTTGCTGCGCCGCAGCACATTCTCCCTGCGTCATTGCCCCGGCGGCACAAATTGCCGGTTCGCTCCACAGGGGTAAGGTGCTTTCAAACCGCGCAGGAAATGAGGAAACGCCCATGGATTTCAACATCCCACAGGACATCGCCGACTATCTGGTCGTGCTCGATAAATTCATCGAAGACGAAATCAAGCCGCTTCAGGCGCAGGACGACAATGAGCGTTTCTTCGATCATCGCCGCGAATGGGCGCGAACCGACTTCGACAATGGCGGCCTGCCGCGCCATGACTGGGAGCTGCTGCTGAAGGAAGCCAAACGCCGCGCCGACAAGGCCGGCCATTTGCGCTACGCGCTCCCCAAAGAGTTCGGGGGCCAGAACGGTACCAATCTCGGCATGGCGATCATCCGCGAGCATTTTGCCAAGAAGGGTCTTGGCCTGCACAACGATCTTCAGAACGAGCATTCGATCGTCGGCAATTTCCCGCAAATCCTGATGCTGCGGGACTTTGCCCGGCCAGACCAGAAACACCTCGCCACCGCCGCACTGGAGGGCAAGTTCCTTGCCTGTTTCGGCCTCACGGAAGCCAATCATGGCTCGGACGCGACGCATATGGAAACCCGGGCCGTGCGCCACAAGAAAGATGGCAAGGATGGCTGGCTGATCAATGGCGAGAAGATGTGGATCACCGGCATGCATGTCGCGACCCACATCATGCTCTTCTGCCGCACCAGCGGGAAAGATGGCGACGCCAAGGGCATCACCTGCCTGCTGATTCCGGCGCGCGATCCCGGCGTGATCATCGAAGAGTATATGTGGACCTTCAACATGCCGACGGACCACCCGCGCCTGACCATCAAGGATGTCTGGGTGCCGGAAGACGCCGTGTTCGGCCCGCCCGAAGGCGGCCTCGCGCTGGCCCAGCATTTCGTCCACGAAAACCGCATCCGCCAGGCGGCCTCCTCTTGCGGCGCAGCGATCTACTGCATCAATGAGAGCGTCAAATACGCCCTGGAGCGTAAGCCCTTCGGCAAGCCGCTCGCCACCAACCAGGCGATCCAGTTCCCGCTGGTGGAGCTTGCCACCCAGGCTGAAATGCTCCGTCTCCTGATCTTCAAGACCGCCTGGGAAATGGACCAGATGTCGAAACCGGAAGTGGCCATCCGCCTCTCCGACAAGGTCTCGATGTGCAACTATTACGCAAACCGGCTTGTCTGCGAGGCGGCCGACCAGGCGATGCAGGTGCATGGCGCGATGGGCTATTCCCGGCATACGCCTTTCGAGCACATCTACCGCCACCACCGCCGCTATCGCATCACCGAAGGCTCCGAAGAGATCCAGATCCGCAAAGTCGCCGGCCACATGTTCGGCTTCATGGGCCCGAACAAACACGGCCAGCCCAAAGGTGAAACCGACGCCAAGGGCAAGAGCACGGAGCCGACGGATTTTGCGGTTCGGTAGTTAGTGCTTGAAGCAGTTGTGACGATGCCACCCGAGGAAACTCGGGTGGGGTCTCATCTGTTCGTCAAGCGGCGGACGTGCTTTTCGGCTTTTGTTCGCAAGCGCCCAAATCTGATCAGGGTTGTTGACTTGGCGAGACACCAAAAGACCAAGATCGTCCGACAGAGAAATCAATCCGCGATCAAACATCCAATGCACCGTTCCGGAAAGCGCGATTCCGTTTCGCGGACTGTCATTGCCCCCAGCAGCGACAGGTCGGATGTGAGCGGCCTCAACTTCCGCGCGTCCGCCACCATTGATTAGCTTCAGCCCTGTCAGGGCACATGTTTCGTCGTATGCGGCAATAACCGTCCTACGGAACGCTCGATCTCGTAGCGCGCGGTTCAGGGTCTGCTCAACGCGCTCACGAACAAATTCGTGATCGAAGGACATATTGTCCTCTGCCACCATATACTTTTCGGGCGCTGGCTTCTCAAGATCGACACGGGGCAATGCGGCGTCGTTTGCATCGAATGCGCGCGATAGGATTCGGAAGAAATCCTTGTCGCTGAGCACTCTAACCGCATTCTGTCTAAGTCCGCTGACTCGGCCGTCGCCACCATCAAGTCGGCTCTCGAGAATTGTCAGATTGTCTTTGAAAGGGACAAACAATTCAAACGGGACATAGGAGCCATCTTCTATGATCGCGATGTACATCTGATCGTTGTTTGGGTCTGGGATTATGTCGCTTACGCGCGCTGCTGCGTTGTATCCCATCCGACCGCCGCCTCTGCGAGGCTCGTAGTAGATAATCCAGTCTCCTTTGATCTGCTCCATCGCGCTCAGATAGCGGCGGGGAAACTGATATCGCGCCTCAGGCAGGTCATCGTAAACCGAATCAGGGCGGTGCAATAAAATTCCCTTCGCCACGCAGACAACTTCCCAACAATTATAAAGACCGCTTCAGTTAAAGCGAAATACGTCTTCATACCATTCTAAAGCACGCTCGGTTTTACCCACTTCGGGCAATTGCCACATCTGAAACGCGATTTGAATGGTGCCCATAACTTTTGCCGACCAGAGGTGATACTGGCTAATGGCGGACTCCGGGCTATCGGCGTCGACAAAGAGATTTGCGTTTTCACCATCCGAGTTCACAGCGCTGAAGAAGTACCGTTTCATTTTTCCCTCCATGAGAGAAAAATCTCACGGTATCGTAGAAATGTCCATGAATAAGCGCGCCCCTTAAAGCCTCTCAAATTCCGCCGTGAAATGCCGCATCATTGGGGGCTCCTTCACGATGCGCAGGCCGCGTAGCTGGTCCTTCTTCGCGGCGACTTCTTCGAGCACTTCGACCACATAGTCCGCATGGCTTTGCGTGTAGACGCGGCGGGGCATGGCGAGGCGGACGAGGTCCATCGCGCCGGGCGCTTCGCTGCCATCGGGCTTGCGGCCGAACATCACCGTGCCGATCTCGCAGGCGCGGATGCCGCCGGTTTCATACATCGCGCAGGTGAGCGCCTGGCCCGGATATTCCAAGGGCGGAATGTGGGACAGGAAGGCGCGCGCATCAATGAACACAGCATGCCCGCCCGCTGGCTTGACCACCGGAATGCCCATCGCGTCGAGGCGCTCGGTGATATAGGCATTCGTCCGTACCCGGTAGCGCAGATAGTCCTCGTCGATGATTTCCTTCAGGCCCTGCGCAATGGCGTCGAGGTCGCGGCCTGCAAGGCCCCCATAGGTTGGGAAGCCCTCGGTCTGGATCAGCAGCGTGCGCGCGCGCTCGGCGAGGGCATCATCGTTCAGCGCCAGCCAGCCGCCGATATTGGCGAAAGCGTCCTTCTTGGCACTCATCGTCATACCGTCAGCAACGGCAAAACAGTCGCGTACTATCTCCTTGATCGAGCGGTCCTTCTGATCATCTTCACGCAGCTTGATGAACCAGGCATTCTCGGCAAAGCGGCAGCCATCAATGTAGAATGCCTTGCCGTGCGCCTTTGCCAGCGCAGCCGCCCCGCGAATGTTCTCAAGGCTGACAGGCTGCCCGCCGCCGGCATTGTTGGTGATCGTCATCATCACGGCCGGAATGCGACGGCTTTCTTCTTCCAGCACCTTCTTCAGCGCGGCCAGATCCATATTGCCTTTAAACGGATGGTCGAGCGAGGGCACGCGGCCCTCCGCAATCGGCAGGTCCAGCGCCTCCGCCCCCATCGCCTCAATGTTCCCCCGTGTCGTATCGAAATGCGTGTTGGACGGGATGAGATCGCCTTTCTTGGCGATCAGGGAGAAGAGCAGGTGCTCTGCCGCCCGGCCCTGGTGAGCGGGGATGATGTGGGCAAAGTCCATCAGGTCTTTCACCGCTGCTTCGAAGCGGTAGAAGCTCGGCGCTCCGGCATAGCTTTCATCCCCCGTCATCACCGCGCCCCATTGGGCCGCGCTCATGGCCGAGGTGCCAGAATCCGTCAGAAGGTCGATGATCACATCGTCCGAATGCAGCTTGAACAGGTTGTAGCCGGCCGCTGCCAGCAGACGCGCGCGTTCCTCGCGGGTCGTCATGCGGATCGGCTCGACCGATTTGATACGGAAAGGTTCGATAATGGTCTTCATGAGGGGCACTCCCGGCTGAATCGGTCCTGGGAGTGGGGCCTTGATGGCAGAACCCCGCGCACAGGAACCTCTGCGCTGCGGTTGCCCCTCCGGAATTCTGGAAGACGGCCGCGCTCAACGCCTGTTGCGATGCGGGGCAATTAACATGAGCCAGCCCGCCCTGCAAAGCGTCAAAGGTGAAATAAGGTTAACAGCACATTCATCATTTCGGGCCACGACTGATCTCCTGATTTGCTCTCAGGATGAGACCATGACCCTGCTTGAACGCGTTATCCGCGCGCATCGCTGCCGCTCGACCCACCATTTCATCGCATTTGATGCGCTGTCCCTGATCGGGGGCGAGGAAGCTGAGGGCTGGAAATCGCTGATGCTGGTGCATCACGAGCATCTCCTGAAAGGCGCCAAGGCGCCCGACGATACCTTCAAGGACTTCAAGAACCATGTCCTGCATGTCGGTGAGGGCGAATGGGGCGGGGCGCGGGCCAAGGCGTCGGAATGGTATGCCGTCGCGGTCGACCTCCTGCGCCGCAAACGCTGGAGCGACGCGGCCTGGGCGCTCGGCGTGCTCAGCCATTATTACGCCGACCCCATCCAGCCCTTCCACACCGGCCAGACCGAAGCAGAAGGCGTCATCCACCGCGCCGTGGAATGGAGCATCGCCAAATCGCGTCCCGAGATTGACGCGCGCATTGCGCAGCAGGGCTATCCGGAGATCGAGATTCCAGACGGCCTCGGCTTTGTCTCCGACATGGTGCGCGAAGGCGCGCTGCGCGCCAACGCGCATTATTTCACCTTCATCGACCATTACGATCTTGATGCCGGCGTCGCCGACCCACCTTCAGGCCTGGACGAGACGATGCGGGCTGTCATCGTCGACCTGATTGCTTATGCGACAGCCGGTTTCGCCGCGATCCTGAGCCGCGCCATCGAAGAGGCAGCTGTCTCTCCGCCGAAGGTGAACCTTACCCTTCAGGGTTATATCGAAACGCTCGACATTCCCCTCCGCTGGATCACGGCAAAGCTCGAAGACATGGGCGACCGCAGCACGGTTGAGAAGATGTACAAGGAATACCAGAAGACCGGAAAGGTCATCCGTACCCTGCCTGAGGATGACAAGCTGATCCGCGAGCAGCATGCCAAGGAAGTGCGCCGCATTTCCCTGAAAGAGCTGAACGCAGAGCCCGTCGCGCCGCTGGGCACGAAGCGCGATGCTGGTGTTGACGAGGTTGCCGCGTCCCAGCTTGCAGAGATTCCTGATGAGGAAGAGGCGCACGCCGTCCTGACCGCTGAGGTTGATGATCTGGTGGAGGGAGAAACGGTCATCGCAGAAGAAGACTTCAGCGAGGATCTGGAAGACGAAACTGAAACGACCGAAGTCTCTGATACCGAAGACTTCGTAGAGGACGAATTCGAAGACGAGGACGAAGATCTCGACGAGGAAGAAGAATTCGAGGCCGAGGCTGAAGAGGAGCCCGCTCCGCCACCGGCCATTATTGCGCCTGTCTCCACCCATCGCCGGAGCAATGCGCTGACCTTCGAATCTCCCGTCGTTGACGCGCCCTCCATCGGGCCCAAGACCGCCGTTCATCTGGCCAAAGCCGGCATTGAAACGGTCGGCGATCTGATCATTTGTGATCCAGATGAAACAGCCGAGCTTGTCAGCGTACGCCACATCACGGTCGACGCCATCGAGGCCTGGCAGATGCAGGCCACATTGATGATCGAAGTGCCCGGCCTGCGCATACACGACGCTCAGCTGCTGGTGGGCGCGGGCATCTCCTCGCGTGAAGACCTTGCCAACGCTTCGGCCGCCACAGTCTTCGAACTGGCGATGGAGTTCCTCCAGACGTCAGCGGGCAGCCGTGTCCTGCGTCCGGGCGAGACGCTGGAGGAAGATGAAGTGGAAGAGTGGATCGAGATGGCGCAGGAAACGGCCTGATCACATCCCCCGTGGCTTGAGGCCGCCCGCCTCATAGATCGCATCTATCATGGCCATATTGGCGACCGCGTCCTCACCGCCCGTAAGCGGGGCAGCGCGGCCGGCGATCACATCGATCATATGGGCCAGCTGGTAGTCATAGGTCGCCGCCCCGTCCACGCTGTAGCGGGTGATCTCCTGGCCTCTCTGGATCGAGAGGGAATTGCCGAAGCTTGGATGGATCGGGTTTACCGCGCGCAGAATGCCTTCGCTCCCCTTGAGGGCGATCAGCGCCTTGTACTTCTGATCCGGCTTCATGCAGGTTCGCAGGCGCGCCGGAATACCGCCGGGGAATTCCAGCTCAGCTTCCGTCAGCAGGTCCACACCCGGCATGCCCGCTTCCATATGCGCTGAGACAAGGCGTGGCTCGCTTCCGGCAATCGTGCGCAGCCAGTGGAGGGGATAGCAGCCCAGATCCATCAGCGCGCCCCCGCCAAGGTCGGGCCGGTGGCGAAGCTCCTCGGCGGAATAGGGGATCCTGACCGAAAACTCCGCCTTCATGGCGCAGAGCTTGCCGATAGCCGCGCCGCGCACCTTCTCAAGGATGTCGTGAAACATCGGATGAAAGCGATAGTGAAACGCCTCGATCAGCTGCTTGCCTGTGCGCCGGGCAGCGTCCGCCATCGCGCGGGCCTCGCGCGCATTCATAGCGAAGGGCTTTTCACACAATACATGCTTGCCCGCTTCCAGCGCCGCGATGGAAAGGTCAGCGTGCCGGTTCGGGGGCAGGGCGTTGTAGATGAGGTCAATATCGGGCCGCGCGATCAGCGATTTATAGCTTTCCACAACTTCCGGGATGCCATGATTTTCAGCATAGGCCCGGGCCTTGGCGATATCGCGTGCAGCGACCGCAATAATGGCGCAATCCTCACGGCGTTTCACTTGCGGTATCAAGGCCTTAGGCGCAATTTTTGCGGCCCCGAGAATGCCGATACGGATCATGCTGAGCGCTCCCATCTGCGCAACAGGTAAACAAACCGGCGCGCTTTGTTTACCCCGGCCTAACACCGCTTAACGTCTTTCTTGATGACTGACCCAAAAAGATTCACCCGATTCAGGAATCAGAAACCACACCTGCGTTTATTGGGGGCTCCACGAGGCCGTTGGAACCTAGGAGTGCCTTTGCCAATGATGAACCATCTGATAGCGCACATCGCTAATGCCAACGGCCTCGCGGAGCCCCTCGCAAGGCAGGCGCTGGGTATCCTGCTCAATGGAGCAGACCGTCAGGGCGCCCCGCTTGCTGCCATCATCTTCCGCACCATTCCCGGCGCACGAGCACTGGCCGCACGGACTGGCTCCGAAATCGGTGCGCCTACTGGCGAGATTGCCCGCCTCATCGAACTCACCCCAGGCGGCCGCCGCCGCGTGGTTGAGCATATGTTCGGCGCGCTTCACACGGCTGGCATTGATCACGAAGCTGCCGGACGCCTGCTGCCATCGATTGGCAGCTGGATGAAGGAGACTTACGGAATTGAGGGCCTCGGCCAGCTCGGCGCGCTCATCGCCAATGACGGCGAGATCAACGCGGCAGCAGCTGCGCGCGCCGCCTGACGCACGGGCCAGTCTTTTCATTTCGGGCAAGGCCCGCTAGAGCCCCTCGTCAGGACTGACAAGGGCAAACCATTATGACCATTGAGACCCTTCGCGCGGATGAAGCCATCGCCGTGCGCCTCATGCAGGCGATCCGCGCAGATGCCGAGACAGACTGCGCGCCCGATGCGCTGGATCTTGTGTCGGTTACGCTCGACCTGTCGGCGACGGCAGACGCGCCTGAAGCGCTGGTCTACACGCCCCGTATCGACCGCAAGACCCGCACAATCCTCTTCACCAGCGGCTCGGCCAGCGGGCCAGAAGGCGCCGTCATGACCGCAACAGTGGTCTACCGTATCCGCCCGGCAGGCTGAGCCTGGTTATTCGGCGGCCGGAAGCACGACCGTCGGCGATTTTTCATGTTCATTCGCCGCGATGCCGCCCGATGGTGGAGGGGTGTGGCCCCCCTTTTTGCGGGCCCGCAGCCAGCCGATAAGCTTCAGCACATAAGGCTTGAGCCAAGTGCCAACTTTCTTTGCCCGGCGTTTCATCCGGTAGGGCACGAGCAGCCATGTCGGCGTGACCAGCAGGATCATGATCGTCGAGAAGCCAAGGCCGAAGACCACGGCCGTGGCCAGCTGAACCCACCATTCGGAGGTCGCCCCGCCAAAATTGATGGCGCCTTCTGAGAACATCACGGTCGCCTGTAAGACCATCGGAAGCAGGCCGCAGACGGTTGTTCCCGTGGTCAGGAGAATGGGGCGGATACGCTGCGCCGCTGTGGCCAGCGCGGCCTCTTCCGGCGGCCGGCCGTCAGAGAGCAGGCGGTTATAAGTGTCGATGAGCACGATATTGTTATTCACAACGATACCCGCCAGCGCCACGATGCCCGTCCCAATCATCAGGATGCTGACATAGGGAAGAATAAGGTTGATGCCGACCAGAACGCCGGCTGTCGAGATGATGACGGCGGTCAGGGTCAGGATCACCTGCCAGAAATTATTGTATTGCCAGAGAAGGATAACCGCCATCATGAAGAGGGCTGCCGCCGCCGCGCCGCTAAAGAAGGCGGCCGCATCGGCAGTGTCCTCATCGGCGCCTTCGAAGCGAACTTCGACGCCTGCGGGCATGTCCTGCTGGTCGATCCATAGCTTGAGCTCAGCAACAATAGCTGCGCCTGCGCCCTGTTCCCTGGCGTTGGCGCGCACGGCGATCACCCGTTTGCCATCGCGGCGTTCGATCGTGCTGACGCGCGGGGCGGGCTCGCGGTCGACAAACAGCGACAGCGGCACATTTCCTTGCGGCGTGGTGATCCGCAGGCTGTCGAGTGCCGACGCTGAGCGGGCATCTTCCGGGAAGCGGACACGGATGTCGAGTTCGTCATTGGAATCGTCCGGGCGATAGCGGCCCACGAGGATACCGTTGGTCACCAGCTGCACAGCGGCGCCAACCTGCGCAACATCCACGCCGAACTTGCCTGCTTCGGCCCGGTCGACGGTCAACTGGTATTCAACGCCGGGCAGAGGCCTGGAATCGTCGATCT
Source organism: Hyphomonas sp. (assembly GCA_046293975.1). Taxonomy (GTDB): domain Bacteria; phylum Pseudomonadota; class Alphaproteobacteria; order Caulobacterales; family Hyphomonadaceae; genus Hyphomonas. The sequence continues at coordinate 14,485 of JBKBIZ010000025.1, read as the reverse complement.
CCCGGACATCATTGCGTGCCTCAAGCCAGCCGCGGATCATGTCCGCAGACTGATAGAGTTCGTCATTGCCAAGCCCCAGAAGGGCAACCTGAATGTCCTTGCCGCCGGGCGGGCCCTGTTCCCTGGCGCTGATCTGGAAACGCAGCGCCGGCACATTCGAGAGCCGCTCACGCACAACATCGAGTGTCTCACGGCCATTATAGGGACCGTCTGCGGTGGTCTTCAGATCCATAAGGATCTGCCCGATCGTGTCAGCCGGCATCCCGCCGGCTGCGTCCATCATCCCGCCATTGCCTGACACTCCGGAACGGGTCGAAAGCGCTGTGATGCCGTCAAGGTCGGCGATGGCGGCCTCAGCGCGCTTCACAAGCTCAGCCTGTTCGCTGGCGGATAATGCGCCTTGCGCTTGCACGAAGACGTAAGCCTGTTCCGGTTCGATATCGAGGAAGAGTTCGGATTTGTGCTGGGCTGATCCAAACCACATGAATATGAGAAAGACCGTGCCAAAAGCGACGCCCGTTGTAATCAGCGGGCGGCGAATGGTTTCACTGACGATGCGCACATAACCGCCCAGCCAGCCTTTCGCCTTGCGCGGATCGGCGTCCGCAGCCAGCGCCGCCAGGTCTTCATCTTTGCCGCCTGGGCGGGCACCGAACGTGGCGCCCAGAACAGGCAGGAAGATCAGTGCAGAGATCAAGGATGCGGTCAGAACGAAGATAAGTGTAATCGGCAGATACGCCATGAACTTGCCGGGCATCGAGTTCCAGAAAAGGAACGGAACGAACGCCGCCAGCGTGGTCAACGCAGAGCTGACGACCGGCCAGAACATGCGCTTTCCGGCCATTGCATAGGCTTCGCGGCGATTTTGTCCCTCTGCCATTTTACGGTCGGCATATTCAGTGACGATGATGCCGCCATCCACCAGCATGCCAACCGCGATCACGAGGCCGAACATCACCATCATGTTGATGGTAAAGCCGAAGGCGCCCAGGAAAATGAATGCCATCAGGAATGTCGCTGGGATCGAGATACCCACCAGCGCCGCAGACCGCACACCCAGCGCCGCCACCACAATGATCATGACGAGCAGTACGGCGGTCATGATCGAGCTTTGCAGCTGGCCGAGCTGTGTGCCGATCATCTCGGATGTATCGGAGGTGACAATCGCCTCAACGGTCGGCGGCCAGCTTTCCTGTTCGATGGCAATGGCGTCGCGCACGAAGTTTGCCGTGTCGAGAATATTGGCGCCGCTGCGCTTGACGACCTCGATCAGAAGCGCGCTCTCGCCATTGAACGTCGCAAAGCCGGTCGGGTCTTTGAAGGTGCGGCGCACTTCTGCCACATCCCCCAGAGTGATGACGGCGTTTTCTGTCTGCTTCACCGGCAGCGCCAGCGCGTCGCCGGCGGTACGGATGATGCCGGGAACCTTGACGGCAAAGCTGCCCTGGCCGGTTTCGATGGAGCCGGCGGCGACCAGCCGGTTGTTGGCGGAAACCACCGACATGATCTCCTGATAGGAGATATTGTAGGTTTCCAGCTTTACCGGATCGACGACGATCTCCAGCAGCTCTTCACGTTTGCCCAGAACGCGGGCCTCAAGAATGGTGCCGTCGCTTTCCAGCCGGTCTTTCAGACTATCGGCAATCCGCGCCAGGCCGCGCTCAGGCGCGTCGCCATAAATGTTCACAACCAGTACAGGGAACTGAGCCGCGTTAAACTCGGTGACAATTGGCTCGCGCGCATCATCGGGGAAATAGCGCTTGGCCATATCCACCTTGTCTTTGACGTCCAGAACGGCCTGATTGATATCGGCGTCGATCTCGAATTCGAGGACGAGCTGCGCGGCGCCTTCGGTGCCGTAGGAGTTGAACGTTTTCAGGCCTTCCAGGGACTGGATTTCCTGCTCGATCGGGCGAACCAGAAGCCGCTCGGCATCCTCCGGCGTCACGCCGGCCAGCGGAACGGTAATCGCCACGAAGGGGATCGGAATATCCGGGTCCGCTTCCTTGGGCATATTGATGTAGGTAGCCGTGCCGGCAAGCAGCACGCACACCAGGATAGTCAGGATCATCCGGGTCCGGCCGATTGCCCAATCGACGATGCCTGTCATGGACGGGCTCCATTGGCGGGAACCGGTTTGATGGTCACGCCATCATTCAGATAGTCTTGGCCCATCGAAATCAGAAGGATACGTTCGGGCAATCCGGTGACCCAGACGCCTTGCGGTGTTTCGTCGATCACATTGACCGGCGCAAACGCGACAACATCCCCCTCCACGACATGGCGCACGCCGAGCTGGCCGCCGTCAGACAGCGTCAGGAGCGAAGGCTTGACCAGGGTCGCCTGAACCTCGCCGGCCGGAATGGTCATTGAGGCGGTGACACCAGCGGCCACAAGGGCGTCGCCGGTCTCAAGTTCGGCCTCGATCAGGAAGGTCCGGGTCTGTTCATTGGCGGTCCGCGCCACAAAGCGCAGTTTCGCCGGGAATGTCCGGCCATCGGCCAGCAGCACGTCCGCGGCCATATCCTTCTGGAGGAGACCCGCCTGCGCTTCAGTCACTTCGGCGACAACAATCACCGGGTCGAGATCCACCAGCAGGCCGCAGCCGCCGCCGGGCGAAAGATAGTCGCCCGCTTCTGCCATCCGGCGCTCGAACACGCCGTCAAACGGCGCGCGGATCTGGGTGCGCCCAAGTTCCACTTTCGCCGAGTTCACGGCTGCTTCGGCCGCGTCCAGGGTCGCTTTGGCTGATGCCTCGCGGTTAGCAGGCGTCAGGCCTTTTTCGGCCAGTGTGACGGCGGCTTCATAGTCCACCTTCGCCGAGTCGCGGGCCGCTTCAGCTTCTTTCACCCGTGCGCTGCGGGCTTCAACGTCTAGCCCGCAAAGCAGGGTGCCTGCCTTCACAAATGTGCCTTCCCGGACCGGTGTCGAGACCACGGTGCCTGAGGTGCCTGATTTGAGTGTCACGGATTTGTCGGGCGCGGTGCGGCCCTTGGCGGCAATACGGATTGTGTGAAGCTGGCTTTGGGCTTCAGCGACCAGCGCCTGGGGCACTTCGGACCGGGTGGAAGCCTCCGCGACGGGCTGGTCGGTGCTGATACTTCCGCGCATGACGCTTCGGATTCCAAAGTAGGCGAGAATAACCGCCAGAATAATGGCTGCGATCAGGACGGAACGGTTCACGGGAGGGATCTTTCCTGGGAGGGCGGTCGTAAAATAGGGCATCCTGACGTCAGAGTCAGGGTTCGTGCTAAAAGATTTCTAGCACGCAAGGCGTTTCCAGCCCGCAAAGGACTGGAACACTTTGGTTAATTGCTTGATCTGCTTGATTAATTCTTGCGAATATTACAGGGCAGAAAGTGGAGGCTTCCGGTTTGCCCAGGGGCGGGCGGCCTCCAGTTCCAGCGCCAGCTCGAACAGAAGCGCGTCATCGCCCCGCCGGCCGGAGAACATCGCCCCGATGGGCAACCCGGACGGCGACCAGGCCAGCGGAACGCTCATGGAGGCCGCCCCGGCCACGTTCATCGGCGTGGTGTAGGCCACAAAGTTCAACACGCTCTCCATCACGGCGTCGAAATCCCCGTCAGGGCTCTGTTCCCCGATAGGAACGGCCGGGCTTCCCGTCACCGGGGTCAGCAGAATGTCCAGATTGTCGAAGAAGCTGTGATACACCGCCTCAAAGCCGATGAGATTCCCCACAATGCCCGGCAGGTCCGCCATCCGCGAGGCGGCCATATTGCCAAGCCCGAGTGTCCAGGGCTCCACAATCTCCGGGCTGATCGGCTTGCCGGCATGGGCGCTCACCTGACGCGCGAATTCCCCGGCGCCGGCCGCCCAGTACATGATGAAATCATCGGTGAATTTTGCCCCGTCCATCGGAAGTGTGTAATCGATCACCGTATGGCCGAGATCCCGGCAGAGTTGCGCCACGTCCTCGATGGCCGTGCGCGTATCGGGGTGAAGCGATGTCCCGCCAATCGGCTCGGGCGCAAAGCCGATCCGCAGGCGCCGTGTCAGCGGCTGAACGTCTCCCAGCATCGGATAGCCGCTCGCGCCGGTTTCGGCTGCGCGGAACAGCGCGATGGAATCGCGCACACTGATCGTCACCGCATGGTTCACAGAGATCTGAACCGGAGGCGGGATCGCGCCTGGCTCGCTGTAAGGCAGCCGGTCACGGGAAGGCTTCATGCCGAAAACCCCGCAGGTCGAAGCCGGAATGCGGATCGAGCCGCCCCCGTCGCTGGCATGGGCAAAGGGCACCACGCCGGCCGCCACAAGCGCCGCCGCGCCGCCTGAAGATCCGCCGGGAATCCGGCTGAGATCCCATGGATTACGGGTCGGCCCGTTGGACAGGGACTCGGTGGAGGAGATAAGCCCGGCTTCAGGGGTTGCCGATTTGCCAAGCGAAACAATGCCCGCGCCGCGCCATCTTGCGGCAAACACATTGTCGGCGGTGGCGATATGTCCCGCCAGACCCCGGCTACCCTTGAGCGTGGGGGCGGCGCGCCAGTCGATCAGATCCTTGATGAAGCTCGGCACCCCGGCGAACGGACCCGAAAGGACACCGCCGGCGTCTGATCGGGCCAGTTCAAACGTCTCGGTGGCGATCCCGTTGATCTGACTCTCGACCGCCCGGGCGCGCCCAATGGCCGCTTCCACTTCCGCCAGCGCCGTCGTCTCGCCCGATGCAATGGCCGCAGCGATAGCGATGCCGTCCCTGAAGCCGGCTGGCGCAGGCGCGATTGCTGTGTCTGCCGCTGGACTGGCAACCTTAGGGTTGCAGGCGGCGAGGGCAATAGTGGCGGCGCCCCCAGCTAGGGCGGCGCGGCGGGTCAATCGTTGCATCTGCGTTTTCTCCAGGGCTTTTGCCATTCAGGCTGCATATGCGTCCATCGTGGCGAGCAAGTCTGCTGTGCGCAAGTCCCAAGGGAAAGCGGTACTGGCCTTGCCACGGCACATCGATCTAAGGGGTTAGGTGCCCGATTATCCGTAAGGTCAGCCATCAGATGACACATCCTGAGCCGCCAGAGCGCGACCGCGCGGACAAGATCCTTGTCGCGTTGGGCCATTTTGAGAGCCGGGCCGCAGCGCAGGCGGCCATTGCTGCCGGGCGAGTGAAGGTGGACGGCCAGCCTATCCGGAAGCCGTCAGACATGATCGCTCGCAATGCGGTCATCGAGGCAGAAGCCGCCCATCCTTATGTCTCGCGCGGCGGGCTGAAGCTCGCCCACGCGCTGAGCGTCTTCGGTGTGGACGTTGCGGGAAAGACCTGCCTCGACCTTGGCGCCTCCACAGGAGGCTTCACGGATGTTCTGCTGAAGGCGGGCGCCGCCCACATCACCGCCATTGATGTCGGCCACGGTCAGCTCCATCCCAGGATCGCGTCCGATGCGCGCGTCTCTGCCTATGAGGGGCTAAACGCCCGCGACCTCTCTGGCGACCATCTCAAGGCGCCTCCTGAGATCATCGTCTGTGATCTGAGCTTTGTGTCCCTGCACAAGGTGCTCCCTGTGCCACTCTCTCTGGCGGCCCCGGACGGGGTTCTCATCGCGCTCTTCAAACCCCAGTTTGAAGTCGGCCCGGAAAATGTCGGCAAAGGCGGCATCGTGAGCGATCAGGAGGCCGTGACCCGCGCGCTCGGCGCGTTTCCAGATTTCCTCGCAGGATGTGGCTGGCATACAGACGCGCCCATCCCCAGCCCGATAGAGGGCGGGGACGGAAACCGCGAATACCTGTTTCTGGCGCGGCGGCGCTGACTATTCGCGCGCAGCAACCGTAAACGGAAGCTCGACCTCTTCGGTCGTTCCATCCTCAAACTGTACACGGACCATAACGCTCACCGCTGAGCCCGGCGTCAGGCTGTCTGGCTGCACACCGAAGAACATCATATGGTCGCCGCCGCGAACGAGTGCATGGTCGCCATTGGCGGGCACCGGGAAGGCGTCCACCTTGCGCATCGCCATCTTGCCACCATCGCTCATTTCATGGGTGTGGAGTTCAACGGCCTGCGCAAACGGGGCGTCTGCGCCGATGATCGTCACCGCGCGCTCGCCCGCCGCAAACGTGCCAAAGCCAGCGGTCACATCGCGCCCGGCAGGGGGCACCAGGAGGCTGCCTTCGAGAAGGGCGAGCGATCCGGCGATCACGCCGCGATCCACCATGGCATCCGCCTCAGCGCCCATCTCGTCGCCCTGCAGGCCGGCATGGTCCTCTGAAAGGGCAGGCTCTGCGGAGATACCGCCTGCGGGCGCTTCGGCTGCCGGCGCGCACGCCGCAAGAAGCAACGCCGCAACACCGGCGGCAGAGATAAGGGACACGCGCATGGGAAAGCTCCGTTCAGATCCGCATTTTGCCGGAGTGAACATCACCTTGCAGGCGCGGGCAACTCGGATTGTCGCCGCGCGTCAGCCTGCCTCAGTAGCCGTAAAGCTCTTCGTCCTGCTCCCAGCCATCCTGGATCTGCCACTGGCGCGTGCGGTCATTCCAGCAGGCCGTCACCGGGTCGCGTAACACCTGGCCGTCGGGCATGGGCGTTTCGCGGTGGATGACCCGGCAATCGGGACCAGATGCCGCGCTCTGACCGCCGCCATACTGATAGCCGGTTGAGGGCGGATAAGCGGGCGCTGGCGCCGGGGTCGGATAGGACGGATAGTTCGAAGAGGGATAGCTCGAAGCCGGGTATTGCTGCGGCGCGGGCTGTGGATAGCTATTGGGCGCCCCGCGCATCACTTCGGCCCCGCCATAGAGCCCGTGCGTTGTCTGGGGGATTGAGCCATAGGGTACCGAGGAATAGCCACTGACCGGCGCATAGGCGACCTGGCAGTCGCCGCCTGACTTTTTGGCGATATCGCTGCCCGCAAGGCCGCCGACCAGCGCGCCAAGCGTCGCGCCGACAGCAACCTGGCCCGAATTCGACCGGCTTTCCTTATAGGTGCGCGGCGGGCCGCGGCGGCGATACTCGGTGTAATAGCGGTCATTATCAATGTTGTTGCCGATGGCCCCGCCGAGCAGGCCGCCGACCACGGCGCCAACCACCGCGCCCGCCGTACCATCGGACGATTTCTGCCGCTCGCACTGCACATTGCGGGCGGGCGCCGGATACGGGTCATACCCATAGCCATACTGCGCATGTGCCTCGCCCGGCAGAGAGATCGCCAGGAGGCTTGCGCCGCAGGCGAGAATGGCAATCTTCATCATCACCGCACTCCTTTATCTTGAGGCTCAGAGCCTCCAGTGTTGATGTCACTCTCGCCCGGTCAAGCTGAATGGAAGCTGAAGGCGGACGGTGACTGGACGGGCGCCGCCGCCGGGCACATATTCCTCTCATGGGATGGCGAAAGACAGCCTCAAGAACCGCCGCGCGCGCCGGCTATGCCGCCGGGCAAGGGCTGCGCTCTGTCTGGTACACCGCCCAGATGCAGGCCGCCCGTGCCCGCGCCGAAGGCTTCAACCGTCCCGGCGAACCTGCCTTCCAGCCCAGCCGTGGCAGGCCCGACATGGCTGAGCTGCGCCGGGCCTTTTTTGAACTCTTCCTCCAGGACCGGGCCAACATTGAGGCGGGCCTTTATCCGCCTCCCCGGGAACTCGGCCTCGCCCGGTTGCCGGGCGCCCTGAAAGCGGCCCGCGCCTTCCAGGAGGATGTACAAGTCGTCGATCAGAGGCGCCTGTCCAGAGATGGCAAGGAACTCCAGCGCGCCCTCCAGGAAGATGGCAATTTCCTCCATCGCAACGCCAACCGCTATCCCGACTATTACCTCCAGAACTTCCATTACCAGTCCGGCGGCTGGTTCACCGATGAGAGCGCGCAGCTTTACGACACGCAGGTCGAAGCCCTCTTCTCCGGCACGGCCGACGCGATGCGCCGCGCTGGCCTTGCCGAAATCGCAAAGGAGCTGAAGGGCCGCGACCAGAGACAGGTGAGCCTCATGGATGTCGCCTGCGGAAACGGGCGCTTCCTCGAAACCGTGCTGGGTGTCTGGCCCCGCCTCAATGTCACGGGGCTTGATCTCTCACCCTCTTATACAGAGGCCGCCCGCGCGCGCCTGTCTCGGTGGCGGCAGGCAGACATTATTCAAGACATGGCCGAGGCCATGCCTGTGGAAAATGCCGGCTTTGACATGGCCGTTTCCATCTTCCTGTTTCATGAACTGCCCCCGCGCGTGCGCCCGCTGGTCCTGGCCGAGATATTCCGTGTGCTGAAGCCAGGCGGACTGTTCATTCTGGCAGACAGCCTGCAGTTTTCAGATCGCCCGGCACTTGATGGCCTGCTCGAATATTTCCCGCACGGTTTCCATGAACCCTATTACAGGGACTATCTCGCATGGGCGCTGGACGAGGCGCTCATGCGGGCGGGTTTTGTTAAGGAGTGTGGCAAGCTTGCCTTCCTTACGAAGGTAACAGCCTGGCGGAAACCACAACTCTGACACTGATATTAAGCGTCAGTAATCGATCGTGTTTTTTCAGACACAGTCCGCCTTCATTACTCTCACATGACTGCATGGAAAGATGGAACACGGAGGTTTCATGTCTATTTCCACGGTGCGCCCAGCCAGAAAAGCCGGGCGCGTCAATAAGGAGAAAGTAGACCATGAAATTTGCACTCGTATCCCTTGCGGCGATCCTCGCAGCTACCCCCGCAGCCTTCGCCCAGGGCGATGTAGAAATCAGCGGTGGATATTCGAACTTTGATGTCGGTCCGGCAGAAGTTGGTGCCCTGACAGCGCGTGGTACCTATTTCCTGAATAATAATTTCGCTGTTGAAGGCGAAGCCTCCGTCGGCGTCAAAGATGATGACTTTGGCGTCGGTACAGTCGAGCTCGACCATTCGCTTGGCGCGTATGGTGTCATGCAGGCGCCGGTCACCGAGCGCCTCAGCCTGTTCGGCCGTCTTGGCTATTCGGCAACTGAGCTGAGCACGAACAATGCTGCATTGAGCGCGGCTGCTTCCGACATCAAAGGCGTCGCCTATGGTGTTGGTGCCAAATTCAACGCCAGCGAACGTTTCGGCATTCGGGGCGATTTTACCAAACATGAAGGCGATCGCAACGATGCAGATGTTGTATCTATCGGCGGCGTAATGCGCTTCTGATCGATTTTTTGCAGCAATCCACCTCCCAAACACTTCCCCAGCGCGAAGGCGCTGGGGTTTTTTGTTTGTGTGCAGAATGCTGTGGAATTGCTCAACATTAAGCGCCTGTAATTAATCGTGTATTTTTGGACACAGTGACATGGATTTCCTGTCACATAACTGTATGGAAAGGTGGCACACGGATTTTTAATTGCTATTTCCCCGGTGCGCCCAGCGCATTTACTTGGAGATAGCGTATAATGAAAATCGCACTTGCTTCCCTCGCCATTGCCCTCACGGCCGCTCCGGCGGCTTTTGCTCAGGGTGATGTCGAACTGAGCGCCAGCTATTCGAACGTTGATATCGGCTCAGCCGATCTTGGCGCGCTCACCGGCCGCGGCTCTTACTTCTTCACCCGCCATCTGGGTGTCGAAGGTGAGGCATCCATCGGCGTAAAGGACGACGATGTTGGTCTGGGTAAGGTCGAACTCGACCATTCCATCGGCGCTTTCGGCGTCGTGCGTGCTCCGATCTCTGAGCGTTTCCACATGTTTGGCCGGGTTGGCTATGCCACCTCCGAACTGAGCGCCAGCGTTCCGGGCGTCGGCTCGGCATCGGGTGATTTCGACGGCGTTGCTTATGGCGTCGGCGCGAAATTCTTCGCCACTGAACGTTTCGGCATCCGCGGCGACTTCACGAAATATGAAGGCGACGACAATGATGCCGACGTGATCTCGATTGGCGCAGTGGTTCGCTTCTAAGCTCCCCTGCTTACCTGAATTGAAAAACCCCGGCGTAGAACGCGCCGGGGTTTTTTTTCGGCTGGAGTGCTTTGACTAGAAGGCGGGAGTACGGCCCGTTGCCAGCCAGGGCAGACCGACCGCCAGGACGACCGAAACGACAAGCCCGATGGTTGCGCGCGCGATGTCCGTGGCCACATCGACAGCTGCTTCCCTCTTGTCGCGGAGGCCTGAGAAATAGGAAATCGCAATTTCCCGTCCGGCCAGCAGCCCGAGAAATACCCAGGTCGTGGACATTGGGACATCGCTGATATCTTTGAAGATGAACAGGATGATCCCATACATGAAGTCGATCAGGGTGGCGGCGCGAATATCCGTCGTGTTGGTCTTGGAGGTAACAATTTTCTGTATTTCACCACCGCGCGTCGCGAAAATCCAGGCGTGGAGCAGCAGCATGACCACGGTGGTGAAAATGAGCAGCGACGGTGCGAAGAAAACGTCGGTGCTATCGCCCGTCACCACCGTCTGGCGAGGCAGGAATACGAAAATGTTGGCGAGATCCTGAATCAGCCATTGTGACCAGAGAAACGCGGTCGAGCACCATTGCAGGATCACCCAGTAGACAGGCACGGGATTGTCCAGGGTCCGGTGTATCCATCGTTCCCAGGAATTTGCGACGGCAAGATAGACCAGCCCGCCCGCGAGAAGGGCAACGATATAGCCGACGCCGGACTTCATCAGCATGTCGAACAGCACGCCTTCGGTCGCGCCGCCACCGGTCATGACAAATATTGTCAGCACAAGGAATGTGGTCGAGACCGGAATGCCAAAGCGGGTAAGGATCAGAAGCGCGAGCGGCGGCAGGGCGTGCCACCACTGGATGCCCGCTTCTGGATAGGGAATCCGGTTCAGCCGCCCATAGGCGATGTCGCTATTCAGGACGAAGTACCCATACAGCATGACCGCCACGATGATGGAGCAGGCATAGAGCCAGAGAACCCACCAGGGTCTGCGGCTGTTGGAGGACAGGAATGTGCCGAGTGTCTGGATCGCATCGTTTGCGACGATTGAATATGCGGCAATCAGAAAGCCAATAATTGCAAAAAATTCCACGCCACCCAAGGCCATAAACGTCTCCTTATCCCGCACGTTTCAAGTGCCGAGCGATCCGCTTAGCAGAGCGCCTCTCCGGAACGAACGGGGGTAAAATGAACAATTTATGATGATGCGCGAAAGCGGCTTCTGCGGATTTACCGCCCCGTCTGTCCCCGGTGGCGCAACCTGGCGTCTGCCAGCACGCAGGCGAGCATCGCTTCGGCCACGGGCACGGCACGGATGCCTACGCACGGATCGTGGCGGCCAATGGTGCGCACGTCTACTTCCTCGCCATCCCGGGTGATCGACTTTACCTCGTTGAGGATGGACGAAGTCGGCTTGATCGCAATCCGCACCACGATGTCCTGACCTGTGGAAATCCCGCCCGCCACGCCGCCATTATTGTTGGCGAGGAAACGCGGCGCGCCATTGCCCGCCCGCATTTCGTCGGCGTTTTCTTCTCCGCTCATGGCCGCTGCCGCAAAGCCAGCGCCGATTTCGACGCCCTTGGCCGCATTGATGCTCATCATCGCGCCGGCGAGTTCCGCGTCGAGCTTGCCGTAAACCGGCGCGCCCCAGCCGGCGGGCACGCCGCTCGCTTCGATCTGGACGATGGCGCCCGCAGAGCTGCCCGACTTTCGCACGCTGTCGAGATAGTCTTCCCATTGGGCGGCCATCTTCGCGTCCGGGCACCAGAAGGGGTTGTTCTGCGTTTCTGCCCAGTCCCAGCTTTCCGGGTCGATCATGTGCGGGCCGATCTGGACGACGGCGCCGCGGATCGTGATGTCCTCGCCCAGCACGCGCCGGGCGACGGCGCCGGCCGCCACACGGGCCGCGGTTTCCCGCGCCGAGGAGCGCCCGCCGCCGCGATAGTCGCGCACGCCGTATTTCTGGTCATAGGCATAATCGGCATGGCCGGGCCGGTAGCGGTCGCGGATCTCGCGGTAATCTTTTGAGCGCTGGTCGGTGTTCTCGATCATCAACGAGATCGGTGTGCCGGTGGTCACCGGGCCATCGGTCCGGTCGTCCTCGAACACGCCGGAGAGGATTTTTACCGCGTCGGCCTCCTGGCGCTGGGTGACGAAACGGGAGGTTCCCGGCCGGCGCTTGTCCAGGAATTGCTGGATGAACGGGGCGTCCAGCGCCAGTCCGGGCGGGCACCCATCAATGACGCAGCCAAGCGCGGGCCCATGGCTTTCACCCCAGGTCGTGACGCGGAAAAGGTGGCCGAACGTGTTGTGGGACATGTGACAGGCTATCCTCTCGCGGCTTCGGGCCTCGTCCTATATGAAAAACATTGCCTTACAAACCGCGAAAAGGTGGGCCGCTCCCATGACGTCTTCCGTAATCCCCCCGACCCCGAGCGCGGCTGACTATGCCGCCGAGGGCGAGCGCCCGCTGGTGCCTGAGACGGATAACCCGATTGGCCTCTTCCAGGACTGGATGGCGCAGGCGCGCGCGTCCGAGCCCAATGATTCCAACGCCATGTCGCTGGCGACGGTCGATGCCGATGGTCGGCCGGATGTGCGGATCGTTCTCCTCAAAGGTGTCGATGCCGAGGGCTTTACCTTCTTCACCAACCTTGAGAGCGTCAAAGGCGTGCAGCTGGCGGCAAATCCGGTGGCGGCGCTTTGTTTCCACTGGAAGAGCCAGCGCCGGCAGGTGCGGGTGCGCGGCGGGGTAACCCCGGTGAGCGCGGCCGAGGCCGACGCCTATTTTGCCAGCCGCGCGGCCCAGAGCCGGATCAGCGCGATTGCCTCTGACCAGTCCCGCCCGCTGGCCGACCGGGCAGTGTTCGAGCAGCGGGTGGCGGAGATTTCGTCGATCTATGGCGATGACAAGGACATCCCGCGCCCGCCCCATTGGGGCGGCTATCGGCTTGCGCCCAGCGAGATCGAGTTCTGGCAGGACCAGTCCTTCCGGATGCATGACCGGCTGCGCTTCTACCGCAAGGCAGATGGCGGCTGGGCGACGGTGCGGCTTTACCCCTAACCGCCGCCCGTTTGCCTCAGATGATCTCAGCCCCGGTGCGCTCCAGGATCATGTGGGGCGCCCCGTCGCTGGTGCGGGTCTGCGAGATGCCGGCAGCCGAGACCGTGACGGTTACCCGGGTGCGCAGGTTCGAGAAGCTGTCGAATTCGACCACATCGACAGGTGCGTCGAAATGGATCGTCACCTCGAACGCCGCCCCGCCAAAGAGTTCCTTCACCGCCAGCACGCGCCCCGTAAAGGGCTGTTTGAGATAGCGCCCGGCCACAAGATCGCCGACCTGGAGGGGGATTTCCGGTTCGTTCGAGAGGCGCGCCGAAGCTGTGTTCCAGTCCCGGTAGCCGAGTTCATGGGCGACCCGTTCGAGGGCTTGCGCATGGGAGATCGGCGTGCCGGCACTGGAAAGCGCGGCACGTAACTGGCGGGCGCGGGCCTTGGCCTGCTCGCGATTGGCAATCTGGGAAGACATCAGAGTGGTCCTTACATCCAGCCAGTCTCAATGAAGCAGGGCTCACTTTGCTGCGGGACTGGCAGGGAGAAGGTTTCTCATCTGCTGTCTGGGCAGCGCCAACCGGCGCCGGGGATCTTCACCTTGAGGCCAAAGCCTTGCGAGCGGCGGGCGTCCCTGAGCCCTGAGCGCCAGATATGCCGGGCGCGGCGAAAGGTCAAGAATTGTCAAAGAGCGCGGACTGTTGAAGAACTGGCACCCAGGGCGACAAAACAGTTCGCCAGACTTTTGGGGGAAACGCACATGAAACTGGGCTTGCAGATTGTTCTGGGACTTTTCTCGCTGGTGCCGCTGGCCTTTGCCATGATGGGGATGGCGAGCGGACCGGCCGGGCTTGATCCGGGCGGAAGCGTTGCGGCGGCGGTGGACAATCAGTTCCGGTATCTTTCGGGCATGTATGTGGTGGTCACACTGCTCCTCTGGAGCATCATTCCCGAGATCGAGAAACATTTCCGCACCGCTGCGATCATCTGCGCGGCGCTGTTCATCGGCGGCATCGGGCGGCTGATTTCGCAGATGGCGGTGGGGCCGGGAACCGATTTCCAGGTGTCGGGCGCGTTCATTGAGCTTGGCTCGCCGTTGTTGCTGGTATGGGTCTGGTTGGTGGCGAAGCGGGCGAAGGGCTAACGCGGGCGGCCGGAACGCGCGGGGAGCGCGGCCGGTGTTATGTTTTTATTGAGAGCGCCCCCACCCTATCCCTCCCCCAAGTCTGGGTGAGGGGACCTGTTGTGTGTGGGGAGAGCTGGCGTTTTGACTGAGGGCGACGGGCCCCCTCACCCAGACTTGGGGGAGGGTTGGGGTGGGGTTCGGTGAGGCTAGGAGGTGTCGGGGGTGAGCCCGCTTATCCTTCGGCTTCTCTCAGGATGAGCTTCGAGGGGAAAGCACTCGGGAATCTCCGCTGGAGGAAATTCCGAAAACTCCAGAAAAACTCCAACCATGTTTGGAGGATTTGCTGTTTGCCAGACGGGATCGTGCCAGCTGGGCTTTACCGGATCGGGTTTGCGGTAAGTCGTTACCTTGTCGCCGATCTGGACGGTGTAGAGATTACCCCAGCGGGTGACGGCGACGAGGAGGGTCCGGTGGGAC